>CAJOKR010000064.1 GCA_905235135.1 uncultured Bacteroidales bacterium
AAAAGTACAGGAATCAGACAGTTATCAACAAAAAACGGACAGTTATGAACAATGCTGTTCCGAAAAAACGGAGCAAATCCGTTCATAAGCGACCGACAAAATCAAAAGGAAAGAATTAAACGACAGTCCCTAGTTATTGTCAGAAATATTTTCGGCACAATTTTTGCAAAACCATAAACCTAAAAACGAAGAACGAAAAATGGGAGGATACATACCAAACAAACAATTGGAGAACCAGACGGTGGTGCGGAAGTACCGCGAGCTGCTGCAGGTGGTGTGGCCTCGGACCGACGCGGAGGAGCGCAAGCAGATCCGCAAGGCCTTCAAGCTGGCCACCGACGCGCACTACGGGGTGCGTCGTAAGAGCGGCGAGCCCTACATCTACCACCCCATCGCCGTGGCCATGATCTGCTGCTCCGAGATGAGCCTCGGCGCCACCTCCGTCATCTGCGCCCTGCTGCACGACGTGGTCGAGGACACCGACTACACCCTCGACGACATGCGCGAGCTCTTCGGCGACGTGGTGGCCAACATCATCGACGGTCTCACCAAAATCGACGACCTTGTGGTCGATAACGAGAACATCTCCCTGCAGGCTGAGAACTTCAAGAAGATCTTCCTCTCCATGTCGAAAGACGTGCGAGTGATTCTCATCAAGCTGGCCGACCGGCTGCACAACATGCGCACCCTCGACGCGATGCCGCCGGAGAAGCAGCTCAAAATCGCCTCCGAGACCTCCTACTTCTATGTCCCCTTCGCTCACCGACTCGGCCTCTACGCCATCAAGAGCGAGTTAGAGGACTACGCCATGCGCTATACCAACCCGACGGAATATTTCAGCATCGCTGAGAAGCTCAAGGATTCCGAGCAGGAGCGCGCAACCATGATTCCGGAGTTCATCGCACCCATCCAGCAAGCCCTCGACAAGGCCGGCATCAAGGCCGAAATCACCAGCCGCACCAAGTCCGTGTCGTCCATCTACAACAAGATGTTGCGCAAACAGATCAACTTCGAGGATGTGTACGACATCTTCGCCGTGCGGTTCGTGTTCGACAGCCCCATGTACGAGGAGTTCGACATCTGCTGGCGAATTTACCACATCATCTGCAATCTCTACCAGACCAACCCCTCGCGCGACCGCAACTTCCTCACCCACCCCAAGCCCAATGGCTACCAGTCGCTGCACGTGACCGCCATGAGCAAGCAGGGACGCTGGGTAGAGGTACAAATTCGCTCCAAACGGATGGACGAGATTGCCGAAAAGGGTCTCGCTGCACACTACCACTACAAGGACGACGGCGAGAGCGCCGACACCGACCTGAACAAGCGGTTGGAGGACTGGCTGCTGCGAACCCGCGAGATTCTCGACAGCAAGGATGCCGACGCCCTCGACTTCCTCAGCGAAGTGCGGCTGAACCTCGGGCTGAAGGAGATTTACGTCTTCACCCCCAAGGGCGATCGATGCCGCAGGGTTCCACCGTGCTCGACTTCGCCTACGCACTGCACACCAACCTCGGCGACCACTGCATCGGCGCGAAGGTCAACTACAACATCACCCCCGTCAACAAGACGCTCAACAACGGCGACCAGGTGGAGATCATCACCTCCAAGAAACAGTTCCCGAAGGCAGAATGGCTGGAGTTTGTGCAGACCCCAAAAGCCCGCCGCAGCATCAAGGACTTCTTCCGCAACGAGCAGCAGGAACTCATCTCCTCCGGAAAGCTGCTGCTGAAGCAGTATTTCGACGAGTTAGGCGTGGCATTCACCGAAGAGAATGTCCAGCAATTGATGGCCGCCTCGCTGGAGAAAAGTCCCGAGGACTTCTGGAGTGCCGTAGCTTCCAAGAAGCTGACAAAGAACAAGATAGCCAAGTTAGTGTCGGTGAAGAACGCCAAGGAGTTAGCCGACTTCCAGCAGAAAGTGACGCAGGAAATCGAGAGCAAACCCCTGAACCAGCTCATCGACGAGCAGATGCGGGTAACCCCGAACGCCTTCCTGCTCGACGACGACTTTGACCAGATCAAGTACGTGCTGGCCGACTGCTGCAACCCCATCCCCGGCGACACGGTGGTGGGCTTCCAGGTGTCGGACAACCGCATTGTGGTGCACCAGACCAGCTGCCCGAACGCCATCTCGCAGATGTCGCGCTTCGGCAACCGTATCATCAAGACCAAATGGCGCAAAGGCCAGAACATCGCCTTCCTTTCCGGCATCAAGCTCAAAGGCTTCGACCGCAAGGGCATCATCAAGGAGATGATGGACGTCGTCACCTCCCAGATGGACCTCAACATCCGCTCTTTAAACATCGAGTCCAAAAACAATGTCTTTACCGGCACCCTGATGCTCTACATCCAGAGCGTAAAGACCCTCAACAACCTCATCGAGCAACTGCGACAGATCGACCAGATGGAGTCGGTGGAACGAATCGGATACGACATCAGTTGACAATGTAGAATGAAGAATGTAGTATTATGAATAAAATGCTTCCTTAAGCAGCCCCGAAGGGGCAAAACACACGAAGTGCAAATAACCCCACACAAGGCAAAGCCGCAGTGTGGGGCGTAACAAATAAAAAGAAACACTAACCCTTAAAAAAACAACAAAAAATGAAAGCTTCAGAAATTTTAGCATTCGTGGCGGGAGCCGCCGCAGCTACAGGAATCACCCTTTTGTGCACCACCGAAAAGGGTAAGGAAATCCGCGAAAAAGTGGGTGAGAAGATGACCCGCGAGGAGATTGACCGCGTGATCGCCAAACTGAAAGAGAAACGCGCCTGTGCCCCCAGCGAGGATGACTTCAACATCGACATCGAGGATGACGATTTCGAAGACAACGTCCAAGACGAAGAGCTGTAATGGACATCTTCGGTAAATTCACCAAAAAGTCGGACCGCAGCGAGAAGACGTGGAAGGACACCAAAACGTACTTCTCGCAGCGCTACGACCTGCTCAAGCTGGAGTTCCTTGAGAAATCGACGCAACTGCTGTCGGTCATCTTCTCCATGCTCATCGTCATCGTGTGCGCTTTGGTGGTGCTCATCTACCTGTCGTCGGCGGTCATCCACTGGCTGACGCTCGCGCTGAACGCCGCCTGGGCCTACACCATCCTCTGCGCCCTCTTCGTCGGCATCATTGTCTTCGTGCTGTCCAAGAAGGACGTCCTCTTCGTGAAACCGCTCATCCGCAAGTTCAGCCGCATCATGTATCCCGACGATGTGGAGGAGCTTGAGACCGAGAACGTGATCAAAGACGTGGAAGACGAGTACGAAACGCAGAAAGGAGGTTCCCATGAGTAAGAGAGCCCCCATCAACGATTTGCAGGAGATTGCCCGCCGCAAGCAGGAAATCAAGGCCAAAATCGAGGTGCAGGAGCGCAAGCTCAGCAAGGACCTCGACGAATACAAGGACGACGTGGAAACGTTCAAGAAGTTCTGGTCGGGCGTCAAGGGAGTCCGCCACATCGGGCAGAACTTCTCTTCCTCCAGCATCGGCCAGGCCATCCAGACGGTGCGCGCCCTGCCCATCGGCAAGAAAGTGACCAAGACCAGCGGAAAGCCAGGTTGGCTCGCCGCCATCTCCATCGGTGCGGAAGTGGCCAACTGGATCATCCACCGCCGCCGGAAACGGAAGAAGAGCAACAACTGAACATCATAAAAGGCCGCCAGCAAACACTGACGGCCTTTTTTGTTTACAATTGATAATGACCAAATACCGACGTATTTGGTCATTATCAATGAATCATTACTTCTTGACAAACGTCTTCGTCACCATTCCCTCTTCCGTCGTCACGCGCACGAAGTACATGCCGTTGGCGAGGTTGGAGACGTTGATGCGAGTCGGATTTTCAGTAACGACAACGGTGTTGATCAGTTTACCATACACATCGTAAACCTCCATCGCGGTCACGGTCACATCGCCGTCGATGCGGACATCGATGTACTCCTTGGCCGGGTTCGGGAACAACACCACGCTGTTCTCCAGATGGTTCACAATGCCCACATTGGTGGTGTGTGCAGTGATAGCCGCAGACCA
This sequence comes from uncultured Bacteroidales bacterium, assembly GCA_905235135.1. Lineage (GTDB taxonomy): Bacteria > Bacteroidota > Bacteroidia > Bacteroidales > WCHB1-69 > F23-D06. Next base: position 4,032 of record CAJOKR010000064.1, read on the forward strand.
ATCGCTGGTCTGGCCGCTCGTACACACCGCCTGGACCTGGATTTCGTAGTCGGTGTTGCCCGTCAGACCGGTGATGTTGTAGCTGTTCGTATTGGAGGACGCGGAGTTAAGCTGCCCGTTCACAATACGGTACTGGATGTTCCAGCTGCTCACATCAGCGTTGGCATCCCAAGCGATAGCAATGCTCTCGTTCTGGACATCCGTGCTGTGCAGACCGGTCGGCGTAGCGCAAGGATCCGGACCAGGGCCAGGGGCGTTGCTACAGTCGGTGGTAAAAGTGTAGGTGGTGTAGGACGTCATATCCGAAATCGTATAGATCTGCGTGCCGTCAGGACCGAGAATGGTGAAGCTGACTTCATCGTCAAAGCTGCCAAAGCTCCACACCAACGACGTAGCTGTGTTGTCACAAAGCACGAGGTGTACGGTATCGTAAGACTGTTCGTCGTCGCCACCATGATCTTCAGCTTCCAATGTAGCAATGGTCGTACCATTCTGTTGCAGAGTCAGGTAACCGTCGTTCCAACCGTCACCGTAGCCGTCGCCGAGGATGAACGTATATTCGCAAGCGTCGGAAGCAGCGCAGTTCGGGGTGGTAAAGGAGGTCGTCTTGTAAGAGGAGGTTTCATCGCCGCAGTCAGCCTTCACACGCACATCGTAAGTAGTGAGGCCCGTCAGACCGGTGAGTTGGTAGCTCGTCGTGGTGACCGTGGCAACCGTCCAAGTGGTGGCCGAAGCCGTCTTATACTCCACAATCCAGCTGGATTCAGTGCCAGTAGGAACCCAAGAAACCGTAGCAGAGGTGTTGCCGACATTGGAAACCGCAATGCTGGACGGTGCCGGGCATGTATTGGAGAGACAGGAGACAGTCAGTGCGAAACCGGGATAAACCACAGAGCCGTCAGAGGTAAACAAGAGCGTAAGCGGGCCAGTAGTGGATGTCAACTCGGTGATTGTGAAGGTGCCGGAGTAAGTGCCCAACAGCGTACCACTGGTGCTGGCACCATCATACACGTACAGGTAATCCCAGCTGTTCTCCACGTCCACGGTACCGGAAATACTGATAACATTGCCTGGAATGCTCGGCTGAATGATCAACGTCGAGTTACAGTTGGTGCTGTAGTCGTTGTCAATACCACCGTCATCATAGATAATCATGGAACAGGTGGTAATTGTGTTGGTTCCGGTAGCGGGCATGTTGTAGGAACCCGGCGTGGCCGCCACAGGACCAGTCAGCAGGCTCTCATCGCCTCCACCGCAGTCGGCCTTTACGTAGAAATCATACGTAACTGCTGAGGCGAGGTTATCAACCATAAACGGATTGGTATTGGCCGCCGCCGTCGTACCAGTGCCAGGCGTAAAGCCTTGCGGACCGTATTCAATCACCCAGTTGGAAGCAGAGCCGTTTTCGTTCCAGCCCAGGGTAACGGAAGACTCTGTCACATTATCGACAGTGATGTGTGTGGGCTGCGGACATGTGGGCGCCACCATAAGGGTCAGGTTGTCGATAAAGCCCTCGTTGTAGTAGGCGCCGGACACAAAGTTACCGATATTCTTCGGAGCCATCAAGGCGAGACGGTCGCCAGTGCCATTATAGGTGCTGAGGAACATGAAAACATCCTCGTAGGAAGACCCAGTGGTCAACAACATCGTGTCAATCGGTTCGAAGGTATTGATGTCCGTTCCCGTCATCGCGCCCACAATCAAGCAGAACGGATAAGAGGTAGAGTAACGACGGGCTCCGAAAGACAACTGCAAAGTATTCAGCGGATAAGTATCCGTGTCAAGAGAAGGCAAAATGGCGTATTGGTCGGAGTAAGCCGAAGATGTGTAGGTGTAGAACTCCAAACTGTAACTGCCGCTGGCAGCGTACGTGGAACTGTAATAGACATACGGGAGAGCGGTATAGCTTGTGCCCGTGTTATAAGCATGCCAGCAGTCGCTCAGGTTGTTGGGACCGGAAGTGGTGTTGGAGGTGTGCGTACTCATGGAGTCGAAGTTCTGCGTGTAGGGCAGCTGCGTAAGAGGCAGACACTCCGTGGTGAAGGAAATCGAGTACCAGTGGCTCTCTCCGCCAGCCGTACAAACAGTGCGCACGTAGAAGTCGTAGGTCGTATTGTCCGTCAGGCCGGAGAGCGTCGCGGAGTTGGTATAGGCCACGTTGATGACGGCCGTTTCCAAATCCACGGTGCCGGTAGGTCCGTAGGTGTATTCCCACTCACTCTCGTCACCACCCGGCGTCCAGCCGAGGGTGGCCTCGTTATCGGTCGCACTTTGCAGCACGACATCCGTCGGATGAGCACAGGGTGCCATGTAATCCACATAAAGGTCGTCAAAATACATGTAAGAGGAACCCCATTGCGGGATGCGGAAGGCCAGATAGCGGCCATTGCCGGAGTAGTTGGTGGTGGTAATCTCGTAGGTATCCCAGGTATATGACACCGGAACAGTAAAGGTGCCTATCGGCACAAATGTGCTGTAGTCCGACGGATCGGTCATCACACCCGCCTCGATGCTGTAGCCGGTACTGGTGGCCAGCAACTTGAAGCTCACCTCCAAGCTGTCCATCGCCACAGCGTCGTCAAAACGCGGGGTCGCAGCATAGCTATAATACGTGGAGGTGCCATAGAAGTAGAGGGATTTGGTACCCGACGAAGCATACGAGGAGGAAGCGTAGGGATAAGACGTGGAGTTGTTGGTGCCACGGAACCAGCAGTCAATGAAATAGGAAGAGCCGCTGCCCGCAGCCGACTCGAAGTCCTGAGTATAAGGCACATTGACGTAGTCACACACCGTGAAGGCGTTGACCGTGACCCAGTTGCTATACTCGGAACCGGAACAGACGCTGCGCAGACGGATGTTGTAATCCGTGCTGGAGGCCAAGGAGGTGAACGTGTAGGTGGTGGCGGTCACCGTTCCCACAGAGGTCCAGTCGGTAGTGTCGGCAGTCTTGTACTCCAATTCCCAAGAGGTTTCCTGATCGCCGGGTACCCAAGCGATGGTGATTTCCTCATCGCTGTAGTCGGTCACCACAACGTTGGGAGCGATACAGGTGGCCACAGAGTCGCAGTCGCCACCGAAAATCACGTTGGCACGGGTGGAGGTGCTGCTGGAAGAACCGCTGCTCGGTGTGGTGCTGATGCTGTACGGGGAGCTGTCCTGATAGATGTATTTGGCCAACGTTCCGGAAGCCGTGTGCGATATCCATTGGTTGGAGGTGGTGTAGCTGCCCGTCTCATCAATAACAATGACGGCAAGGTTGTCGGTACCGTTATAGGCAAACGGTGCACTGAAGTTGTAGGTGTTCCAGCCCAGAGTCATCGTTTGGCTGCCGCTGTAAACCAACACGGCAGAGTCAGTGGGAAGCCAGCTGTCAGCATTCGAGGCCGTCGTATGCATCAGGTATATCTTATAGGTACGCGAAGAGTTGATGACGGAAGCATCGAACGCGATTGAGGTGAGTGTGCTGGGGCCGTTTAACTCAGTGGAGAGAAAGATCTGCTGCGTGTAGCAGTAGTTGTAGAAAGAGTAGGACGGGAGATAAGAGGTTGTGCCAGTACCTGAGCCGATGGCCAGTTCGCCGCCGGAGAGGCAATTGGTGAGCACCGTACCGGTCAGCGTATCGCTGTAACCATCTGCATCACAATCCATGAACAACCGCACTTCATATTGAGTTTGCGGGGTGAGGCCTCCAATAAGACAGTAGCTGGCCGTGGTGGTCACGCTCTGCCAGTTGTCGGTGCCAGCCTCCGTGTAATCCACATGGTAGGTCTCGGTGCCGGAAGCGGTCACGTCGGGCGACCAGTGTACCTGTATGGAACTACCACTGATGTTGCTGAAGTGCAAGTTGTGCGGCGCCATACAAGCGGTCTGACCAACCTCGATGACGATGTCGTCAACATAAACATAGTTGGAGGAGCTGCCCGGTGCAAAAGGACAGTAGAGCGTCGGATAAATCACCTGACCGTTCGCTGCGGCGGGAAGCGCAAATACAAATTCCGTCCAAGTGGAAGTCTGAAGATCGTTCGGATAGACCGTCTTCAATGAAACGAACGTGCTGATATCGGTGGGATCCGTCATATAACCGGCCTGCATGTAGCCGTATCCGGCGGATGTCTTATACTCGTGGAAACGCATCACTAACGACTCGGTGTTGTTGGTCAGGTCAAGGCCCTGGAAGCGGATCATCGAGGAGTTGGGGGTATAGGAGTAGAAGTAGAGAGCTCCGCTGCCGGAATTGTGGTAAGTGCCGGAAATGTAGGGATAACTGGTGTAACCAGTACAGATGCCTACTTCCGCACAATCGGGAATGTGGCCGCTGCCTGTGCCAAAGCCTTCCATGTCCATCACGTAAGGCAGCTGGGCTGTCGGAGCACACAACGTCTTGAAAGTCTGCATATTCCAGAAGCTATTGTCAGAACCGCAGTTACCACGCACATAGACCGTGTAGTTGGTATTGCTGGTCAACTGGGTAGCCACATAGAAGGTGTCGTTCAACGTGATGGGCGTTTCGCTGTTCAGGGTGCTGCCTTCGGGAACCAGCACTAATTCAAAACCGTTGTGGTCTTCGCCGGAGTTCCATGAAATGGTTGCCCCTTCGTCCGTCACATTGGTGACCGTCAGATGGGTGGGCATCGGACAAACCACCGGCTCACCTACGAGGAAGCGGAGGTTATTACGGTCTGATCCCACAGTACCAGAGGCGAGGGAGTTCACGTTGTAGGGACTGCTGTCATTGTAAAGATACAGGCTCTTGCTGGAGGCGGAATGCACATTGAAAGTGGGGTTCGAACTACTGACGTAGCTGCCCGTATTGTTCAACACAGCCACCACGATGTTGCTGGTGCCGTCATATTCGAAAGGAATGTCAAACGGGATGTTCACCCAGTTGTCAGTACCGGCATTGGTAAAGTTGATCGTGCCGTTAAACACCTGGAACATTTCACTTACGGGCACCCAGTCGCCGCCGCTGAAGCTGCTCTTGTTGGTATTGCCAACATAGACCACAATGTCCTTGGTTTGTGCGGTGCCGTAAATATATTGGAAGGAAATACAGTTGATGGCGCCGTTGATGGTGCCCAACTCAGCCACGGTGTAAATCTGCTCAGAGAAAGAGTAGTTGTAGAAGGTGTTGAGCGGCAACAGATATCCTGTGCTCGGAGTAGTACCGCCATCCACAATCACCGTGTCCAAACAGTCGGCACAAGGGTTGGAGGCCATCGTGACAGAAACAGAAATCGGATTGGAGACGCAGCCACTGAGATATTCAGCAGTCACAGCGTAGGTATAATCGCCATTGGGCACGGAATCCAGATAGGAAGTGGCCCCGACAGTGGCGAGAAGCGCATCGTTACGAGTGAGATTGTAACCGGTAATCATATTATCGGCAGTCTGCAGATGGCCGATAATCAACCAGTTGTAAGCAGCAATAGTTGCTGTGGGATCACCTCCGGAAAGGGTTTCCCACACCGTGTTGGTACCATTAACCGCAATCAGGTCGCCGTAGTTGAAGACAGCCGTATTATTGCTGGCTCCAAGCGGATAGCCAGCCGAGCAGTCACAACGGATACCAATCCACAGCTCCTGGGTGACATCTATCTGCAGGGCCGTGTCAAGGAGGATGGTGTTGAGGGTGTTGATGCTCAGCGGAGTGCTGATAAGCTTGTTCGCCATCAGGGTACCTGGGTTGAAGATAGTGTCGTTGGTCACACTTCCGCCCTGCCACACCATCACGTAGTAAGTACACACCGTTTGATCCTCACCGGGAACAAAGGAGACGGAGGTGAGGTACTGGCCCGAATGAGCGGCCAACTCCGTCGGAGTGAAACGAATCACGCCCGTGAAATCGAGCGCGACATTCTCACCGCCGCCGATGCGGGTTGAATACGTGGTGGTGGACCACATGATGTCTTCTTGTGTAGAATCCACCACGGCATTCCAATTGAGCAGAACATGGTTCCACTCCGGCGCGTGCAATGAAGCCGTCAAGCCTGTCGGCGCATTGCAGTTGTTCTGCGCCAAACCTCTGACAGACAGCAACATGACTGCCGCAAAGAGAAATAGTAATGCTTTTTTCATAACTGTATAATTTGGTGAATAACTGATTTGTCAAACGAATCAGCAAAACTACAAATTATATATTATATAATAGGAAAATAAGTTATGAACAATTTATGAACACAGTCGGCACACCACCACCGAATGCCCTAATCCGAGCAGGTCGTGAATCGTCTCCACCTGCAGACCGGCCTCGCGGACGAGGCGGATGAGGTCGTCGGAATGGTACATTTTGCTATTGCCATTGGCGATGGCTGTAAAGTAGAGGCTGGTTTGGGCCAAGCAGAAGGCCGCAGTGTCGAAACGCTGGCGGTCCCAGAAGGTCTCCATGATGTAGAGGCGTGTGCCGGCAGTCATCGCGGTAGCAGCACGGCGCAGGATGCTCAGAATCTGCGGCTCGCTGAAACAATCGAGGAACTGGCTCATCCAGATGGCGTCGAAGGCGGGTTCCGAGGGCAGCTGACAGCTGTCGTCCAGCATGTTAGCCGCATAGCCGTGAATGCGGTCGGCACCGGGCTTTCCGGCCGTCTGCTCGCGCATCATCCCGATTTGTTGCGGCAAATCCACGATGGTGACCTCCACGTCAGGGTTGTGGTTCACGCACTGCATAGCCCAGCGGCCGGTGTTGCCACCTACATCCATCAGGTGCTTCGTGGGGCGCGAGAAAGCGAGCGCCAACGCTTGTTCGAAAGAGCCGTCGCTGTAGAAGTGGTCGAATGCGAACCAGCTGTCCTGAGCGTCCTTGGGCAACGTGGAGAGCCCCTCATACACCGTCGGCCAGTCGCCGAGGCACTTCAGCCCGGCGGGTTTCCCCTCCTTCAAAGCTTCCTCCAAGTAGAACATTCCCTGGTAGTTGACATCGTGGTTGAAGTCCAGGTTCACGCGGGTGGATTCATCGTGGACCAGAAACCAGCCCGCCTTGGCGAGCGCGTAACGGCCGGTTTCCGCATCAACGGTCACGGTGTTCATCGTCAGCGAGGCCTCCAACAGGCACTTGGCGGCATAGACGGAAATCTTGGCTTTCTCGGCCACCTCCTCCGGAGTCATCGGGGTTTCCAGCATCTCAAAGATGCCCCATTTCACCATCAGCCGAGCCGTCTGGAACGTCATCGGCCCGAAGGCATAGAGCTGCGCGAGACGCTGCGCGTCGTAAGCACTGAGGTTATCGTGGGTGTATTGGGGTTTCAGGTTCTCGTTTATATACATAATCGCATTTTCGTTCAATCGGGCGGCAAAAATACAAAAAATAGGGTTCTATCCCCGCCGCTTGAAAATTTCGGGAAAAAGATTCATAATCCTTGTACATTCTATAAAAAATATTATCTTTGCCAAAATTTTGAATCTAGTATAAATGTTGTCAATCTACAAAAAAACACTCTGCCTTTTAGCGGTTATTCTCTTCACCGTCTGTGCAATGGCACAAGAGGTGGCTGTGAACGAGCGTTCCTTGACCAACACCCTCAAAGAGTTGAACCTGGAATTGAAGACGCAATATGATCAAAGGCCTGAAACACAGCAACTTTTCAACAAAGAGTACAAGAGTCAGCACCAACGGATGATCGATGTCATCACACAGACAAACGAGTTTTCCATTCTGCTCTATTCGCAGGAGCAGAACAGGACGTTTGACCTAGCATACGCCTTGAAGAAAGTGACATCCAGCTATGAAAACTTCAGCAAGGGCATGCGTCCATATGACCAAATCATCAACGAACTTAACTACGAAATAGAGCGTTATGCACGCCTTATTGAGTCTCTCCGCCGTCTTCCACCGGAGATGAAGGAGATAGAAGTTGAGATAGAAGTCGAGAAGGTACTGGACAGCCTGATAAACTTCAACGTTAATGATTCGTTGGACACCACGCTGTCGAATATCACATCCTCCTTGGAGAAGGAAATCATCCAGATTGCCATCAAAGACAGTGCCTCGGCCCCCTTTGTGCTGGACAAGACTGGGGAAGATTACCGCGATTCCTGTATTCTCCACGCTTCCGAACTGCTGAAAATGTTCGCAAGGAACCGTAATAGCGTCGTGGCAGACAGCACACACTACAAAAACGCTTTCTTACGCACAGAAGAGGCCTACAATTATGCCGAAGCCCTCTACGCCGAACTGGACAAATACGTTTTTAAGACCGGACAAACGCCCTATTCGACAATTCTTTCCGACTTCAACAACTATTGGAGAAAGATGAGGAAGGAGATGCGCAACGAGTACGATTTTGATGCCTTGGAAAAGGCGAAGGCGGAGGACAAAGAGTTTTATAACAAGTTGTCCGGACGGGCGGAAAAAGCCTATTCGGCGTCGGCCTGCTCCATTCAATTCGGCACACTTTTGATTGTGTGGCTTTTCGCGTTTGGAATCCTTTGGTTGCTAAGACGTTACACCAAATTCAAAAATGTCATTCCACAAAAGTCATTGTTTCTGTTTTCCGTATTGGTGGGCACCATCCTATATTTCCTGCTGTTCGGCTACTTATGGCAGGGAAGCGAGTATGTGCACTACGGCGTGAAAAACGTCAACACCTTCCTTTGGTTGCTGGCGGCCATTGCCGGTTCCTTGCTGCTTCGTGTCAAACCCGACCAACTTCGTCACGTTTTCTGTCTCTATATCCCCACCATCCTGTTGTCTTTGTTCATCATCATCTGTCGGAACACCTTTATTCCGGATATTCTGTTGAACATTGTGTTCACGCCTGTCCTGTTAGTTGTGGTGTTGGGACAGTTTGCCGTTTGTATGGTTGAGCGAGGGAAAGCTCCGCGAATAGACAGCATTCTCGGCTGGATTTCGTTAGGTGTATATACTATCGCATTGATTATTTCGTTCTTCGGTTTCATCTTTTTCGCCTTGATTGGCTTGGTATTTTGGTATTTCATGTTGGTTTCTTTGTCAACGATCTTCTGCATCTCGGATTTGATGGACCGTTACAAAGAGAAATGGTTGGACGAACGTATCGAAGCCAAGCGGAAACACAACGCATACGTGTATGGAGAAGACCGTGACATTCTGCTCTTCAGTGTCACGTGGTTCCACGACCTTATCAAGCAAGTCGTTGTTCCTGTCCTGATATTGTATTCCATGCCGGTGTGCGTTCGCTTCTCCTTGGACATATTTGATTTCACAGATCTCTTCTCGCGATACTACTTCGAGCCTTTCTTTCAAATTACGGACGAGGCCACGGGTGTGTCTTCGTTACGGGTGTCCATTATAAGCATAATCTATCTGCTGGCCCTGTTTTTTGTGCTCCGATACATCAGTCGCATCATCCATGTCATTTGGCACTATATTCGATACACTTCATTCATGCGCAAGCACAAGCGCGACTACGTGCGGGCCAACGAGATCAACCTGTCGATCGGGAACAGCATCATCAGTGCGATCGTATGGATGATTTACACCATTGCGGTAGTGGAGGAGTTGAAGGTACCCACCCGCTCCTTGGGATTGATTGCCGGTGGTTTGTCGGCCGGTATTGGTATTGCCCTCAAGGATATCATCAATAACTTCATCTACGGTATCCAGTTGATGGGCGGACGACTGCGTGTCGGTGACTGGATTGAATGCGAAGGGGCACGAGGAAGGGTTACTGCCATCAACTACCAATGCGTGCTGGTGGAGACCATCGAAGGCACCGAAATGTCTTTCCTGAATTCATCCCTCTTTGGCCAGAGTTTCAACAACCTGACTCGGAACAACTCGTATGAGTTGACCAAAATTATTGTCGGTGTGGAATACGGCACCGATGTGGAAAGAGCGCGCGAAGTGCTGTTGGAAGCGATGAAGGAATTGGACACTACAGACAAATACGGACGCCATATCATTGATCCGAAGAGAGGCATCATTCTCATCCTGGAAAACATGAGCGACAGTGCCGTGGATATTGCCGTGAAACAGTATGTGCTGGTTCCTGAACGGATTCAATTCGTAGAACGCGCCAAGGAAGTCGTATATAAGGCTTTGAACAATGCAGGTATCACCATTGCATTCCCGCAGTGCGATGTACATATTAAATAACAACATTATGGACGTAAGATTCAAAGAAAAAAGCAAAATCGTTGACATCGCCATCGTATGTGTGGGTGTGTTTGTTTCCGTCGGCACAATGCTTTACGGGATATTCCATTTCGGTCTGAAGGAAACTTGGCCCGAACTGATTCTCAACCTGTTCTACATCGCCTGTCTGGTGATGATTGTGATGTATTTTTTCCAGAAAGGGATCACCTCCAATCAGTTTAATTACTGGTGCTCGCTATGTGTGGGGGTGACCATCTTGTTGCGCGACATCCTCTTCCCTCCCCCACTCACCAGCTACCCCCTCCACCTGGCTTGTCTCACGCTCGCGGTGATGCTGCTCCTCATGCTCACCTATTTCTATGCCCGCAAAGAATGGAAAACGTATTCCAAGCTCAACCTGTGGATGATTTGTATCATCGACATGATCCTTGCCGGCATTTACACATACATAAGGAGCCTGCCGACGAATTCACCACCTATTCGCTCACTGAAATCTGGATTCGCCCCACCATCACCTACGGACTGGTGGCCTGCTTCGTCAAAACAACAGAAGAGGAACCTGAATCTTGAATCCTGAATCCTGAATCCACATATTAATCATTATAAAAAAGGAGAAACATTATGATTCTTAAAAACCTTACCCCCAATCACCCAGACATTCCCGCGTTGAAGAAACTGTTCGAGGAAGCATTCCCTGAAAATGAGCGTCCCATTGGCATAGACGGTATTCTGGCATTCTTGGATCAGATGCCGTGCGATCTTTTGGGCGTCTATCCCGATGAAGCTCCGGATGAGTTTTCCGCATTTTTCTTTGGAGTCAGAGGAGAGTCCAGTGTCTATGGTGTTTATTTCGCGACCCGTCCGGATCTGCGTTCAACCGGCATCGGCAGCAAGGCATTCAAAGCTATCTTGGAGTACTATGAAGACATCCCGTTCTGGTTTTCCTACGAAAGCACGTTTGAAGAGAGCGACAACGCCGAACAACGGGAGCGCAGACGCAGATTCTATCTGAAGAACGGCTTCTATGAGACCGGATGGTTCGCAAAACTGAACGGTACCGAATTTATCATTGCCAGCTCCAAGAAAGAATTCGACAAGGAAGCTTTCGTGAAATTTATGGGCGCTATGTTCGCTAGCACCTCAGGCGCGGCTCTCCCTGAATTATACAGACGCGATTAAGTTTCAAGTAGAGCTGTCATAATATGGCAGCTCTACAACCTGAATCTTGAATCTTGAATCCCAATATAATAAAAAACGGACAGCAGATATAGTTGAACAAAAAAAAGGAAAAACATAGTATGAAACAAACGATAATTCTCGGCAACATCATCACGATGGATGAAAAGAGGCCCTTTGCCAAGGCCGCATTAGTAAAGGACGGCGTGTTTGCCTATATCGGCAGCGCAGGAGAAGCGAAGAAACTCGCCAGCAAGGACGCACAGGTGCTGGATTACGGTGAGAACTTTATCTATCCGGGCTTTATGGAGTCCCACTGTCACGGCAGCTTTGCCGGAGAACGTGCTATTGGACAAGCGAACCTGATGGAGGGAGGACTGACCACCGACTATGCAAGGTATCGTAACATCATCAAGGCATTCATTGAGAAGAACCCGCAGCGCGATTTCTATGTAGCCGCAGGGTGGGTGGAAAATGAAGAATATGTCACCAAGGCCTATCTCGACGAAATCTGTGCTGATAAGCCGCTGCTCATGCAAACGGGTGGCGGACACTCCATGTTGCTCAACAGCAAGGCGATGGAATGGGCAGGCGTTGATGCTGACTACGCTAAGAAATGGGGCTACGATTTGGTACATGTAGATAAGGAAGGTGAGCCCGACGGCTACATCTGTGAAGGTCCTTTGTTCGAAATAGTACCGAAGTTGCCTATTACGGTGAGAGATATCAAGGACTATCTGCTGGCCTGGCAGGAGATGGCCCTCAGCCGCGGTTTCACGGCCGTTGGAGACGCTGGTGCGGAAGTGATACATCGCGTTGCACCCCAGGCGTACAGTGAACTGCAGCAGGAAGGCAAGCTGAAGCTGCGCACCTATGCATGGATGTATGTGACTGATAATGCCGACGCAAAGACAGAGATAGCCCGCATCGCTGCTCAGCGTGCGGAGATGAGCGGTGAATATTTCCATATCATCGGTCCCAAGGCGTTCCTCGACGGTGTGACCGAGGCTCATACGGGCTGGCAGAACCAGGACTATCTGGATCAGCCAGGCTACCACGGCAATGAGCGCTACAACGACCACGACAAGATGGTGCAGCTAATTGCGGAGGCCGACAAGGAGGGTATGTCTGTTCACGTCCATTCCGAGGGCGGCGGTGCTACCCACTACATGCTGGGCTGTATTGAGGACGCGGAGAAGATTACCGGCAACCTTGACCAACGCAACGTGCTGGCCCATCTGCACTTCGTGACCGATGAGGATATCCGCCGCATGGCAGCAACAGGTTCTGTTCCTGCGGTTCCGCCATTGTGGACATGCAAGGCTTCTCCTATTTATGAACAGGAAGTCGCTTATATGGGTCAGGAACTGGCAGATCAGGCCTACCCCATCAAATCGTTCTATGACGCAGGTGCCAACGTGGTGTTCCACTCCGACTATCCCGTCTCACCGATGATGGACATCAAGCTCAGCATTTATGCGGCTGAAAAACGCGACTACCCGAAGGAATTGACTGGTGGCGCAACAGCCCCACGCAACCTGAAGGAGGCCATCACCCGCGAACAGTCGCTGCGCGCCATGACCATCAACGTGGCCCGTCAGTTCCACCAAGAGCATCGCTTGGGCTCTATCGAGTTCGGCAAGATTGCCAACATGACCGTGTACGACTGCGACTTCCTGCACGACGACATCGAAAAGGTCGCCCAGGCCAATCTCATCGCCACCATCGTCGATGGAGAAGAGGTCTATAAAGCCTAATTAATTACTAAAAGGAAAAAGAACAATGAAAAGAATGAAATTATGGGCGCTTGTCGCTACCATCATCATAAGCGCCGCGACCTTCACAGGCTGCAAGAAGGACAATTCAAATAACAACCAGTGGGGCGCAGAGACGCTCACCTTCAAGGTGAAAAACTCCTCTGTTGAGTTTATTATGAAAAAAGTGGAAGGTGGAAATTACTCGATGAAGTATATGTACGAAAACCAAGAGACGACTGTCACAGGAACGCTCTCCGACTTTTACATATGTCCCGTCGAGGTGACCAACAAGCTTTGGGACGCTGTTATGGGATGGAGACCCGAAGGGCAGTTAAACAATGGCGACGCATACCCCGTCAGCAATGTGAACTACTACGACATCGTCAAGGAAGGTGGCTTCATCGACATGCTGAACACGTTATGCGCCGACCAGCTGCCAGCTGGCAAGCGTTTCGCGCTGCCCAGCGAAGCTCAATGGGAATATGCAGCCCGCGGCGGACAAAAGTCGATGGGTTACCTATATTCCGGATCCAACACATTAGACGAAGTGGCCTGGTACGCCGACAACTCGGACGGCACAACCCACCCCGTCAGCCTGAAGCAACCCAATGAGCTCGGCCTCTACGACATGACCGGCAACGTTTGGGAATGGACCCGCGACAACTTCGTTTACTTCGACAAGCTCAAACTCAACCAAGGTTTCAACTACGTTTGCAACGCCGACAACAACTACCGCGTCACCCGCGGCGGCAGCTACGGCACCAAACAAACGGGTCTCGAAACCGCCTACCACACATGGTTGGGAATGCACCAATCCTATCCAAACCGAGGCCTGCGACTCGTCCTTGTGGATGAATTCAACGAAGAAAACCTGGTGGAACCTACCCGGCCCGACAACGTTCTTACTTTCGCTGTGAGCAACGGTACAGTCGGCTACTACCTTCCGATGGTTGAAGTGAAGGGCGGCAACTACGAGCTCGTTTACGAGCGCGACGGCGAACAGAAAACCGTCAGAGGGACGCTTTCCGATTTCTATATTTGTCAAACCGAAACGATGAACTATATCTGGGAAACCGTCATGGGTTCGAAACCACAAGGCCAAACCGAGAGCGAAGGTCTCTATCCCGTCACAATGATTAACTATGAGGACATCACCAAGAGCGGCGGCTTCCTCGACAAGTTGAACACGATGTGCGCCGATCAGTTGCCCGCCGGAATGCGGTTTGCCCTCGCCACCGAGGCCGAATGGCACTATGCTGCCAACGGCGGACGTAAGTCACATGGCTACATCTACGCTGGTTCAAACACAATAGGCGATGTGGCCTGGTATTCCAACAACGGCGGACACGCCTCCCACTTCGTGGCCTCCAAGCAGCCCAACGAGCTTGGTATCTACGACCTAAGCGGTAACGTCTGGGAATACTGCAACGACTGGTATGCCGATCTGGCCGACCTTCCTGCAGACCAGGGCACCGACTATGCCGGTCCAGTGTCAGGCAATCGTATTGCGGGCTGCGGCGGTTGCTACGACAGCGAGCCCTACGCTTGCACAAATGCCTACCACGGCCGCGAGATTGAACACAATGGCCGCAACGCCACTTTAGGCTTCCGCATCGTTTTGAGACACATAAACTAAGGTAAAAAAAATAATAATATAGAAATAAAACAAAATTAAAATGAAAGTAGATAAAATCATTAAAAATGCAAAAATCTTCACATCGGACAAAAACAATCCGATGGCCACTTCACTTGTGGTGAAAGACGGTAAATTCGTTTATGTGGGCGACGAAGCAGGCCTCGCAAACTATGAAGGTGAGGTCACCGACCTCGGCGGCAAGTTCATTATGCCCGGCATCATCGACAGCCATGTGCATATCACCATTCCTGTAGGGTTTGAGTACGCACCCATGGGAGAGCGGATTGAGCCCAACGGCAAGCAGGAAGCTCTGGATGTGATGGCGGACTATATCAAAAAGAATCCCGGTGAGAAGCGTTACAGATTCCTGATGGAGAAAAGATTCCTTAAAGGTGAGGATATCGTAAAGGAGGAACTTGACGCCATCTGTCCGGATGCCGAGCTGCAGATTCAGGAAGGCGAAGGACACAGCATCTGGGTGAATTCCAAGATTCTTCAAAGGCACGGCATTACAGACGACACGCCGGATCCTATACCGGGACTGGCGTATTACGTGCGTAAGGACGGACATGTGACCGGAAATATGTATGAGGGCGCAACAGAAGTCCGTATCATTCTGGACGGCGGAATGGAACTGACCGATGAACAGATTGACACGGCACTTCAGCGTTGGATCGACTTTTGCGTCGAATATGGCGTTTCTGCGGTATTTGATGCCGGGCTTCCGGGCGATATGAAGTTCCATGAGAAGGTCTATAAGCGTCTGGTCGAACTGGACAAGCAGGGAAAGCTGCCCGTTTATGTTGACGGCAGCCTTGTGATCAACGCGGAGCGAGATGCCGAGGAAGGCTTGAAGCAACTCAAGCGCATACAGCGTGAGTATAACACGGAGCACTTGAAGGTCCATACCATGAAGGTTTTCATGGACGGTACCCAGAAGATCCATACCGCGGCCATGGTCACGCCCTACGTGGATGTCCATACGACGGGGGCTACCGCTTTCTCTGCGGAGGGGATCGCAAAGGTT
Source organism: uncultured Bacteroidales bacterium (assembly GCA_905235135.1). Taxonomy (GTDB): domain Bacteria; phylum Bacteroidota; class Bacteroidia; order Bacteroidales; family WCHB1-69; genus F23-D06. The sequence continues at coordinate 19,697 of CAJOKR010000064.1, forward strand.
TTGAAGGAACTCAACGATGCCAATCTGGATCTTCACCTTCACACCGTGGGTGAGCGCGCGTCACGCACGGTATTGGATGGCGTTGAGATGGCCAAAAAGGAGATGGGTGACAACCTCCACGTAAGAGTCACCTGCGCCCATCTTGAAATTGAGTGCGACGATGATCTGGATCGTTTCGCCAAGCTCGGCGTATTCGCCAACTTTACGCCGCACTGGCACTCCGGAGACCCCGCCATCGCGGCTACCTGGCTCGGTATGGAACGTGCTTGTAAGCAGTTCCGCTGCAAATCGGTTTGGGATAGCGGCGCCACAGTGGCCTGGTCCAGCGACAATATCGTCTTTATGGATTTCACCACCTGGAACCCCTACTTAGGCATGGAGGTGGGAATGACCCGCTGGATTACCGAAAAGACCAAGCACTATCCGTTCGCCGTAGCGGCCAAAGTATTCCCGCCCGAGAATGAGAGAATGAACATTGAGGAGATGCTCATCGGCTTTACCATCAACGGCGCCAAACAGCTTGGCATTGAGGCGAAAAAAGGCTCCATCGAAGTCGGCAAGGATGCGGACTTCCTGGTGTTCGACAACGACCTTCTCACTGCCGAGCACGAAGGCTTCAGCTACAACAAGCCAGCTCAGGTGTATTTCGGCGGAAAGGAAATGAAATAATAAAAATTTAGGATAAAAACATGAATAGCGATAACAAAAAGATCACCGACGGCAATTACGACAAGTCATTGGCCGTCAAGTGCAACAACGGCACCTTCGTCGGCAAGGAAACAGATGAGCTGATTATCTGGAAGGGCATCCCCTACGCGACTCAGCCTGTTGGGAAGCTTCGTTGGAAGAAAGCTCTTCCTGCTGCAGACGATGACGGTGTGTACGATGCGACAAAGCCCGGCCACGTTCCCATCGGACCTATGAACGACTCAATGGGAACGGCGGAGTTCGGCGAGGACTGCCTCGTGCTGAACATCTATCGCAATACCAGCTGCACCGACAGCAAGAAGCCGGTCATGGTGCGGATTCACGGCGGCGGGTTCTGCGCCGAATCCCAGGCGTCGCCCCTCTACAACCTTACCAGCATCGCTAAAAAGTACCCCGACATCCTGTTCGTGTCCATTGACTACCGTCTCGGCTTTATGGGATTCATGAACTTCGAACGCGTTCCTGGCGGAGAGAACTTCAAGGAAGCTGGCAACCTCGGCCTGCTCGACCAACTCGAGGCCCTCAGGTGGGTACAGAAAAACATCGCCGGCTTCGGCGGCGATCCGGACAACGTGACCATTTTCGGCGAGTCGGCAGGCTCGGCAAGCGTCACCTTCCTCCCGCTCATCGACGGAAGCGAGGGACTCTTCAAGAAATGCATCGCCCAGAGCGCCAACATCGCCTACTGCGACACGATGGAGCACGGCATCCACGTCACGCAGAACTTCCTGACCGCAACGGGCTGCCAAACCATGGACGAGCTAATGGCGCTCACCACCGAGCAGTTGGTAGAAGCCTATCAAGTGGCATTCGCCATTGACAAGAACAGCCTTCTCGGAGGCGCCAACTTTCCGCTCCTCGACGGCGTTATACTGCCCGAGGACCGTTCCGTTATGTACGAGATGTGGGGAGACGAAAAGAGGACCAAGATCGATTTGATGATTGGATCTAACCAGGACGAAATCAGGTACTTCGTTCCGTTCGAGGGCGGCGAAGAAGGATTCTTAAATACGCTGAGGTGGATTGCGAAGCGGGACCGCCCGCAGCTCAATGACCAGGAAAAGGCTATGTACGACGAGTTCATGGCCACGCTCGCAAACGAAAGCGAAGGGAGCAGATTGGAGCAATACTGCAACGACATCAACTTCCGCGCCGGTAACACCAATATGGCCATCAGGCACGCTGCAGCCGGCGGCAACACCTATATGTACTTCGTCAAGAAGCCGGTGACAACCCCTGAGCTTGGTGCAGTACACGCGGCAGAACTTCCTTACCTGTTTGACAATGCTATTCCGGATCCGATGGGGAGCGGAAAGATCGTTTGCACCGAAGACTGTGAGTTCCGCCACGTCGTAAAGGAGATGTGGACCAATTTCGCCCGGACGGGCAACCCCTCCACCGACAAATACGAGTGGAAGAAGTTCTCGGGTGACGACCGCCAGACGATGGTCTTCGACGATGTCATCGGCATGCAGAAGGATATCTTCGGAAGGCGTGAGGACCTGATGATGTCCTGGGCAGAGCGCCTTGGGAACGGGTCGTCCAAGAGGGTTTGCTAGATATGGCTTTTAGCTTTTAGCTATTGGCTTTTGGCTATGGTTTATCCGCAAAAGCCAATGGCTAATAGCCAACAGCCAAAGTATAAGACACGGTTGCATTAATAATATAAGCTGAAGGAATCAAGGAAAGAGAAAAACAAGTTGTGAGCAAAAAGAGTCTCATCTGGAAAATACCCTGCATCGTTTTAGGTGTCATCTTGGGGATAGTGCTGTTACTGCTGATTGCCGTAACGGTTATTCTGGTGACGCCCGGCGCCCGCACGGCTGTCCTGCAGAAATGCGTGAAGATAGCCAACGAGCGCACCGACTTGGATGTGGATTTAGGACGGCTTTATCTTTCTCCTTTCCACCACTCTCCGATGATTCTCTACCGCGCATACAAGGGCAAGGAAGACCTGCCGCTGCACATCGAAATCGACAGTCTCTATATCGGTCATCGCGGTCAGGACACGCTACTCTACGTACACGGTTTGCGTCTGCAAGGCTGTATGAATAAACCCGGGAGCGAAGTGGCGAAAGATGACTTTCTGGCCCGTACTATCAAGGTGGACCAATTGCTGCTGGACCAAGCGACGGTCCACTCCGACACGCTGATTGCTGCCGTAGGTATTGACGCTATCGTGGGGCATCTGAATGTGAAGAGTCCAGGACTCAACATCGCGAAAGGGCAGTACCCGCTGCACGGCTTGAAGTTGGCAGATGCATACGTTGGCATTGAGCTGCGCGAAACCGAAGACGAGGAAGAGGAGGACACCACCTCCACCCCGATGGCCTTCGACATTCCGAACGGTGAGCTGCGCAATGTGCGGTTCGTGCTCAATCCAATGGGGCTGGACATACGCGCCGGCACCCTCTCCACGAATGTGTTGGCGGACGTTGGGGGAAACATTTACGATGCCCGCCGCCTGAACATCGGGAATGCCTCGCTCACGCTCGGGACGCTGTACCTGCCTTTCGACACGATTCACGGCGATGCGCTGGTGGACTTGAACACCGAACTGATTACTTCGAACCGATTGCACGCCCGCTCCGACAAGTTCGGGGCAAAAGCGGACCTTATGGCCACGAAGCTGGATTTGGAGACGATGCGGGTGGACTTATCGGGCAATGCGGATTATCGCGGCAGTAAGGCGAACTTGTGTGGTTTCTATGACATTGATGATGAGGTCTATGATATGTTGGTGAATGTTGAGCAGGTCGATGCAAGCCCATTCCTCGATGAGAATCACCACGTGGAATTGGCCGGCGAGATTCATGCGCAGGGCAAAGGAATCGATTATCGTTCCCCCGCAATGAAGTGCAAAGTGGCCATGAACCTGACCAATTGCATCTACGACCAAATCAATGTTTCCGGGCTGATACTCGACGCCGAACTGGCCAACAAGACCGTGGCCGGCAACCTGCATCTTCCAGTTACGATGAGAGACAACGACCTGCGGGTGAAGGCAGAGACAGAGCACCAGTTCCGGGTATCAGACTTCTTGACACCGAAGCAGATGAACGTGGATTACCACACGCAGATGAAGCACGTGGTGGCACACGTGGCGGACGAGGATTTTGACATCGACCATCTGAACCTCGACTTCACCACGGACAGCACCACATCGTTGTACTTGGTCACCCAGGGGCTCATCATCGATGCGCAAAGCCCAATGCACGCGCTCCGGCTGATGGACGATATACAACCGATGCTGGGGCTCGTCACCGACACAACATTTGTGAATGCCCTCACTTCGCTACAGGACCTGACGATGCTGGACACGCTCCAACAGCTGATCCCGGACCTGCAGGCGGACATTCAACTGACCAAAGGCAGTCCCGTCCAGGCCATCATCGAGCGGATGGGGTTGGATATCGAGGAGTTAGCCCTGTCGCTGAAGTCCGATTCGCTCCAATCTGACTTGGCATTGGATGTTTCCATCCCGTATATCGACAACACGGACGACGACAGCACGGGGCTTCGCTTGCCCGCGGCTACGGCGGCGATGCGCGTGCGCATGACGGAAGGCAAGACCACGGCCTCGCTCACGGCCAACACCCTGATCACCGATGGTGTGATGAGTGTGAATGACCTCTGTACCGATGCCGCGCTGCAGCTTAATCTGGAGCGGAACGGGCACGAACTGCGCGGAACGGGGCACCTTGCATTAGACAGCCTCCAATACGATGGCATGGATCTCGACAACCGCACGGCGGATATCCAAATTACGCCTTCGGAGCAGTTTGACAATGCCATCCGGGCAGATTTACGGTTGGATGACATCCCGCTTGAACTGGTGAACAACATCCTTAATATGGAAGACATCGACCTTGACGGTATCGTGAAGGTTAAGGCTTCCGCCGACGGTTTGCCCGCAAAAATGGATTTCTCTGCCGAAGTGGAGCCGATAGAGGTTAGCGCCATGTACAAGCCCTACGATGTGTTGTTGAATCTAGGCGAAACGCCTATCGTAATGGAGCATAACAATGTGAAATTGAAGGACATACGCATCTATAGCACCGACGGCTCCTATCTGGCTCTAAACGGCGGAATGGACCTCAACACGATGCTTGTGGATGTGGATGTCTCTGCCGACAATTTCTCTCCGGTGAAGCTGGAACAGGGCGGAGCGCTCCCTGTTTATGGCAACTTGGCAACCGATATCCGCGGACGGGTATCCGGACCTTTGGACAGCATCCATGCCGATGTGGATGTCACGATACTGCCCACCACCGACCTCACCTATCCGATAGACGAGAAGAATCTGGCGCAATTCAAACCGTACGGCACGGTCAATGCGCAGTATAACACCGCTGACGGGGAGCTTAACTTAGGTGGAACAATCTATGTTGATGAAGGAACGGTTCGCTATTCGCCCAAGTTGTACCCCATGATCCCCTTCCAGGTGGATTCGGGAAGCCACGTCACCCTCAACGGTCCCTTGGGCCAGACAATGGTGAATGTCTCCGCTTCGCAACAGGTGAAAGCGGATGTGCAATCGGCGGGCGAAGAGACGCGCCGTGTGACCTTCAACACGGGCGTGCGCGTAAATGGAATGCTTGATTCGTTAGGTCTTAGCACCATCGGCTTCTTCCTCGAAGCACCGGATGACGAGGCTGTCACGCGCGAACTTTGGATGAGGACACCCGCGACGGTATAGCGGCCGTATTGTTAGCTACCGGAATGTATATGGGCGAAAGCAATGTAGCGGCGCAAAAGGATGGATATGCCCTGTCCAGCATCATCAACAGCCGTATCAATGCCGCCATGGCTAATTCCAAGGTGGGAAAAATCGTAGATATTGATATCAGCAGCGGACAAACCACACATGCGGCCGGCAAGACCAACGACATGAACATCGCCATCAGCAAATCCCTTTTCAACGATAGATTGCGCATTACCGCCGGTTCAACCATTTCCGACAACCCAGAGGTCAACAAGACCAACGGACTGCTCAGCCTTATATCCGCAGACTACAAACTGACCCAATCGGGCAATGTTTTCCTGCGCCTGTTCTCACAACGCGATTATGACAACATCTTTGAAGGCGAACTCTACAAGTCGGGGATAGGTGTGGGGGCCACCAAGCAATTTAAGCGCAACCATTACATGCCTTCCTTAGGCGATTCTATCACACGTACTTACAACTTCATAGCGGATGCAACGGTCGCCTATCGTTCCAACAACAGTATCGGTCCTAACCTCACCCTCGCCCACTCGACCCGGAACCTCTTGGGACGCGGAGAAACCTTCGCGGTGAAGGGCTATGGGGCTTACTATTGGGCGCTGCGCAACCGACTTCCGGGAGACCCGAAGAAAACCGACACCTACAAGTTCGGTATCGATGCCTCGCTCACCTTCCCGTATCTGCACTGGGTGGGAGATCACAACCCCGATGGCGACACCCGTTATCGGTTGGGTTACAAGTACGAGAACATCGCTGGGGGATGTAGTGTCCACAAGTTCACCGGAGGATTCTCGTATTTCATCCGCCCGTCTGCTCACATTACGCATGTGTTCACGCCTTTCTCGCTCTCGGTGGTCAGAACGAAAGTTGGGAATCTTGATATGAATAATGAAGCCAACTTCCCGGAACTCGTCAAATTGCTTGCCGGAAACGAGTTCATCCCCTCCATCGGTTATGGAATAACCTACAGCGATTACCGCTCCAAACGGCCGGTCAACACCATGATTGACTTTGAAATCAAAGATGCCGGAAACCTGGTCAACGCCATCTATTGCATCTTCGGGCACAAGTGGGATGAGCTGGATAAACCAATCGGCAAGATTCCCTTCAACGAATTTGTCCGATTGACGGTCGAACTGTGGAACCGGTTCAACCTGACTGATCGAGTGTGCATCGCGACGCGTCTTTTTGCCGGTGCCAATATCCCGTTAGGTAACTCCGACTGGGCACCGCTCTCCGAAGCTTTCTACGCCGGAGGCCCCAACAGCCTGCGTGCAGCCGATCCCTACGCTTACGGACCGGGCAATTTCCATAGCACCAAATACAACCAAAATATCTTCCATGCTGGTGATGTCAAACTCGAAGGCAACATCGAACTGCGCTTTCCCATCGTGTGGAAGCTCTGCGGTGCCGTTTTCCTCGATGCCGGCAATGTATGGAACTGGTATAACATTTCCGACATGCTTAGCGAGGAAGATTATGAGTTCTATGTCAAGACTATGGGGTTGACGGAGGAGATGCAGGACGGATTGATCGGAAATCCGAATATCGCGAAACAGATCGCCTTAGGTACCGGTGCCGGCCTCCGCCTCGACATCGACGGACTCGTGATTCGACTGGACTTAGGTGTTGGCATCCACGCACCATATCAGACATACAAGTATAACAAAGACGGCACAACGGATTATAGCCGACCGATCACCTCCTATTACAACATGCCTTCTGTCCTTGATGGCCTGCGCCTTAACTTCAGCATCGGCTATCCGTTCTAATGGACAGATGAAATAAGCCATCCTTATTTCTTGTTACCCCATGCCTGAGGAATCCTCATTTTTGGGTATGGGGACATCGTGGCACTTTTTACACTTTTGCATTATAAAAATATACTCTATGTGTAAAAGGATACCATTAGCCTTATCAGTCATTTTATTCTTTGGTTTACAGACCGTTATAGCACAAGATATCGACACCGTGAAGTTGGGGAAATCCGCGACTTCCAGCGGTAAATCGCTCGGCACACTCACCATCGGAGGTTACGGCGAAGCGGTGTATAAATACAACTTCTTCAGTGACAACGTCTTCCGTTACTCTCATGCGGCCAACTATGCCGATTCCAAGGGACACGGGCGGGTGGATTTGCCGCACGCCGTCATCATGTTGGGCTACGACTTCGGTCATGGCTGGACCTTCAACACAGAAATAGAGTTTGAGCACGGCGGTACCGAAGCTGCTGTGGAAGTTGAGGCTGAAGAGACCGGCGAGTTCGAGAAAGAGATCGAGCGCGGCGGCGAGGTCGCTTTGGAGCAGTTCTGGTTGCAGAAGGCCTTCTGGGGCGGGAAAATGAACATCCGCGCCGGTCACATCGTGGTACCCGTCGGCGGCACCAACAACGCCCACCTGCCCACCGAGTTCTTCGGGGTCTATCGTCCCGAGGGCGAGAACACCATCATCCCGTGCACATGGCACGAGACCGGCATCGAAATCTGGGGCCGCATCAAGGGTTGGCGCTACGACGTGATGCTCATCCCGTCGCTCAATTCCAGCATGTTCAGCGTCTCGGGCTGGGCTCACGACGGCTCCGCATCGCCCTACGAGTTCCGTGTCGCCAACAAGTTAGCCGTCGCCGCCCGTGTCGATAACACGAGCATTCGAGGCTTGCGCATCGGGGTCAGCGGCTTTGTCGGCAACACCTTCCGCAACGACATCATCACCGACGAGAGTTCCTCGCGCTATGCCGACGTGAAGGGTACAGCGGTCATCGGCAGCCTCGATTTCAGCTACAAGACCGGGGGCCTCGTGATGCGCGGCAGCGGCCTTTACGGCTATCTCAGCGACTGCGAGCTGATTTCCGTCTATAACTCCACCCTACCCCACAGCTCGCAGGCGCCTTACCCGCAGACCCTTGTGGGACAGGCGGCCTGGACCGCGGGCGGCGAAATCGGCTACAACATCTTCCACCACCATACGAACCCGAAGCTGGACCGCCACAAACTATACCTCTTCGCCCGCTACGAGTACTACGACTCCTACATCCCCGGCCACGCTATGACCGACTACGAGTGGACCAACCGCCATTGCATCAGCGGCGGCCTCAACTACAGTCCCCTCCGCGAGATCGTTATCAAGGCCGAAGGCGGCGTCCGCCTCCTGAAACAGCAGTACAACCCCGAACCCTGGTGTGCCCTCGCCATCACCTGGGCCGGCATGTTCTCGCACGAATTCCATAAACGATGATGCGTGCTCTTGCGAGTCGGAGATTCCGGCCTCCCATCGTCGGCCGGAATGGTGCCGAGATAAATGCTTCCTTGAGCAGTCCCGAAGGGACAAGACGCACGAAGTGCTAATAACCCCACACAAGGCGTAAGCCGCAGTGTGGGGCCTATCAAGAAACAAACTAAAAACCAAAAATATGAAAACCGTAATCATCGCCACAATAGTGGCAATCGCGCTGGTAGCGACCAGCTGCAAGCACGGCGAAGGCGACCTCGTCAATGAAAAGCAGGTGCAGGTCATCGAACAGTATGTCGATCACACCATTGCCCCGACCTACACCAACCTGGCCAACTACACCGACCAGTTGGTCAACGAGCTGACGGCCTTCCGCGCCAGCCATTCGCAGGGCGACCTGAACAAGGCCTGCGAGACCTTCCTTGCCGCCCGTGCATGGTGGGAAAAGAGCGAGGCTTTCCTCTTTGGCGCCGCCTCCGACTTCGGCATCGACCCGCACATCGACTCCTGGCCGTTGGATGTGGCCGCCTTCAACACGATGATGAGCAACACCGCCCAGATCCAGGCCATGGATTCCGAAGACGGTGACGTGTATGCCGGTGAACAGCTCGGCAACGCCCTGCTCGGATTCCACGGCATTGAGTACATCCTCTTCAACAACGGCCAAGTGAAGAACGCCTCCGAAATCAGCGACCTGGAGATGATCTACGCCATCGCTGTTGCAGGTGACCTGCGTAACCGTTGCTTCCAACTCGAGGTGAGCTGGATCGGCGACAAAGCCGCACAGTCGCACCGCGACAAGGTGGAAGAGCTGGAGCTGAACAGCACCGTCAACGGCGGCAGCTACAGCTACGGCGACAACCTCAAGAAGGCCGGCAACCCAGGCAGTACCTACGCCAGCAGCGTCAGCGGCCTCATGGCCATCGTCGATGGCTGCAAGACCATCGCCGACGAGGTGGGCACCTCCAAGATCGGCAAGCCCTACAACGGCGAAGACCCCAACTACATCGAATCCCCCTACAGCCAAAAGTCCATCAACGACTTCTACGACAACATCCTCAGCATCCAGAACGCCTACTACGGCGGCATCGAAGGTCAGCGCAACGACAAGCTCTCCCTGCACGCCTACGTCAAGAAGATGGACAACAAACTCGACAACGAAGTCGAAGAGGCCATCAATACCGCCCTCACCAAGATCAACGCCATGCCGCGTCCCTTCGTAAACAACTACACCAACCCCAAGAACGCCGAAGCCATCGAAGCCTGCCAGGCCCTCGATGAGGTTTTGTCGAAGGTAAATGAGGCGTTGCGCACCTACGAGGATTAATTCGAATTTCTGATTTGTAGAGACGCAAAATTTTGCGTCTCTACACCTTGACAAAAACGAAAAATCATTATGAAAAAGACATTATTTATCCTTTTAGCAATCGCATTATTTGCGGCCTGCCACAGACCCGATAACGGCGAGATGTCGTGGATTGAGGAGGAAACCTACGCCGGCGGCAAGTTAGGCACTACCTTCAACAGCTCCTCCTCGGCGTACGAGGATCCTGCTCCGGCGGTCACCGACATCGCCGCGTTCAAGTACGGCGAATACCTGTTCGAGCGCGACTTCACCATCAACACGCCGCCCTTCAACGGGTTGGGTCCTCTCTATATCCGCAGCTCGTGTATCGCCTGCCACCCGGGCTACGGTCACGGCAAACGCATGGACCGCTACGCCGCCAGCGACTGGGGCAACGGCTACCTGCTGGTAATCACCGACCAGAACGGCAACTACGTCTCTACACTGACGGGAATGCCGCAGACCAAGGCCGTGCCGCCGTTCAAGGCACCCATCGACGAGAGCCAGATTGTCATCAACTGGCTGCCATACACCGACGAATGGGGCAATCGTTTCCCCGACGGCGAGACCTACAGCCTGATCTACCCCGAGGTGACGATTCCCGCTTCCGCCTACTACGTCCCGCTGGAGGTCAACGGCACTCCGCTGCCTTACGGTAGCGAGGTGGTGCGTCTCGAATCCACCATCGGCATTTACGGCACCGGTTTGCTCGACGCCATCCCCGACGATTCGCTGAAGGCGCAATACATGAAAGAGTCGATGGCCGGTGTGAACCTGAATCCTGCGATGTGGGCCGGCACCGACTGGGCCCCGACGGGTCTTTACGGCAAAACCGACCACCCGAAGCGTTTCACATACGCCTGCTCCCGCGGTCCCCTGCAAGACGGTCCCGGCGCTAACGCCATCTGGAACATCACCAACGTGACCCGCGGCGACCGCCGTTACCACTACATGACCGATAAATACGCCCGCGTGGCTTCCCAGGATCCCGACGTGCAGGCCAATTTCTACACCTACTTCCCCGAATACAACGTCACCGGCGATCCCGAAACCGACATCTACAACTATTTGATGGGTAGGGATTTGCCCGCAGAGATGAGCAACGACGATTACGTCAACCTGATGGTCTGGCACAGAGGCTTGGCCGTGCCTGCCGCCCGTAATCTCGACGATCCGGAGGTGCAGAAGGGCCGCAAGATCTTCCGCGAGATTGGATGTGCAGCGTGCCACCGTCCCAGCTGGACCACCGGCAACGACCGCTTCACTGACCCCAACGGTTTCTTCACCACTGCCGACCAGCGTCTGCCCCGCTACCCCAATCAGAAGATATGGCCATACACCGACATGGTCCAACACCGTCTCTGCATGGTCAACGACATCCGCACCGGTTGGTGCCGCACCACCCCGCTGTGGGGCCGCGGTCTCTCCGCCGTCTGCACTGGCTCCAGCGACCGTCTGCATGACTGCCGCGCCCGCAACGTCATCGAAGCCATCATGTGGCACGGAAGCACCCAAAGCGACGCCCGCTGGACCGTCGAAAAGTTCCGCAACCTGAGCAAAGAGGACCGCGACGCCGTCGTGAAATTCATCAATGCCATTTAAGGCAATAGGCATAAGGCATAAGGCAATAGTAGAGACGCGCCATGGCACGTCTCTACATTTTTGATATTTTTGCAACTTGAATCTTGAATCCTGAAACCTGAAACTGCAAATGAAGAACATAAGACATATCCTCTCCGTCCTGCTCATCGCCTTGGTTGTCGCCATGGCCGCGGGCACCATCGTGGAAATGCGCCACGGAAACGACTACGCGCTGAGCCACGTCTATGGCTCGTGGTGGTTCGTCGCGCTGTGGGCGCTGCTCGCCCTCGGCATCATCGTTATGATGATTGTACGGAAATCGTGGAAAAGGCCCGTCGTATGCGCCCTGCACAGCTCCGTGCTGCTCATCCTGCTCGGCGCGCTGCTCACCATGACCACCGGACAGCACGGTGAGATGACGCTGCAACCGCACGTCGATAACAAGCAGTTCACCATCGAAAAGCATGGTGAGAGCCGCATAGAAGCTCTGCCGTTCTCCCTGACCCTCGACCGCTTCGAGGTGGAGACCTACCCAGGCACTCACACCCCGATGGACTTCGTGAGCTACCTCCAGATTCGCGACGGCGGCACCACCACCGACGCCAAAATCTCAATGAACAACATTCTGAAATATCGTCACTACCGCTTCTACCAGAGCGACTACGACGAGGAGGGCAACTCCGTGCTTTCCGTCGCCCACGACCCCCGGGGCGTCGGCGTGACCTACGCGGGCTACCTTCTGCTGCTCGTGGCTCTCATCGGGATGTTCTTCGAACGCAACGGACAATTTCGGACGCTACTGCGGAAAGCGTCAGCGTCGGCGTCAGTGTTGCTCGCCCTCTTCCTGACGGTTGGAGCCGCCCTGCCAGCATCAGCGGCAAACAAACCCCGCACATTGCCCAAGGAGAGTGCCGACAAAATGGGGCAGATGTACGTTATGTACAAGGGCCGTGTCTGTCCGCTGCAGACCCTCGCCAAGGACTTCACCACCAAACTGTATGGAAATGCCCGTTATCGCGGCTACACGCCCGAGCAGGTCTTCAGCGGCTGGCTCTTCTACACCAGCGACTGGCAAAACGAGCCCATTCCCAGAATAGAACGCGACCTTAAACGAGGAAAACAACGCGAAGCCGAAGAGAAGAAGCAGATTATCAACATGTTGCTAAACAGCCAACTACTGAAAATCTACCCTCACGCCGACAGTGCGCAACAGGTGACGTGGTATTCACAGAACGACCAACTCCCCTTGGAAATCCCCGACGACGAATATCTCTTTATCCGCAAACAGATGAGTTTATGCAAAGAATATGTGGTGTTAGGGGATTTTGCCGCGTTGAACGAACTCTTCGAGAAAACAAAAATCTATCAGGAGAAATACTCCTTAGGACAAGTGCAGCCCAAAGTACAATACCGAGCCGAGCGGATTTACAACCAGCTTTCGGTAGGTCGTTGGTTAGCGATGGTGACCATCACTTTAGGGCTAATATGCTTCGCCGTCGCCCTAATCTGTCTCGGAAAAGGCCGCAAGCTCTACCGACCCGTCAGAGTAGTTGCTGTGGTGTGGATGTCGCTGCTATGCGTGTTCTTGGCGCTGGTCTTCATCCTGCGCTGGATTGCCGGTGGCCACGTGCCCATGGCTGGCAGTTTCGACTCCATGAATCTGTTGGCGCTGAGCATCTGCATCATCACCTTGATTATCACGATGGTAGAGACGCGCCATGGCACGTCTCTACAAGACACCGGAAATAAATACGAAATGGCGTTGCCCGCCGGGCTGCTGATGACCGGCATCGTGCTGTTAGTGCAGATGATGGGCGGTTCCAATCCCCCAATCACCCATCTGATGCCGGTACTATCGTCACCGCTGCTCAGCCTGCACGTCACCGTCATCATGATCGCCTACGCCCTGTTGTTCTTCATCATGCTCAACGGCATCAGTGCGGTAATCGTGCGCCTGACACAGCCGACCAACACACAATATCTGGATCGGCTCCGCAACATCAGCCTGATTATGCTCTATCCGGCTGTAGCCTTACTCGCTGCAGGCATCTTCATCGGCGCGGTATGGGCCAACATCTCGTGGGGAAACTACTGGTCGTGGGACCCGAAGGAGGTCTGGGCGCTTATCACCCTGCTGGTTTACATCGCCCCGCTACACAGCACCCTCTGGAAATCGTTCCAGAAGCCGCTCTTCTTCCACCTCTACAGCATTCTGGCGTTCCTCAGTGTGCTCATCACCTATTTCGGGGTAAATTTCCTGCTGGGGGGAATGCACAGTTATAATTAGGAGTAGGGGCGAAAAATTTTTCGCCCCTACAACATCTGCAAATCGTTATCTAAATTCTAAATTCGTTTCAACACCACCGCCGAGTTCGTGCCCCCGAACCCGAAACTGTTGCTCAGCACTGTGTTCAGCGGCATCTCCACGGTTTTCGTGGCGATGTTCAGCGGGGCGGAGGCATCGTCGGGATGCTCGAAGTTGACGTTGGGGGCCACAAAGCTGTGCTGCATCATGAGGGTGCAATAGACCAGCTCGCTTGCGCCGGCCATCCAACACTCGTGACCAGTCATGCCCTTGGTGGAGCTGATGAGGGCTCGCTGTCTGTGGAAGAGTCTATCCAACGCGAGAGCCTCGTACATGTCGCCTTGGGGCGTACCCGTGGCGTGGGCGCTCACGTAGTCGATGTCCGCCGGGGTGACGCCAGCCATCTTCATGGCTCGGGTCATCGCGATGACGCTGCCGTCGCTGGAGGGGTCGGAAATGCCGCCACCATTGGAGGAGAACCCGTAACCTGCCACTTCCGCAAGGATAGTCGCGCCGCGTTGCACCGCGTGGTCGTAATCCTCTAAAACCAAGGCCGCCGCACCGCCGCTGGGCACAAGCCCGTCGCGGTCGCGGTCGAACGGACGGGAGGCCCACAACGGATCCCCTACCCTTTTCGAGAAAACGCCTAACGCGTCGAACGAAGACATGGCAAAGGTGTTCACCTCCTGGGCACCGCCGCACAGCACCGTATCCTGCAGTCCCTGCTTGATGAGCAGGTAGCCGAGGCCCACCGAGTGGCTGCCGCTGGCGCACGCCGCGCTGACCGTCAGGTTGATGCCACGCAAACGGAAAATGCTGCTCATGTTCATGTTCACGGTGGAGTTCATCGACTGGAAGATAAGTCCGGAACCCAACAGCGCCGTGTCGGGACGACGCACCAGCGCGCGATCCGTCTCAATGATGGCCTTTGCGGAAGAGTCGTTGCCGAAAAGCACCCCAATCTCGTGGTTGAGACGGTACTCCTCGTCCATGCCGGCCTGCTCGAAAGCCTCCTTCGAAGCCATGAAGGCGAAGGCCGCCTCTTGCGACAATCCCGCACGCAACCTTCTGTGCAACAGCGGTTTCAGCTCAGGTTCCGGCACAATACCCGTCAAATCCGACTGATAGCCGTACTCCAGCCTGCTGGGGTCATTGCCTATACCGATACGACCCACGCGCAACGATTCGGCCACTTCCGCCTTCGACGTGCCGATGCACGACCAAATCCCCATTCCTGTGATAACTACACGTTTACCCATGTTCATCCGTTTCAAAATAAGGCCGCGAAAATACATATTTTTTGAATTTGGCTGACAAAGTCGCAAACAGCACATCGTGAAACATATTTTCTTATTTTTGCCGACGGGTTCATTTTCTATAAAGAATATACAACTTATTGCAAATCAGAATAATAAAATCAAAAGCATTATGAAAAGAAACCACGTTGTCACGTTGCTCATCGCGCTATTTGCGGGTTTTATATTTCAAGCCAACGCCCAAGCCCCCTACAAAAGAAGCTACGGGTTGATCCTCGGCACCACGCAGGGAATCTCCTACAAGTCCTTCCCCTCGCAACATTTTTCCATTCAGCTCGACCTCGGCACCAAATACTGTTACGTCTATGGCTCGCATCTGTGGACGCTGGAACTCGCCCCGAACTTCATGTACGAAGGATGGCTCTACGAGGGACTGTACGGATTTGCCGGTCTGGGCGGAAGCGTCGGCTACAACTGGCAATGCTACCGGTACATGAACAACCGCCCGCCGTACGAACATGAGAGCTGCAACAATTACAAAGGCGGCGTGAACGGCATCTTCGGGCTGGAATACAAATTCTACATCCCGCTCACCCTGCAATTCGACTTCCGTCCGGGCTACCGCTGCATCTTCAACTTCGACGGTCTCACCGACCACAAGTTCGACTGGGGACTGAATTTTGGGGTAAGATATACGTTGTAAGGTTTAAGGTTTAAGGTTTAAGGTTTAAGGTTTAAGGTTTAAGGTTTAAGGTTTAAGGTTTAAGGTTTAAGGTTTAAGGTTATTCCTAATTCATAATTAAAAATGGTCACTTTTCCTTTGACAATATTTCACAACAACCTGCCGGTATCCATCCACGATGAGGCGGGATGGGAGCGGTTTGCGCAGGATTTCCGTATCATCCATGCGGCGGGCGGTATTGTGACGGATGAAAACGACGAGGTGCTGATGATTTTCCGGTACGGATGCTGGGATTTCCCGAAGGGGAAAGTTGAAGAGGGCGAGGACTGGGAGACGGCCGCCCTGCGCGAGGTGGAGGAAGAAACCGGTCTGCACGACATCACCCTCGCTGAAGCTCTCCCAAACACGTATCACACTTACATTCTGCACGATACACCCATTCTGAAAATCACCCATTGGTACACCATGCACGCCCCGCAGCAGTCGCTCACCCCCCAAACCGAGGAGGACATCAGCCAGGCAGTGTGGGTGCCACGCACAGAGGTTGCGGCCCGACTGCAGCAGTCGTACGCATCGCTGCAACACCTCTGGACAAAACTGTGATCTTTGACGCTGCACCATTCCCCTCAAACCACCCCGGCCTGTCGGCCACCCCTCCAAAGGAGGGGAATGAGGGGTACCCGTAGGGCGGGGTGGTTCGAACGATTACATGATATATAACGAAACGATGAAACACTTACTGACCATATTGTTACTAACGTTCGCCGTCTCCCTCCCCGCCCAAAACCTCGCCGGCTACTGGGAGGGCAAGATCGCTGTGTCAAAAAAAGACTCCTTGACCATCGGCTTGCAGATTGACTACCAAGGAGATACACTGTACGCCGAACTCGACAGTCCCAATCAGTATTTCACCGGACAGCCGGTGAGCGGGCTGACGTTTGCGGACTCCGCACTCTCGTTCCGCGTACCGGAATTCGGACTAAGCTACGAAGGCACGCTGTCGGCTGACGGACAGCGGATTACGGGCACATGCAAGCAGAACGGACAGAAGTTTGCCTGCTCGTTGACACAAGGGGCGAAACGGAAGTGCTTCCCGCGACCGCAGACACCCACACCACCCTATCCATATCATACTGAGGACATTACGTTCAAGAACAGGGCTGGCAAATACCCGCTCATCCTCGGTACACTTACCCTTCCCGACTCTGCCCCGAAAGCATTAGTTATCTTCATCAGCGGCTCGGGTTGGCAGGATCGCGACGAAACCATCTTCGCGCACAAACCCTTCGCCGTGATCGCCGACACGCTCACCAAGGCCGGATACGCCACGTTCCGCTACGACGACCTACCCACGGCGGTTTTCCGCAAATCCACAACCTACGATTTCGTGGATGCTGTGAAACTCATCCTCGATTCCCTATTGCTCCGACCTGATTTAAAATATGTTAAAACCGGTCTGTTGGGACACAGCGAAGGCAGTCTTGTAGCTTTCATGGTGGCGGCGGAAGATCCTAGAGTCATGTTCACTATCCATCTCGGCGGAGTCGCGCAGCCCATCGACGAGATCCTGCTTTATCAGAATATCGCATTGGCAAAAGCTTCTAATACACTCACCGAAAGTCAAATAGAATATTCCACCAAAATAAACAAGGATATCTATCAAATCATCAAGAAAAGCAAAGACAAAGACCAATGTGTCGCCAAACTGGAACAATATTGGGACAAAATCGCATCTCAATTATCTGAAGAAGAGAAAATTAACTACAACATTACCCCCGAAGGAAAAATCACGCTCATGCAAACCTTCAGCTCGCCGTGGTATTTCACACTGTTCCATATCAACCCTATCCCCTATCTCAAGAAGGTAAAAATGCCTGTGTTAGCCATTTCCGGCGAAAAAGACCTGCAAGTGGAGGCGGTCGCTGCCCAAAAGATCATGCGTAAGTATCTGAAAGACAAATACCATTACAATCTGAACACCTTTACCATACTGCAAGGGGACAACCATCTGCTCCAGCCCTGCACGACCGGCAGCTTGGAGGAATACGGTGAAATAGAGACCACCATTGACCCTTTGGCATTGGACGAAATCGTTCAGTGGCTGGATTTTTGGTGGCAGTTAAATCACCTTCATGTTGGTGTATTACATATCCGTTTTTAACATTTATTAAGAACATATATATCTTTACCGCTGTTTTGAATTTGAATTGAAGAAAAAAACAATATGGAAAACTTAAAAACGCCCACCTTCATCAACATCCTCCTCGGGATGGCTGGTGGAATGTATTACCGTCAGTTGAAACGAGCATCGAAGAACCCGCGCAAGAGTCAGGAGAAAACGCTCCGTGGCATCCTCACATTAGCTAAAGACACTGTTTATGGTCGCGAGCACGACTTCGCCTACATTCTGGGGGCTGAAGATGACACCGAACTCTACAAACGCTATCAGGAGAAGGTGCAAATTGGTGATTATGAAGACTTTCTTCCATACGTAGAACGTCATAAGAACGGTGAATCGGATGTCTTGTTTCCGGGAAAGCCAGCACTCTACACTACCACTTCAGGTTCCACATCGCAACCCAAATGGATACCCATCTTCCCCGAATATCTTGACAATCGGTATGGGAGAATGACCAAGGTGTGGCTCAACAACTTCATCCAGAACCGCCCTTTAGTTTTTGGCGGCAAGGTGTTTTCCGTTATTGGGAAGACCGTGGAAGGCTACGCGCCCGACGGCACCGTGTTAGGGTCCATTTCCGGATATACGCAAGGAAACTGTCCTGATTTCCTGAAGGTAATCTACGCCAATCCACCCTGCGTGTCAGGCATTTCCGATTTCGAGGCACGCTATTATGTGCTCATGCGTCGCGGTATTGAGCAGAATGTGTCGCTGATCATCGCCGCGAATCCCTCTTCCATTGTGGAGCTGCAAAACAATGTCAACAAGTACTTCGACGACTATGTGGCTGATATTGAGAACGGCACTATCAAGGCCGATTTGAAGATTGAGCCGGAAATCCGTGCCGAGTTGGAAGCGATGCAGAAGCCCAATCCCGAACGTGCTGCGGAATTGCGTGCCCTTAAAGCAAAATATGGCGAGGTGTTGCCCAAACATTATTGGCCTAACCTGCAGATTCTCAACACCTGGCGCTGTGGAAACACCCGTATCTATCTCGAAAAGTTCAAAGAATGGTTTCCAGAGGGAATGCTCCATCAAGAGTTCGGCTACATCTCTTCGGAGCGGATTCCCTCTCGATGACACGTTAAACTCCGTACTGTTCCCACATTACCATTATTACGAATTTGTGGAAGAATCGGAAATCGAAAACCCGAATCCTCAGTTCCTGCAGCTTCACGAACTGAAAGAAGGCAAACGCTATTCTATCTACATCACCACTGCCAGTGGTCTGTACCGCTATAACATGTACGACCTTATGGAAGTTGGGCCGAGTTTCCAGAACACGCCCACCATACATCTCATCCAAAAATTGCACGGAATCGTCACCATTACGGGCGAAAAGCTATATGAACAGCAATTCGTGGACGCAGTGCACGAGGCGGAGAAGAACACGGGCATCAAGACCCGCTTCTTCATCGGATTCGCCGACCTTTCCATTAAAGGCTATGAGTTTTATTATGAATTTGAGAACCAAGATATTACGCAAGAGCAAGCCGAACATTTCACGGAGGAAGTGGATCGTGTCCTTCAAGAAACAAACATAGAATACAAGGCCAAGCGCGTATCTTTACGGCTCAAAATCCCCGAAACCTACCGTGTTATTCCTGACTCATTAGAGGCGTTCCGCGCACAATGCAATGCTGAGGGCTCCCGCGACGAGCAGTTCAAACTCAATCTACTTTCGGAAAACGAGAAACGGCAAGGGAAGTTCAAGAATCTGGTGATTGAAGAATAAAGAGGTCGGTTCACAGTTCACTATTCACAGCGGATTCAACAACCTATAACCTTTATGAAAACCGCACCGTGCAGAAAAAAAAGGAAACCTTGCCAAAGATTTTATTCACAAATCCAGTAAAGATATGAACATTCGCGAAGCAGAGTGGCTTTTTTTTATAAATTTGCCCCTTATTTGATTTTTTGAAGAAACACCTGTAGAAATATGCGTAAAATACTACTATTAAGCATTTTAACTGTTTTTTTCTGTTGGAATATCTTTGCCCAGGAGACCAAGTCTGACAAGAAAGGCAAGAAAACTCAGAACAAGGAGGCGGTTTCGTCGAACGAAGGCGATGACAACATCACCTCCCTGCCCCCTTCTATTGAGGAGGATGAGGAGGACGAAAGCGGTGGCGGCAACTATGTGCCAAGCTTGTTGCACAGCAGCAAGGACGTGTTCGCCAACAACACCTCATACACGTTCAGCATCGCCTACTTCAAGCCGCGTGGTTATGACAATCGCTACGGTTTGGTCTTCGTGAACGGCTTCGACATGAGCAGCATGGTCACCGGTCGCGCCACCTATTCGTTGTGGGGCGGTCTGAACCACATCTTCCGCTATCCGGAGAGCGTCAGCGGATTGAACGATGTGCCGTTTGCCTTCGGAGACATCGGGGGTGCCATCAACTACAACGTGCGGGCCAGCAACTTCCGCAAACAACTACGGGCCACCTACTCGCTGTCGAACCGCACCTACACCAACCGCATGATGCTGACCTACAGCACCGGTCTGAGCCCCAAGGGCTGGGCGTTCACGGCATCCATATCTTCGCGTTTCGGCAATGAGCTGGCCTACGTGAACGGCACCGACTACACCAGCTTTTCCGGCTTCGTGGCCGCTGAGAAGAAAATCAACAGCGAGCACTGGCTCAACCTGGCGGCTTTCACCAACTACCAGCAGCGCGGTATGCAGTCGAGCTCGGTACAGGAGGCTTACGACCTGCTTGACAACAACTACTACAACGCCAACTGGGGCTGGTATCAGGGCAAGCAGCGCAACGCCCGCGTGCGCACCGTGTGCGAGCCGGTCATCATGCTGACCCACAACTACACGCCCTCCAACAACAAGCTCGTCATCCAAACCTCCCTCGTCACCACCTTCGGCCGCAACAACACCACTTCCCTCAACTGGTACGACGCGCAGGACCCGCGTCCCGACTACTACCGCTACCTGCCGAGCTACCAAATCGACGGCAATGACACGGCCCAGGCCTACTATGACGTGCTGGCCTTGTGGCAGAACAACGACCAAAGCTACACTCAGGTAAACTGGGACCATCTCTACGATGTCAACCAGTTAGCCGCATTGCAGGGCAAACGTGCCCAATATATGGTGGAAAACCGCATAATGGACCACTTCCAGCTCGGCGCCAGCACCAATCTCAGCTGGTCCATCAACGACCACTGGAAACTCTACGGCGGCGCCATCGTGCGCGGCATGAAACAGCGCAACTACAAGACCATCGCCGACATGTTGGGCGGCAGCTACTGGTTAGATGTCGATAAGTTCTCGGAAGGTGACTTCCCCGAAGACGCGAACGTGCAGTACAACGATCTGCAGCACAAAGGCGACTCCCTGCATGAGGGCGATGTTTTCGGCTACGATTATGACTACAATGTCTATGAGGAGAAAATCTGGGGACTCGTGAAGGCCACCTACAACCATTGGGATTTCTATTTAGGACTGCAGGTCGGTGCCTCACAAATCTGGCGCTACGGACACATGCAGAACGGCCGCTTCCCGACCGAATCATTAGGCAAATCGGAAACAAGGTCCCTCAGCGACAACGGCATAAGAGCCGGCGTCACGTATAAGATTAACGGACGTAACTACATCGTATTAAACGGTTTAAGCGAGACCAAATCGCCCAACATCCTCAACTCCTTCCTCTCCCCGCGCATTCGCAACGCTTATGTGCCTGGGCTGAAATCGGAACGGGTTTTCTCCGGGGATCTCTCCTACATCTTGAACTATCCCGTCATCAAGATGCGCATCACGGCCTTCGCCACGAAAATCAACGACGCTTCCCGTGTAATCAGCTTCTATAACGACGACTACGCCAGCATGGTCAACTACGCCATCTCAGGCATCGACCAGCGGTATATCGGCGTGGAGGCCGGTGCGGAAATCAAGCTCGGCAGCATGTTCGCGTTGATTCTGGCCGGCACGTGGGGCGACTACCGCTACACCGACCGCGCTCATGTGACGATGAATGCTGAGAACGGCGTCGATTTCGACGGACAGATGGAGCGCACCGTCTATTGGAAGAACTACCACGTGGCCGGCAGCCCGCAAGTTGCCGCCACCGGAGGGCTGAAGTTCAACTACAACTACTGGTGGGTGAACATCAACTGCAACTGGTTCGACAAGATTTACTGCGAACTGAACCCCGAGCGCCGCACCAGCACCGCCCGCGGTTCCTTGGACGAGAACTCCGAGCTCTACCACCAGATCGCCGACCAGGAACGCCTGCCCGGGCAGTTCACCATGGACATCTCCGTGAGCAAGTCCTGGCGCATCGCACACAAATACAACATCGGCTTCAACGCCAGCATCACCAACCTGCTGAACAACAAAAACTTGGTAACCACCGCGTGGGAGCAGTACCGGTTCGACTACACCAATTACAACGTCAACAAATACGCCAACAAATACTACTACGCCTTCGGCACCACCTTCTACTTAGGCATCAACTTCCAAATGTAAGATAACGAAAAAACTACATTTATTATAAAACACTTCCTTAAGCAGCCTCGAAGAGGCAAAACGCACGAAGTGCAAATAACCCCACACAAGCGAAGCGCAGTAACGAAAGAAACCAAAAAATATGAAAAAAACACCAATCATACTAACTGTATTCGCAGCCATACTTCTCGCCGGCTGCGACCTCAAGCAAGATGTGGCCCCCATGCCGACCTTTATCGGGGAAGCCAACACCACCATCGCCGAGCTGCTGGCGATGCACACCATCGGCTCAGAGGACTCCTTTGATTCCATCCCCATTGGCTCGAACATCATCATCTGCGGCTATGTGACCACCAGTGATGAATGGGGCAACAACTACAAATACATCAACATCGAGGATTCCACCGGCGGCATCCAGATCAAGATCGACAACAAAGCCCTCTATAACCGATACAAGGTCGGAGAGCGCATCTACGTGAAGTGCGACGGTCTGGTATTAGGCGACTACCGCAAGCTGCCGCAACTCGGTCTCTGGGCCAACGGTGCCATGCAACCCATCCCGTCGTTCAAGACCTACCTCTACATCTTCCCCGACGGTGCGCCTGTGGGAGAATACCCCGCTATCGACATGACCACCATTCCCGCCGCCAACAACATTCCCTCGACCATGTATAACTGTCGGGTGCGACTGATTGGTGCCACCTTTGTGGAGGGCGGCATGGCCACCTTCTCGGATCCCGGCGCCTCCACCAGCCACGACATCAAGATGGCTGATGGCACCACCATCACGATGCGGACCAGCAACTACGCCACCTTCGCGAACGAGATACTGCCCGTGGGCACCGGCGACATCACCGGCATCCTCACCCGCTACAACAATTACGTGCAGATAGTCATCAACAACCCCGACGATCTGGTTGGCTTCTCCGTCCCCGTGGTGCGGCAGACCATCTTCAGCGTCAACTACAACAACGCCTTCAACGAGGGCTGGACCCAGACCGGCGCCGGCAATCCCTGGCAGACAATGGTCAACAACAACTTCAGCGGCTTCTACGTCAATCCTGCCGTCAACGAAGACTACTATTTGATATCCCCGGCTATCGACCTTAGCGACATCGAAAGTCCGGAGCTGAGCTTCACGCACCGCGCCCCGCAGGGCTTCGATCCCAACACCATGATGTGCTTCTACACCCCCGACTACACCGGTGTGAGCAGCTCCCTTTGGATTCCCTTCAACCTCTCCGCCGCCGCAGGACAGACCACTTCCAACGACTTCCTCATGGCTCTCCCCGAAGGTGCCCAAACCTCCACCTTCCGCCTGATGTTCCACATCACCACCGCCCCCTCCTCATGGTACCTCTCAGACATCAAGATTACGGGAGTCGTGCAGTGAGCAGTTATGTACGAAAATGCTCATTAAATTAAATATTATTCATTGAGCAGCCCCGAAGGGGCAAAACGCGCGAAGCGCAATTAACCCCACTCAAGGCGAAGCCGCAGTGTGGGCCCCAACGTAGAAAAACGATCAGAATATGAAAAAAATAACGATAATCGCAATCCTAATCACCGCCATCCTCAGCAGCTGCAACCGCTGGGAAGAGCCCGAACAGAGAGTCCCCGTGTATGATGGGCCGGCCGCCAACAAGACCATCGCCGACATCAAGGCGAAACACCCGTCGTTAGGTACTGGCGCGCAAGACTCCATCTGCCGCTACGACGAGCAGTTCATCGTGAAGGCTGTGGTGGTCAGCTCCGACGAGGGCGGCAACTGCTACAAATACCTCACCATCCAGGATGAGACCGGCGGCATCGAAATCGCCATTGACCGCTCCAGCCTCTTCAACGAATACCCCGTTGGGCAGACAGTCTATCTGAACTGCGCCGGGCTGATTGTGGGCGACTACCACAACAAGTATCAGGTCGGCTGGGTCTATCAGGGCTCCGTGGGCCGTATCGCACCCGCCGTGCTTGGCCGTTATCTCAGCAAAGACGGGCTTCCCGACCTGAACAACCCGCTCGTGGCAAACCCCATCGAAATCAAGGGCAACAGCGACCTTTCGGCGGAGAATGTCAACTGTCTCGTGAAGATCGACGGCTGCAAATTCTCTCCCGCCGACGACGGGCTTCCTTTGGCGAACAACGACTTCACCACCGACCGCGAAATCACCTTCAACGGTACAAGCATAACCGTGCGCACCAGCAACTACGCCTACTTCCGCAACACCCTCATCGATGCCAGCAAGGAATACTGCCTCTACGGCATTCTGGGCATCTACAACTCCACCTACCAGCTCACCCTGCGTACCAAGGACGACATCCAGTACACCTCGTCATCGCAATCCGAGACGCTCGCCGATCTCACTTTCGATGCAAACTGCTTCACCTCCGGTGGCTGGTCGCAGTATCCCGACAACCAGTCGTGGAAGTTCCAAGCATACGGCGGCAACAACTTCGTCTATCACAACACCTCCGCTGAGAACTGCGACGATTGGCTCATCTCGCCGGAGCTGAACCTCGGCGACGTGAGCGGTGCCCTACTCTACCTCGACCACCAGAATAACGTGGGCGGCAGTCCGGCGACCTACTACCAAGTCTATTACTCCACCACGTACAGCGGCGGCGCTTTCAACGAGAGCGAGTGGACGGCCTTCAACCCGAACCTGAACGACTACCCGAGCAGCTTCGGGCTCAGCAACGGGCTGAACCTGAATGCTATCGGCAACCAAAAGTTCCGCATCGCCCTACGCTACCACAAGAGCGGCACCATTGACGGCACCCGCTGGGCCGTAAAGGGGGTGAAGGTGATGAAATAAAACATTTGCAATTCCGTCATAATCTCCGCAACGTATTCACATCAAAAGAATCGAAGGAAAGACATCGTCGCTGCTGACACGGATGACCAGCAGACCCACAGTAGGGCCGCCATATTATGACGGCCCTACCACCAACCACAACGAAAGCAACGAAAAACCCACCTCCATTCCGTTTGGCCGCTTGCAACACCGAAAAAGCCACACCATAACGAGCCCCAAGTCATAACGGAAAAAACCAGCGGGTACGAGGCCAAACGGAACCCCGTGAAACTCGCTGGCAGCGACGAACAACGCAGGCCTCAACAACCCACGTGCCCTTGCGAGTCCCGGATTCCGTTTAGCCCGCCTGCCCTCGCGAGACACTGCGTGCCCTGACCCGTTGCCTGCGTGCCCTGGCGTGCTGATGCGTGGCTCTTCCGACCAAACGGAACCCCGTGAAACTCGCTGGCAGCGACGAACAACGCAGGCCTCAACAACCCACGTGCCCTTGCGAGTCCCGGATTCCGTTTGGCCTGCCCGCCCTCGCGAGACACTGCTTGCCCTGACCCGTTGCCTGCGTGCACTTGCGGGTTGATGCGTGGCTCTTCCGGCCAAACGGAACCCCGTGAAACTCACAGGCAGCGACGAACAACACAAGCCAAGCCAACACCAGCAGATGCAAAAAGGGCGCAGCACCCGCCACGCCCTTGATTATTCAACTTGTATGCATCAATTAATTACCTGTTTCGGCATCGCGGACGCAGCGTACCGAAGCACCATAATCCTTGTAATAAGTTTTATACGTCGTTGATGCACTCACTGAAGTGAAGCCCGATTCTCCAGACGACGGATTGGTCAAACGCAACGGATAGACACGTTCATTGGTGTATTCTTTCGTACTCCAGAAGTTAGCGTATAAATAGCCGTCGGACATCGCGCCAGCATTCATAAATTGTAATGTAGCCTCACCCGCCGGAACAGCATAGAAGTCTTTTTCGTTACCGAAGCAGTAGTTCCAATCACACGAGCCAGACAATGCTGTACCAGAGCCTGCTGCGCTCACAAGTTCGTTAAACTCGGACTGAGACGGAATATGCCAGCCCTTAGGACAAATGCCTCGACGATTGCCAGTCACGGAGAATGACCAGTACGACTCGGATTGCCCATCCTGAGGCACCTCATTGCCGCCAGGATAATAGGTATCCATAGCAGCGCACCAGTTGTAATACAAGCCATAACGTTTAGATATAGAAGTCTCCTGGTCATTCAAGTACCATTGAGCAACTTTGGAAGTTTTTGACATAGTGAAAGTATTGCCCGATGCACCAAGCGGATTCACAATAGAAGTACCGGTAAGCGGACTGTGCGTGCAACGCATATTCTCCCTTGTCCAACACTGGTTGCCTACCTGCACCACAGAATAGATATTGCCGTCGTAGTCGGTAACAGAAACGATACCTTCACCATTGGTGTATTCATAACCATCGTTCTTAGTTCCGTTCAGACCATTATTCTGATATTGGGCACCTGTGTGAGCAGTACCTGTACATGGGAAGCGGGCTGCAGTAGTCAATGTAACCTCCTTCGTGGCCGAACAACCAGAACCATTGGTGAGCGTAATGGTGTAAGAACCCGCTGCAGTGTAGGTGTGTTCAGGACCTGTCGTAAAGGAAGATGCCGGGCCTACCTGAACGGCAGAGCCATCACCCCAGTTGATGGTAAAGTTTCCGCTGATTCCATTGCTGGTGCCATTGTTTGAGGCAGCGCGTGATCTCAGATAAACTGATAGTGTATCCGTAATTATATTACAATCGGGGATTACATTGGAAGGTGTAGAGAATGCTTGGAAGAAGGTAACAACTTTATCGGGCTCACCTTCCTTCGTCGCACGACAGGATATTTGTGGTTGCGGATCCCCAGAATACGGGTAGGAAGAGTATGTAACAGTACAAGTCCTGTTAACCTCGTCTATCGTAGGATTAAGTGTTGCTGGAGAAACGCTCCAAGTTATGGTATATCCAGTCAAGTCGGCAATTGGATCATCACTCGAAAGAATGGCGGTATAGGTGACCGTGACAGGATGGTATGAAGCATACGGATAATTTTGGCCATTCGAGGAACAAAGCTGCACCGAGGGATGGTCATTGTCAACAGAGAGGTATATCGCACCCGGTTCGTGAGGAATTGCAGACGGTGTGCCCGCTGTATCACGCACACAACGAATAGAAACCAAATCTTCGGGTTTAGTTCTCGTGTTGAAAACACCCTCATGAACATATTGATTATTTACTATATCAGTAGAATAAGAAATATAACTATAATTTTGACTAGTCCTCCAAAAGCCCGTACTTGTTTGATTGCTTCCTGAGGAAACATAATTTGCTGCTAACGCTGAAAAATAAGTGCTATTACGATCTGTAGATGAGATATTACCCGCACAGGTGGCACAAGTTCCCCCGACACCAGTCCAATCTTCTCCTGTTACTAATGAAACGATACTGTTTCCACTAAGCAATGTTGCCCAATCCTCGGATGTTGGAATATGCCATCCTTTAGGACATATTCCACGATGATGTGGAAGATAAAGGTATTCGTATTGACTTGGATTCCAAGGATCTGTCGAAGTATTGAATTCATCATCATTTTTGCATATATCCATAGCAGCACACCAGTTGTATAACAAGCCATAATGTTTGGGCTCATAAGTCGTACTATTGTTTTGATACCAATGTGCACTTTTACCCGTTGTTGTCGTAAAATAATTATCGCCACTCAAATTATTATGATTTAAGATAGAGCTTCCTGTGCTTGGGCTGTGGGTACAGCGCAAGTTCTCCTTCATCCAACACAGACCGTTTATTTCCACTACAGGATATACATTGCCGTCATAATCAGTTACGGAATCAATAGCCCCTACGCTACCGTTTTCGTAGCCATCCCTGCTTGTCAATCCAGAGGATGTATATTCTGAACTTTGATGTGGTGTGCCTGCACAGGTGGTGGCTGGATTAGGAAATACTGTTATCGATTGGGTTACAGGACAATATCGATCATAAGAACCACTTGCCATTTGAAGTTGAGTAACTCTGTATGTACCTTCAGTAGCATAGGTGTGTTGAAGCCCCGCTTGTGGATTATGTACTATATCAGATCCGTCACCCCAATCTACGGCCGTATAATTTGCATTTCCAGGTATGGTTGCTGTTAAAGTCAACGTTAGGCCATCTCGTGAAAAAGATTTTACTGAAGTAGGTACTTGATTAGCATTTCTCACCTTGATAGCGCTTGATAATGTTTTAGTTATTGTTTCTGTACTTTTTTTGGCTGTACAAGTTATACCTCTTTTATCAGTACCTACAGAAGTAAATTTGATAACACATCTATTATCGATAGTATCCAAAATCTGACCCCAGCCTGTTCCAATCATAGCCCATTCGTATGTGTAATCATCTGCAGATCCAACCTCAGGCACTGCTGTGTATGTTATTATTGCATCATAATTTTTACATTTTGAAAGCGAATCCCATCCTATATTTTGTCCAGTATTGTCAGTGATAATCAATGAATTTGGCCCACCGGAAACAGCATTTACGGGACCAACAATTACAGTCGTATCAATATGGCTCACCTTGGCTATTATGCAATAGTTCGAGTTAGCATCAAGGGCAGGTATAGTTTCCTCATAGGTATCACCCGTTTGTAAAGAGTCTGAAACATCAAGAGGTGTATAATCGCCAATATTCGTACTGCAAGTGCTGCCTGTCCGCTTCATATAATACAATTGTACCGTACCTTTTCCCGGTTCCATGAAATCCAAACTGTTCACAGTCACAGAGATGCTGTTGGGAGCCAGCGGCGATGTTTGGATGTTAGCCATAGGATTGTGTGCCTTGGTGCGTTTTGTGGCCACTGGCGTGGAGGTGGTGGTTCCCACCTTGTTGGTGGCAGAAGCAGTCACGTAATAGTCTGTGTAGGAACTCAATCCTGTGAGCGTAATGCTGTTCGTCGTACTCGGCACACAGGTGGATTCGCTCATGTCACTGTTTTGGGAATAGCAGAACTGGTAACCAGTAATCGGAATGTACTCGCTGGTGAAGTCGGCCGTAACATCCAAAGTCTCAATGGTCGGATTCGACAGACTGATGCTGTTGAACACCGGCGGTGCTGCATTCTCCAATGCCGTAATTCTTCTATTTAAGCTGTCGAACACCGCCCACAGGTCGCAGGCGTTCACCACGATGTTGCCGCAGTTGCTTTCGCTTGTGGCATTATCACCTTTGAGGACATAACCGTTCGGAACAATCACTGTATCCGTGAAAGTGTTGTTTTCGGTAAACACGTTCACGCTGTCCCGCTTGGCATACACACCACCGTCGTTGGTCATTTCAGAGAGCTTGGTAGGAATCGAAACTTCCGCATTCGTTTTCTGGTTTGCGGTGAATGTGACACTCCCCGCACCTTTTGTGATAGTCAGGGTACCATCGCCAATTTCTTCTTTCAGAGCGAATTTGGTCAGCGTGTCTTTACGGGCGAAGTTCACTAACGTGTCCTTGCGAGCGAAGTTAACCAGCGTGTCCTTGCGGGCAAAGTTAACCAAAGTGTCCTTGCGGGCGAAGTTAACTAAAGTGTCTTTACGGGCAAAGTTCACCAGCGTGTCTTTCCGGGCGAAGTTAACCAGCGTGTCCTTGCGGGCAAAGTTAACCAACGTATCTTTGCGAGCGAAATTCACCAACGTGTCCTTGCGGGCGAAATTCACCAGCGTGTCTTTGCGAGCGAAGTTCACCAGCGTGTCTTTCCGGGCAAAGTTAACCAACGTGTCCTTGCGGGCGAAGTTCACCAACGTGTCTTTACGGGCGAAGTTCACCAACGTGTCTTTGCGAGCGAAGTTCACCAATGTGTCTTTCCGGGCAAAGTTAACCAACGTGTCCTTGCGGGCGAAGTTCACCAAAGTGTCTTTACGGGCGAAGTTCACCAAAGTATCTTTACGGGCAAAGTTCACCAACGTGTCCTTACGAGCGAAGTTCACCAAAGTATCTTTACGGGCGAAATTCACCAACGTGTCTTTTCTGGCAAAGTTCACCAACGTGTCTTTGCGGGCGAAATTCACCAAGGTGTCTTTGCGGGCGAAGTTCACCAAAGTGTCTTTACGGGCAAAGTTCACCAAAGTATCTTTGATTTGCCCTTTCGTATAGTAGGCGTTCAGCGTATCATTCAAATGTGCCGTTGTCACAAAACCTGAAAGATTCACCGTGTCGTTGCCCGACTGGTTCGCCGTGAAGCGCGTGGTGTCGCCATCGGTGATAATCGTCAGCTGACCATTGTTTACCAACGCCTCATCCGGAAGGTTGATCATAACCGTCTGCTCACCATCCTGATTGACATAAAATGTCGCTTGATCCACTGTTCCTCTATTCATTGCAATGGTGATCTTACCATTGTTTACCGTAGGGAATTCCCCGCGCAGCGCGTTGGCAGTATCGTGGATTGCCTTCTTCGTGAGAGTCGTGTCGAAATAAGCCTTCAACGTATCCTTTGTGGCAAAGTATGCCAGTGTATCTTTACGAGCGAAGTTCATCAGCGTGTCATTCAACTTCGCCTTCGTCACATAATTGCCAGCATCCTCCAAATCCGTCACTTTGGTCGGGACGAGGATGTTTACCGTGTCGTCCGTTGCCTGGTTCAACGTGAAATCACCCACATTCTGGCCGTTTTTCTGGATGGTGATCTTCGCGTCGTTGGCGGCATCACCCATATCTGCACGAATCGCCGCCGCAGTATCCACCAACGCGTCACGAATATCGGAAGCCGTGTCCACTAATGCACTGCGGATATTGCCCGCCGTGTCTCTTAACGCATTCTTGGTCGCATATTGGGAAAGGTCGGGCTTGTTCTTGATAAAATCATCCGCAGACTGATTATCCTGCTCCCAGTCGCTCTGCACATTCACCTCCGCACCCGCTTGGATGCCCTCCAGCTTGTTTTTCTCGGCCGTGGTGTAGTTGTTGTCGGTGTGGAC
>CAJOKR010000065.1 GCA_905235135.1 uncultured Bacteroidales bacterium
ATATGGATAAGATGCCCCGTCCGAGCCGGTAAAATATCCACCGTGGCTAACTCCTTGAACAGTTGTTGGATAGCCATCGTAATTGTAGTTACGTTGCGTAGCAGATGATCTATAATAAACATTGCACGTGTTGCCGGAGCTTCCGCAAATATAAACATAATGCCTGCCACCGTACAAAGGTTCGCCCAAGATTTCATGGTCACATAAGGAACTGGAGTACAACGCGTTGTATTCTTCTTGGGTCATGGGAATAGGGTTCCCTTCATTATCCAATATGTAGCTGTCCTCATAGTTTTTTCTGAAGGCATATACATTCGTGGGATTGAAAATCATGTCGTTGCCGTGGTTGTATTCGTCTTCGGAGTTCTCTGCGAACATGATGTTGAGACGTTCGCCAGTCTCCACGTTGATGGCATATCCAGGAAACCAACCAAATCCGTATGTTCCGCTGTTGTCGGGATTGCCGTTTTTATCGACCGAAGGGCAGGTCTTGGGTTCATGTCGGATATTTTGATAAGTTTGTCCATTAAAATGCTGAATGACTTTATAGTTCGATTCGACAGTTCCGGAACCGGAGTCCAAGACGAGTGCACGAGTCCATAGAGAGGTGTCTGGGGTGAATATTATATCTACAGAATAAAGATTTGTCAATGTTTGGTTATACCTTGACATGTTGGGTACCGATTCAAGAAAACGGAAATCGTAATAGGCGGGAGAGGGCATGTTGTTCCCAAATATCACGTCTTTGGTAAGAAATTGCGCTTTAGGACCTCCGTCGTATGGAGAACTCAGCATATATGGTGCCCACGTGCCTTGCGCCACATGCTCATACTGGCCGTAGTAGTCCATGTATCCTCTTGTTCTATTTGTCCCTCCCCAAGTAGTTGTCGCGTCATAGAGATTGAAGAAATCTTCGGTGCGCCATTTCGAGTAGTCGCATTCAGCCATAGTTGGTTGGACAACATTACACTCCCAATAATGTGTTGATTTGTAATGTCCTGCACGGATCCAATTGTCCGGAGTGGAGGTTTCGGCATCTTTCAACCCATCCAGCCACTGAACATCACCATTATAAATCACTTGTGAACCGATTAGATCAGGTTGTGCATACCATGTATAATTTCGATATGTATTTCCACCGTGGGTGCTAACATACGAAGCCAAATTTTTGTCATGGATGGAAAACGGATGGTTCTTCATGGTTATGGCAATGCCATGTCCCTCAACAATTTCCTCTTTCCCTTCTTCGATAGTATATTGCGACATATACTCACCGAGTTGCGTACCAGTTGAATCATACCATTTGAGTTTCCAAAAGCTGTCATAATCATTTAAACTTAAATAGTATTCGTAAGGCTTTAGTTCAGAGGGATTTGTTACCCGAACCACCACTGGAGACGCACCATGTTCATATTCCACTTGCTGCACTTTCCAGGGTGCGCCAGACATGATGTTGTCTCGTGTTTGTTCGGTGATTTCCAGCCAATTGCCTCCATTACCTTGTCCTTCGAGACGTTTGACTTTAGGATAAAGGTAATTCGCTTCTTGCGCGAACAGTCCCATGATGCCCATCATCATAATGAGAAGGCTAAAACAGTGTTTCGTTTTTTTCATACTTTTCTTTTTTATGTTTGTACTAATTGGATTTCAGTCGGTTATAAACCGTTTCCGCCTTCCAACACAAACACAAAAAAATCGTGAGCCTGTTTTGCACTGCACGAAAGGTTCTGGACTACCTATACCACAAACAAAAAGCCCACGATTTGCATCGCAAGCGGTTCGTTCCTTTCTGTGGTATTGCTGAAAATTGTCCAGATTCTCGTGCAACAAAGAAAAGCGAAAACGCTTTATGTCAATATGTTATACATTTTTTCTTTTTGGTGTTCTTTGGGGTTTGGTGAAAAATTCGGATTCTATTTCAAGGTGCAAAAATACGAAAATTATTTGGCCGCAACATAATAACATTACAGAAAAATTTGTCATCCTATAACACGTAGAGACGCAAAATTTTGCGTCTCTACAACGTGGGAAAATCGTCACGTTTCCCCGCGGATGGCAATAATCTGTCGTTCTATAACCCCATTAATATGTTATAATTCCAATTTCTCTTTTGGTGTTCTTTGGGGGTTGGTGAAAAATTCGGGGTTAATGTCGTTATTGTTCGTCTGTATCGGACAGCAAAGAGTCTATTTCGGTTTTCAAAACGGGTAAATTGTTGACGATGATGTTCCAAACTTCAATGTTGTCAATATCGTCGTAGCCGTGGATCAGGCGGTTCCGGGTACCGACAATCCTTCTTGCAAATGAGATGCTCAAATCGGGATCCAATTTCAACGCTTTGTTCATAGCCTCTCCAATTGTGGCAATATTGCGTTCTACAGCATCTTGCAACATGGGATTGCCTTCATACGTGGCAAAAACCTTTTCTGCACCAATATAACGTCTATGGTATTGATGCATTCTTGGATGTCATATAGATATTTCAATATTTCTCTATCCATATATTTTGTATTTGGTTTCATTCAGTTCCTGGATGAAGTAGGGGTTTTTCAGACTCTCTTCGTTAATCAGGTCGATGTCCCTGTGCAAGCTGTCCTCCAACGCGAAGCGCAAATCCCAAATGTTGTCACCGAAGGCGACAGGGTCGTCAAACGGTTCGTAACGAACCAGGAAATCCACGTCACTGTTGTCGTTGAATCGCTGGGTGAGAACGGATCCAAACAGGTACGCATCCTTAACCTTGTGGTCTTTCAGAATCTGCACCACCGTGGGCATGTACGGCAAAAACGCATCATTTATCATCTTTCTGATTTTAATCCGCAAAAATAGAAATTATTTCTTTACAAACATGTAGAGACGCAAAATTTTGCGTCTCTACAACGTGGGAAAATCGTCACGTTTCCCCGCGGACGGCAATAATCTGTCATTCTATAACTCCGTCATTATGTTATAAATTCAACCTCTCTTTTGGTGTTCTTTGGGGTTTGGTGAAAAATCGGGGTTGATCAATGTTATTTCTGCTCCATTTCTGAGAGATATTGTTCAATGATGGGCTTCAATTGCGGTATGTCAACGGCAATGGTTTCCCACAATTGTTCAGGTCGTATCTTATAGTATCCGTGCACCAGAACATGACGCATACGCTCAATATCGTCCCAATTTACTTTCGTGTGATTGGCACGGTATTTAAAGGTCAATTTATAGACAGCCTCGCCAATTATTTCAACATGTTTTACCAAACCGAAATATACAACTGGATCAGCTAATGCCTCCTCCATTGTGTGGTGCGATTGGTAATTCACAAGCACGTTCATGGCTTCAAGGATGTGTTGAAGCCGTTCAATGTCCCTAACTTCCTCTCTCATAAATTAGTTGTTTATCTCTGTTAGCAGATTGTACAGCAAAAGGTAACAGGCAACCATCTTCAATCAAGTCAACAGGGCGGCCTATACTTCGTTCTAATTCTCCCATCATGCGTGAGATGGTCAACAAGGATACTCTCGCTTTATCATCATATACCACCAAGATATCCACATCGCTTTCGGGAGTCTCCTCCCCACGCGCATACGAGCCGAAGATCCAGGCCTTCAACACCGGTTGGGTCTTGAAATACTCGCGGATGGTCTCTATCATTTCCGTACTCATAATCGTCTTCTTTTGCAAAGGCAAAAATACATTTTTTATATATACAACACGTGAAGACGCAAAAATTTGTTTCTCAACTGCTTTCCCTGGCGTGTCACACCCTTACAACCTTTCTTTTCAACAATTTTTCAACCGCTGAAAATCATACCACAAAAATTGTATATTTGCGGCCTTAAAAATATTAGGTTGAGAAAGTTATAAATATTTATAAATCAAACAATTAATAAAAGTAAGATGAAAAACAAAGGACTGATTTTATTCTTTACTATCCTAATTGCATTGGTCTGCATCTACTGCCTGTCGTTCTCTTTCGCCTCCTGGAGAGTGGAAAGCAAGGCGGCAAAGTACGCCAACGACCCCGCAGCCATCGAGGAGGTGAAGAAGCTGGCAAACGGTGACGTTATGCTGGAAAAACATTTGGTGGACTCCGTGGTGGACGCCCGCACCCGTCAGTATCTGACCGGTATGAACGACTCGACCATCTATCTCGGAAACACCTACAAACAGTGCAAGTACAAGGAACTGAACCTGGGTCTGGACCTCAAGGGCGGTATGAACGTGACCCTCGAGATCTCCATGCCTGACGCCGTCAAGAGCTTGGCCACCAACACCGAGGACCAACTCTTCAAGAACGCCTTCGAGAAGGCACAGACCGAATACGAGAACACGGTGAACGGCGACTTTATCGATATCTTTGTGAAGAACTTCAACGCCGAGAAGAAGGCGCTGAACCTCAACAACGCCAACCTCCGCACCTACTTCGGCGAGCGCTCCGGCATGAAGAACGCCTCCGACGCCGACATCATCAGCTACATCCGCAAGGAGAGCAACGAGATCGTCGATCGCACGTTCAAGATCCTGCGCACCCGTATCGACCGCTTCGGTGTGGCTCAGCCCAACCTGCAGATGCTGCAAGGCGGCCGTATCCTCGTGGAGTTGCCCGGCGTGAAGGAACCCGAACGTGTTACCGACCTTCTGAAGAGCACCGCCAAACTGGAGTTCTGGGAGGTCTATAACGACGTTGTGGGCGGCCGTTCCATCCAACAGCGCTTCATGGAAGCCGACGCCAAACTGGCTCAGGAACTGAAGAACAAGAAAGAGGCCCAGCCCGCCGAGAATGAGGCTGACGCCGCTATCGACGCCGCTTTGGAGGCTAGCGCCGATTCCACTCTCGCCGCTGCAAACGCTGCTGCTGACGAGGATGAGGATGAGGACGGAGAAGAGGCCGAGATTGGCGAGGGCGCAATCCTCAGCCACGCTGTCACGGGCGGCGGCATCGTCATCGCTTACTTCCGCGAAGCTGACATGCCGAAGATCGACCAGATGCTTCCCGAACTGGAAAGAATCCTTGGCGATCCCAATGTGGTCTTCTACTGGGGCTCCCCCGAGAAGTTCGACAACATCGGCACCGCTTACCCGCTCTATCCTTTGAAGAAGAAAAACGACCGCGTCGGACCGCTGTTGAGCTCTGAGACTATCGGCGGCAACCGCGTGGTGCGCACCGCCCGTCAGGACGTTGACCAGAACAACCGCGTGGTCGTCACTATGTCTATGGAAGACCAGGCTGCCGACGAATGGCGCAAGATCACCCGTGAGGCTGCCAACAACAGCACCAAGCTGACTTGCATCGCCATCGTCCTCGACCAGTTCGTCTATTCCGCCCCGACCGTCCGTTCCGAAATCCCGAACGGTAACTCTGAGATTTCCGGTAACTTCACCATCGAAAAGGCTAAGGACCTCGCCACCGTGCTCAACTCCGGTAACCTGGAGGCTGGTGTCAACATCGTCCAATCCGAAATCGTCGGACCTACCCTCGGTAAGGAGTCCATCAAATCCGGTTTGCTCTCCTTCCTCGGCGCCTTCCTGTTGGTG
Source organism: uncultured Bacteroidales bacterium (assembly GCA_905235135.1). Lineage (GTDB taxonomy): Bacteria > Bacteroidota > Bacteroidia > Bacteroidales > WCHB1-69 > F23-D06. The sequence continues at coordinate 5,518 of CAJOKR010000065.1, forward strand.
GTCATCTACATGTTCTTCTACTACAGCCGCGCTGGTCTGGTTGCTGACCTTGCCCTGTTGCTGAACGTCTTCTTCATCATCGGCGTGCTCGCCTCTATGGGTGCCGTCCTGACGTTGCCTGGTATCGCCGGTATCGTCCTGACCTTAGGTATGGCCGTCGATGCGAACGTGATTATATATGAACGCGTGCGCGAGGAAGTGCGCGCCGGTAAGGGTATGCGCGTGGCAGTCGATGAAGGTTTCAAGAACTCCTACTCCGCCATCATCGACGGTAACGTCACCACCTTGATTACGGCTATCGTGCTGTACATCTTCGGTTCCGGCCCCATCCAAGGTTTCGCCACCACGTTGATCATCGGTATCCTCTCCTCCCTCTTCACCGCCATCCTCGTTTCCCGCGTGATCATCGAGGCCCGTCTAAAGAAGGGCAAAGAGTTCTCCGTCGGCACTCCGCTTACCATCAACGCATTCACCAACACCCACTTCGACTTCCTCAGCACCCGTAAAGTGTTTTACATCGTGTCTGGTGCCCTGATGCTCATCTCCATCATCTCTTTCTGCACCCTCGGTCTGCAACGCGGTGTTGACTTTACCGGCGGTCGTAGCTATGTGGTGCGCTTCGACAAGGACGTGATCACCAAGGATGTCCGTGAGGCGGTCATCAAAGAGTTCGGCGGTTCCCCCGAGGTGAAGACCTTCGGTAGCAACAACCAGGTGCGCATCGTGACCAACTACAAGATCGAGAGCAACGACGTGAAGGTGGACCAGGAGTGCGAGAAGAAACTCTACAACGCCTTGAAAGGCTTCTACGAGAAGCAGGATCTGAGCGAATACGACTTCACGCACCTGACCAACGACGAGCGTGGTATCCAATCTTCCACGAAGATCCAGCCCACCGTTGCCCGCGAGTTGTTGCGCAATGCCGTTTGGGCCGTGCTGGCTTCTCTGGTGCTCATCTTCATCTACATCGCCATCCGTTTCCGCAACTGGCAGTTCGGTATGGCTGGTGTCTTCGCCCTGTTCCACGACTCCTTCCTGACCATCGGTATGTTCTCCTTGTTCTACAAGGTGCTGCCGTTCACGATGGAAATCGACCAGAACTTCATCGCCGCTATCTTGACGGTGATCGGTTACTCCATCAACAACGTGGTGGTCATCTTCGACCGTGTGCGTGAGAACTTGGCCCTCTATCCGAAGCGCAGCAACTACGACAACTTCAACGCTGCTATCAATGGCACGTTGGGTCGTAACGTGAACACAGCCGCCACCACCTTGGTCACTCTGTTGGTGATCTTCATCTTCGGCGGAGAGGTCATCCGCGGCTTCGTGTTCGCTATGTTCCTCGGTATCGCCTTCGGTACCTACTCCGGCATCTTCGTGTCCAACCCGTTGGCCTACGACCTGCTGAGACTGAAAAAGGATAAGAAAGCGAAAAAAGAGGAGAAATAATTGATAATTGACAATTGATAACGAAGGGGAATCCTGACGGGTTCCCCTTTATTAATATTAGTAGCCACTAAGTTTCTTAAATATTCAAACATTCACATTCAGAACACAACTTTTTATCCATAATTTTTATTAATATGAAAATCAACCACTTATTCCGACAAACACTGCTGTTATTGGCATTGTTTGCATTGTGTGGGGGCGCGTTTGCCCAGACCACACAAGAGTATGGGTCCGAACGCAACAAGTTCTGGATCGATCTCAACGCGGGAATCGGCGGTACATGCAGCTACGATGAAAGCACCGTTCCTTTTGCATACGGAGGTTTTCATAATATGGAGCAGATTGGCTTCACCGACGAGTGGAAACGTTGCCATATACAGCTTCTTGGATCGCGCATCAAAACCAACTATTTTGATGTGGAAGGATCCTGTGGCTCCTATTCCGCCAATCTGGAATTCCTCTACAGCTGCCTGAACCCGACGGTCAAACGGTGGCATATCTGGGCTGGAGCCTCCACTTCCAATCTGATTGACTTGAAGGAACTCGAGGATCTCCAGAATGCCTCTCTCACGCTCTCCTTCTTCCACGAAATCAGTGCCGAGGGAAAGGTGGAGTGCGATTTTGCCTACGATAAGGCTGACGCGTCTCATCCCTGGATGTCCGCTTTCTTCAGCTTCTCCGTCCCGCTTTATACGATTGCCTCCCGTCCCGATTTTGCCTACGTGGTGGACCCCATGAACAACGTCTTTGACGCACTGTTTGGTGCCAACACTGTGGTATTTAAGTTCTTCCCCGGTTGCACCACCGACCTCGGCTTCAACCTGAACCTCCGGAACGGTAACCGCATTGGTCTTTCCTATACTTGGGACTATCTCACCACAGGCAACAAGGGGTATTATCGCTACGATAACGCCTTCCATACGGTCAAATTATCCTTCATGTTCAAAATTCATTAATAGAGACTATGAAAAAGATCAATATTTTCCTGATGATATGCCTCACAGCCTTTGTTTTTCCCTCCTGTGAGCGCGCCATGATGAAACCGGACGAAAGCGACGATCCGGTCAACGTCTTTGAGTATCTTTGGAACCGGGTTGACCAGCTATACACCTTCTTTGATGTCAAAGGAGTGGATTGGGATTCCGTTCACGCGGTCTATCGTCCGATGGTTTATGACGAGATGTCCGACGACAGCCTCTTCAGTGTCTGCGCTGCCATGCTCAACACGCTGCGCGACGGTCACACCAACCTTATCAGCGATTTCGACATCATGCGTAGCGATACTATTTCATATTGGATGAGCGAGTACAATTGTTTCGATGAGAATGTGGTTTTGCAGCATTATCTGACCTTGAACTATCACCAGACCGGTGCCATTAAGCACAACGCCATCCGTGGCGGCAAGGTGGCCTACCTCCGTTATCCTTCGTTCTCGTCAAAAATCACCGAAGATGACTTGAAATACATCATGGATCGTTATAAAGACTGCGACGGTATTATTCTTGACGTCCGGCAGAATGGTGGTGGTAGTAGCGTTAACGTTACTCGTCTGGTCAGCTTGTTCGATTGCCACGAGCAACCGCTTTACACCGTGCAGCACAAGGCGGGACCCGATTACAACGATTTTACCCCGCCGGCGACCTGTTATGCTCCTTCGTCCAGCTGCCTGGATGAGCCTTACACCAAACCGGTGGCGGTGCTCATCGACCGCGGTTCCTTCAGCGCCACTTCCTACTTCTCGCTCTGCACTCAGGCCTTTGACAACGTGAAGCTTTTCGGCGACTACACTGGCGGCGGCACAGGTCTGCCCAATGGCGGTCTGCTGCCCAACGGCTGGTTCTATCGCTTCAGCTGCTCTCGTTCCATCGCCCTTGACGGCGGCAACTACGAAAACGGCGTTCCACCCGATGTACGTGTGCTCCTCGATCCCAATGCCGTGGCCAGTGGTGTGGATAACATCATCGAGACTGCGGCCAACTGGATCCAATTCGGCAGCGACCAACCGATTGCAAAACGGTAAGACAAAAAAACGGAATTTCCCACGAAATTCCGTTTTTTTATTGTCTCATGTGGAGACGCAATATATTACGTCTCTACTAGAATCGGAACGTCCACATTATTGACGGGATGATTGGGAACAGACTCATCTGGTAGGCATGGTTCTGCATGGTGAAGGTCGTCATGTCGCCGCCCTCAGTGTTGAATTCGGTCTCGAAGAAGACCAGGAACGGGTTCTGGCGGTTATAGACGTTGTAAACCGAGAAGTTCAGCCCAGTCTCGAATTTGGAGGTCTTCTTGATGGTCCAGTCCAAGGAAATGTCTAAGCGGTGGTAGGGGTTGATGCGGTAGGCGTTGCGTGCGCTCCATTCCGTCACCACCGAGCCGCCGAAGAGGTAGTAGCCGAGCGGGACGGTCATCTTGTTGCCCGACTGATAAACCCATAACGCCGACACTCTCAGCTTGTTACGAAGGATTTCGTAGGAAAGGCTGATGGAGATGTCGTGACGGCGGTCGTATTTCGCCCAGAAGGGTTTTCCGCCGTTGAGATCGTCGAACTGTCGCAGCGTGAAAGAGAGCGTATAGCCGATAAATCCTGTGAAGCGGCCTCGCGTCTTCTTGACGAAGAACTCCGCGCCCGTGGCCCAGCCCCTGCCGAAAACGTACAGTTGGTCGGGATTGATGGTGAAGGAGCTGAAGTCCAAACCATCGCGATACTCGGCCAAGTTGTACATCTGTTTATAATAGAGGTCGATGTAGGTTTCGAACATATTGTGGTTGAAGTTCTTGAACACGCCGAGCGAGAACTGCAGTACGGTCTGCGGTTTCAATATGTCAGTGGAAGGCATCCAGACATCCGTAGGCAGTGAAATAGTTGCGATGGAAATCTGGTGCATAAACTGATAATTCAGCGTGGCAGAAGCTTTTAGGGATGTGCTGGAGTCTATCATGAAGCGCACCGACAGACGAGGTTCGACACGGTTGTACTGGCAGATACTCTGTCCAGGTTTGTAGGTGATGGAGTCGGTGACATGTCCCAGCTCGTCAAGCACATAGCGCGTGAACGGACCGAGTTGCTGGAAGTTGGTGTAACGAAGTCCGGCGTTGAGCAGCCATCGTTTCGAAATTTCCCATTCGTCGTGGGCGTAAATCGCCAGCTCGTTGCCAAGATAATGTTGCACCGGCGGCAAATCGAAGCTGTTGCCGGATCCCGCTTCCACCTTGTATTGTCCTGGCAGACAGTTGTGTAAGACATCATGGACACCGAAACGGATGTTATGTTTCGGGGTGGGAATCCAGGTGAGCTCGCTCTTCAGGCTGTAGTCGCGCACGCCCGAGAAGAGCTGGAAAAAGTAGGGGTCGATGCGCATCTCAGTGCCGAAATCGTAGTAGCTGAACGTGGCGGAAGTGTTGAGGAACAGACGGTTGGCGATGATGTAGTTCCATCGGGCCGAAGCCGCCGCATTGCACCAGTTGAAGTTGATCTTCGTCATCTGGCTCTTTGACTTGAACCCATAGACGTCGCGGCCGTAGTAGGCCCCGAAATAGAGACGGTGCTTTGAGTTGATAATGATGTTGAATTTGGCGTTGATGTCGTAGAAGTAGAAATCGGTGCCCTTCATGGGGCTGTCTTTTTTCAGAAAGGGCTGCATGAGCAGGTCGGCGTAGGTGCGGCGTGCGGAGATGAGGAACGAGGCCTTCTCCTTCTTGATGGGTCCTTGCACGGTGAGGTGCGAGAAGATGAGTCCGAGGCCGCCATCGACCTCGAATTTCTTGAGGTTGCCCTCTTTCTGATAGACGTTGAGGATGGAGGCTGCGCGCCCGCCGTAATAGGCCGGCATTCCCGATTTGATGAGCTCGATGCTCTTCACGGCGTCGGCGTTGAAGATGGAGAAAAAGCCGAAAAGGTGGTCGGGGTTGTAAATCGTGGCCTCGTCGAGGAGGACGAGGTTCTGGTCGGTGCCGCTGCCGCGCACGTAGAATCCGGAGTTGCCTTCGCCGCCCGACTGCACGCCCGGCAGGAGCACAATCGACTTGATGACGTCGGCTTCGCCCATGAGCGCCGGCAACGCCTTGATGGTCTGGATACTCAGCTCCATACGCCCCACATCCCCGCTCGCCACGTTGGCATCGGCGCGCTCACCTTGGATTACGACCTCCTCACCTTCGATGGCAGAAGGTTCCAACTCGAACCGCCGCGATAGGTTGTGCGACAACTGGATGGTGTCTTCTATCGGCTTGAATCCCAAGTGGTTGATAGAGACTTTGTACTTACCTGGCAGTACGGAGATGGAGTAGTAGCCAGCCTGGTTGGTGACGCATCCCTGCACGTTCGACGGGGTGGACAGATCGGTGAGAATGACGTATGCCCCCATCATGGTCTCCCCGTTGGAGGCGTCGGCCACCGTGCCCGACAGCGTCACGCGTGTATTCTGCGCTTGCACCGCAAAACCGCAAACTACCGTTAAAAACAATATGATGTATCGTCTAATCATTATTCGTTATTCCTAATTTTCAATTGGCTGAACGTTACGCCGGCAACAATCACCACGATGCCCCAGAATTTCGTTTGTGTGAAGGTTTCCTGCCCGATGGATGCAGCGGCGATGAGCGTGACAATGGGGATGAGGTTGGTGAAAACGCAGGTCTTGTTGACAGTCAGCTTTTTAACCGAGTAGGAGTAGAGCATATAGGCGCCGGCGGAGCAGAGTAGGGCGAGACAGAGCAGGCTGAAGATAGTGCTACCGTCCCAAATCATGGCGGGCCACTGCTTGATGTCGAAGATCAGGATAAAGGGGATGTAGAAGGGGATGGCAATGAAGTTCTGCCAGGTAGTGACCGTCGCGGGGCTGTATTTCCGGAGCAGTCGGGTGAGCAGCACGCTATAGCCGGCGGCCGACAGCACCGCGAGACTGAGCAGCAGGGTGCCTTTCAGGCTGAACGACATCTGGCCGTCGGGGGTCATGGTCAGCATCAGCACACCGGCCACCGAAACGAGCGTTCCGACCACGAACTCCCATCGGACAGGGGTGCGCTCGGCAAAATACATGGTGATGGAGATTACAATCGGGATGAGCGCGATGATTACGGCCGCATAGCTGGCATCCACGTACTTAAGCCCGAAATCCTCTCCGATGAAGTAGAGAAATGGCTCGAAGAAGGCCAGAAGGAGAAAATCCTTGTAGTCGGAGCGCGCCACGGGTTGCAGTTTCTTCTGCATTTTAAGCAGCGTGAAGACAGCAGAGGCCAAAGCCAGCCGTATAAATACAATCGTAAATACCGGGAAGTTGTTGTTTAACAGGTGTTTAATCCATACAAAACTCAATCCCCAGAAGAGCATGGCGAACAAAATCGCGATGTATCCCAATCCTTTCTCTTTAGCGTCATTTTTCATGGCGGCAAAAATCCGAAAATTTTTTCAAATGTGCAATATATTTTGAAGATTATCGTTAAGTGGACGTGATTTTTTTTGTATGAATAGATATATCTACTTAATAGTCAGTGTTTTATTGGTTTCTGTAGCCTTCCATTCCTGCAAACAGCCGGATCTCACCCCGGTCTATATCCATATTACGCCGGAGGATTTGAATGGCCGCATTGATGTTAGCAACTTCAACTCAACACACGATGAGAACTACGACCAGGAGCATCTGGAGGCGCTCACGCATCACACGTTTACCCATGTCAATGTCTATGTAAACAACAAGAACTTAGGCTGTTGGGAGCTTCCGTGCAAGGTGCCGGTCTTGGATATGAACAGCAACGACACCGCCACGCTGATCCTCATCCCCGCCTTCCCCATCACCGGTATGAGCAACACCATCTGGGGCTACCCGTTCCTGAATATCTGCCGTCAGAAAGTGGTATTTCAAAAGGGCGCAACCTACGAGGTATCAGAGAATCCGCCAACCTACATCTATAGCGAGTATGCCCACTTCCCATTTTTCGAGACCTTCTCCAACAGCTCGTCGTTCACCTCTACCGATACCGCCGCAAATGCCCCGACCTTCATTCCGGTCTCCCGCGACGGCCGCAATGTGGGGGAGATTACTCTCAGCGACTCCACCGCCCTTAGTTTCGATGTCTCTTCCACCCGATTTACCGCACCGGTGGGCAGCTACCGTGTGGTATTGGAAATCACCTACAAGACCGACTGCAACGTGGATGTGGCCTTGAAGATGTCTTCGTCCTACAATCCCCACATGGCCTATTCCATCGGCGGTTTCAAGCCGTCGAAGGTGTGGAAGACCATCCATTTTGACATGACGAGCACCATCAACAACTACTACAGCGGGTCAGGAAATGCGACCGGTGTAAATGTGATTCTCTCGGGTGTCGGCGATGAAGGCAAGGTGTCGCACGTGGACATTGACGATATTAAAGTTGTTTACATCCGTACCACATAGTCGTCCCCCATGAACAAAACCAAATTAACCTGTGTTTACTTGCTTTTTGATGTTCTGGCCGCCCTCCTTACGTGGGTGGGCCTCTACATGTATCGCAAGCACGTGGGCGAGTCGGCGGATTTGCAGTCCATCCTGATTTCCATGCGGGCGGATTCCAAGTTCTGCCTTGGTTTGCTCCTGTATCCCCTCTACTGGCTCTTTTTCCATGCTTTTTTCGGCTATTACAACAAAATTTACCGCAAATCGCGCCTCGATGAGCTGGTGACCACCTTTGGCGTGACGCTTTTCGGCTGTTTGGTGTTTTTCTTCGTCTTCATCCTTGACGACATCGTCACCTCGCCGAACGACTACGTCAAATACCTGATTTTCCTCTTCTTCTGGCAGTTTATACTGACCTACATCCCCCGCGTATCCATCACTTCGTACATCAACAAACGCATCCATAACGGACAGATAGGCTTCAACACGATTATTGTCGGGCATGATGAGATGGCGGTGAAGGCATACGAGACGGTACTGAAGCAGCAATCGCGGTCGGGTCATTTCTTCATCGGCTACATTCGGGTGGATGACACCCATCCGGACATGATGCAGGGGAAATTGGAGTGTGTAGGTGATATTTCAAAAATTGCGCAAGTAGTTGATAACCATCATATTGAAGAAGTTGTCGTAGCTTTGCACAACGGGCAGCGGAAGTATGTCCAGCAGGTGCTTGCGCTCGTGCGTCGCAACCATAACCTGACCATCAGCATGGTGCCGCAGGAGCATGACGTGCTGATGGGTTCGGTGAAGACCTCCTCCGTCCTCGACGAGCCGCTGATTTCCGTTACCCCCGATTATTTGCCTACATGGCAGCGTTTTGTGAAACGGGGTTGCGACATCGTGCTCTCGCTGCTGGCCTTGGTGCTGCTCCTGCCGCTCTATATCTTTTTGGCCATCGGCGTGAAGCGTTCGTCGAAAGGGCCGATTTTCTACATGCAGGAACGTATCGGTTATCTCGGCAAACCATTCAATATCATCAAGTTCCGTTCCATGTGCGAGAATGCGGAGACGGATAAGCCGATGCTCTCTTCCGACGACGACCCCCGCATCACCCCGTTCGGAAAGTTCATGCGGCAGTATCGGTTGGACGAAACCCCACAGTTCTTCAACGTCTTGCGCGGGGACATGTCGCTCGTAGGTCCGCGCCCGGAACGGCAGTATTATATTGACCAGATCATGGAGCGCGCCCCATATTATCAGCTGCTGCTCGGTGTCAAGCCCGGCATTACCTCATGGGGACAGGTGCGTTTCGGTTATGCCGAGAATGTTGATGAGATGATAGAACGTCTGCGTTGGGATATTCTCTACATCGAGAATATGTCCATCCTCATGGACATCAAGATTTTGATTTACACGGTGTTGATCATCCTCAAACGGGAAGGAAAATAAAACGAAAAAATTGTACCTTTGCACCCTGAAACAAAAAACGTTAATCCAATCTATGATGGAATATAATACTAAACGTAACAGCTTGGTAATCAGAGAATACGGAAGAAATATCCAAAAACTTGTTGAGGAATGTGTGAAGATTGAGGATCGCGCGAAACGCACGCGCACAGCGTATGCGATAGTGCGTATTATGAGCGATGTGGTCAATTCCAAGGAGAACAGCAACGAGGTGAACCGCAATAATGACGATTTTTGGAACAAGCTGTGGGATCATCTCTACATCATGTCTGGTTATCAGTTGGATGTGGACTCGCCCTACCCGAAGCCGCAGCCTAACACTTCGGAGAAATCGTACGTAAAACCCTCATATAACAACAAAAGCCGCGTGAAGTTCCGCACCTACGGCGTGAATATGCAGAACCTGATTCGTAAGGTTTCAGAATATCCCGAAGAGGTGCGCGAAGATTATGCCCCGATGCTGGCCAACCATCTGAAAATGATGTATTTGACCTATAACCGGAACTCGGTCAACGATCAGCTCATCCGACATCAGCTGTCGGAGATTTCCGAAGGCAAGGTTGAGCTTCCGGAGGATTTTACCTTTACGAATACTAAGGAGTTGCTCAATGTGGCGAACACCAACCAGGCCTTCTACATGGCTCCGCAGACAAGCACCAAGAAGAAGAAAAAGAAGAAAAAGAAGAAAAAAAGTAACCCAACCGAATGAATATAGTTGACATACAAGGAGTTACAAAACTCTATTCGGAGTTTGTCGCGCTGGACGATGTGACGCTCTCCGTGCCCCAAGGTTGTGTTTTCGGGCTGCTGGGTCCCAACGGCGCTGGAAAGACGACCTTGATTCGCATTCTTATGCGCATCTCATTCCCCGACAAGGGGCAGATTCTCTTCAAAGGCCATCCACTGTCGGGCGACGATGTCTATGACATGGGCTACCTGCCTGAAGAGCGTGGTCTCTACAAGAAGATGAAGACCGGCGAGCAGGCAATGTATCTTGCTCGCCTGAAGGGACTTGACCGCCAGATTGCCTACGAGCGGCTGCGTGAGAAATTCGAGCAGTACGGCATCAACGAGTGGTGGAACAAGCCCGTGGAGGAGCTCTCCAAGGGGATGCAGCAGAAAGTGCAGTTTATCACCACCATCTTGCACAAACCCTCGTTCCTGATTCTCGACGAACCGTTCAGCGGCTTCGACCCCATCAACACCAACTTGCTGAAGGATGAGATTATGCAGCTGAAGAAGGAGGGTACGACCATTGTGCTTTCCACTCATAATATGGCTTCCGTGGAAGAAATTTGCGACCAAATCGCCTTGATTAACCGTTCGCGGAAGATTCTGGAAGGCGACATCTTTGAGGTGAAGAATCGATTCAAAAAGAACCTTTTCTCCATTGAGACAGACCATTGCTCTGACGCGTTGGTGCACCAAATTCAGGAACAGCAGTACCAGATTTGTGCGCAGCAGACCAACGACTACTACACCCGTTTTGAGATTAAGATTCCCGAAGGCCGCACTTCGAACGACCTGTTGGGGTTGTTTATGCAATACGGTGATATTCATGCTTTTAACGAAATAATGCCCACCATGAATGAGATTTTCATCGAGCAGGTGGAGCGTGCCAACCAGCAACAGAGCCATGAAGAATAAGACCCTTTTGATCATTTCGCGCGAATATCTGACGCGCATCCAGAAAAAATCGTTCATCATCGTCACCATCCTGATGCCGATTCTGCTGGTGGCCATGATTGTGCTGCCGGTGCTGCTCATCTCCCTCAACGAGCAGCGGCAGTTCTCGCGCATCCTTGTGGTCGATGAGAGCGAAATGTTCATCAACAATTTCCAGGATAACGACCACTATTCGTTCAGCTACCGTTCCGGGGACATCGAGCAGATCAAGAACGAGGCGTTTGACCAGGATTACGACGCGGTGCTGCAGATTTTGTCGAACTCGCAGGGCGTGCGTTCCAATATTTTCTACAAAAAGAGCCTGCCTACGGGACTGCAGTCGGAGGTGGAGAATCAGATGGACGACATCTTCTTCAACCAGTTGCTGAAGGATTCGCTGAACATTGATCCTGAGCGGTTCGAGGATATGCAGCAATTGGCGAAGGCTGAGGCGGCCACCATCCAAATTGACGACAAAGGGGTGGCGAAGGAGCACGATGCTTCGATAAACCAGATTTTCGGTATGATGTGCGGTCTCATCATTTACTTCATCATCATCATGTTTGCCAGTCAGGTGCTGCGCGGCGTGTTGGAGGAGAAATCGAACCGCATTGTGGAAGTGCTGATTTCATCGGTGCGGCCCACGCAGCTGCTCGTCGGTAAAATCGTGGGCATTGCCTTGGTGGGGCTCACGCAGTTAGCCATCTGGATTGCCCTGTCCACGGCCATTCTGTTCGGCGTTCAGCTGGCTGCTCCCAACCTCTTCAACACCGATACGGTGGAGACGATTGCGGATACTCCGGGAGTCAATATACCCGACACCGCTTCAATCGATGTCGCGCCGAGTAACATTTTCGAGATGATTCAGAACTATTTCGCCGTCTCCTTCGGCACCATAATCCTCTCGTTCATCTTCTTCTTCGTGGTGGGTTACCTGATTTACTCGACCCTTTATGCGGCCACGGGCTCGGTGGTGGACAGCGAGAGTGACTCGCAGCAATACACCATGCCGATCACTATTCCGCTGATTTTGGCCATCGTTTTTGTGCCGACTATTTCCACGAACCCTGACGGTGCACTGGCCTTTTGGCTTTCGATGATCCCGCTCACATCGCCTATTGCGATGATGGTGCGGCTGCCTTCGGGCGTCCATGCATGGGAGCTGCTGCTCTCGATGGGTCTCGCGCTCGCGTTCCTCGTCTTCTGCATCTGGTTCGCGGCCAAAGTCTATCGCATCGGCATCCTCACTTACGGCAAGAAACCCTCGTGGCGAACGATATTTAGGTGGCTGCGGGAGAAGTGAGCCTTGAGACTTAAGCCCCAAGGCTTAAGGTTCTAATAATCCCCAAAGTCTTACGTCTAGAGTCTTACGTCTTAAAACGATAAACGATAGAAAGTACGTATTAACCAAGTATTATCAAACAACAACAATGGCTAACGAACAACGAGGCTTCACCTCGAACATAGGAGCGATACTGGCGGCGGCGGGCGGTGCCGTCGGACTGGGCAACATCTGGCGCTACCCCTACATGGTAGGACAGAATGGCGGCGGGGCGTTCCTGCTCGTCAACATGTTTTTCGTGTTAGCGATCGGCATCCCGTTGATGATGACCGAGTTTGTGATTGGTCGCCGGACGCAGAGCAATGTGGTAGGCGCGTACAAGAAATTGGAACGGAAGAAGGGGTGGGCCTCCATCGGCTATTTCAGCATCCTGGCGGCCGTCCTTATCTACGCCTTCTACAGCGTGGTGGCCGGCTGGACACTCAACTACATCGTCTTGTCGTGTACCAACCGTCTGTCCGGGCTGACACCCAACGAGGTCGCCGATGCCTTCTCCTCTTTCACCGCGGGCTCGTTTTGGCCGTTGCTGTATCAATTCTGTTTCCTGATGCTTACGGCGTTAGTGATTTCCTTTGGAGTGCAGAAAGGCATCGAAAAGATTTCCAAGATTCTGATGCCAGTGCTCTTTGTTCTGTTGTTGCTGATGGTTGTCCGTTCATTGACGTTGCCCGGCGCGAAAGAGGGATTGCAATTCCTCTTCGAGCCCGATTTCAGCAAGCTGACCGGCACGGGCGTGTTAGGCGCGTTAGGACAGTCGTTTTTCTCTCTCAGTCTTGGCATGGGCGCGATGGTGACCTACGGTTCCTACATCCGCAAGGAGGATTCGCTGTTCAAGACGAGCCTGTGGATTTCCGTTTGTGATCTCATGGTGGCCGTGTTGGCAGGTGTGGTGATCTTCCCCGCAGTCTTCTCCTTCGGCATGGATCCCGCCGGTGGCCCGCAACTCGTCTATGTGGTGCTGCCCAATGTCTTCAACAGCATGCCGATGGGCGGATTGTTCGCCGCGGTCTTTTTCATCTTGTTAGGCATTGCCGCCCTGACCTCCACCATCTCCTTGCAGGAAATCGTCGTGGCCTTCACGGTGGAGGAGTTCCACTGGACTCGCCGCAAAAGTTCGATTGTCAGCATGGTCAGCATTTTTGTCATCGGCATTTTCTGCACCCTGTCGTTCGGGCCGATCAAACACTGGACGCTTTTCGACCGCACCATTTTCGACTTCTTCGACCTCGTTACCGCCTCCTACCTGATGCCTATCGGTGCCTTGGCGACGACCATCTTCCTCGGCTGGTTCTACCCGAAGGTCGATGTCAAGGACGAGATCACCAACGGCGGCACCCTGAAAGGCAACCTCTTCGAACTCTACTATTTCATCCTGCGTTTTGTTGCCCCGATCGCGCTGATTATAATTCTCATATCAGGAATTATCGGCTAACCTGAAACTTGAAACTTGAAACTTGAAACTTGAAACCTGAAACCTGAAACCTGAAACTTGAAACCTGAAACTTTGACCCATCAAGGTTCATCAGCCCACCTCATCCTTCCTCACAAACATCCTGCATCACCAAACCGGCGAGCGTGAAGC
>CAJOKR010000066.1 GCA_905235135.1 uncultured Bacteroidales bacterium
CATGGACAAGGCTGAGGAGGTGTATCGTGAGCGGCGTCAGCAAATGCGGATAAAGGAGGATTCTATCGTGAAGGCGTATGCCAACGAAAACAATTTCGACAATGTCCACAAGGGCATCTACTACACATGCACGCGGAAGGGCAATGGGGCGAAAGCCAGAAGAGGCAAAATCGTGTCGATTCTGTATAAGGGCCGCCGTCTGGACAATGAAGTGTTCCACCAAAGTGTTGATCCGGAACACCCCCTCAAATTTGAGGTAGGGAAGGATCAAGTTGCCCGTGGTATTGATGTCATAGTTCAGGAGATGAACGAGGGCGACCTGATTACCGCCATTTTCCCCTCTTCTTTGGCCTTTGGCGACAAGGGTAATGAAGAGTTCAAAATCCCGCCGTTCACCCCCGTGGTCTATGAAATTGAGTTGCTGAAGGTAGAGCGGAAGTAATACTTGGGGAAACAAATAACGACGAATAATTATTAACAAATTAAAATACAAAGAAATGAAGAAAAACATCACGAAAATCATGCTGATCGGTCTGGCAGTGGCCACCGTTCTCGCCTTTGGCGCCTGCAGCAAGTACAAAGGATTCAAGAAAGACAAATCCGGGATCTATTACCAGTTCCATGGTGATATCCATGATACCGCTGACCAACCTCAGACTGGCGATTTGGTGGGCATTATGATGTCCTTGCGCGCTGGCGACTCTCTCCTTATCCCGATGATGCCCAATCAGATGTTGATGGATTCCCTGTATGAGGGCGACATGTTCCAGGCTCTCCGCATGATGCATGTGGGTGACAGCGCGACCTTCATCCTCGATGGCCCGCAGTTCTTTGAGCAGATGATGACCCCCGGTCAGGAATACACCTTCGGCGAGGATCCGCTTTACCTTGACGTGAAGTTGCTCGGGCTGATGAAGAAGGCCGATTTCGAGAAGGCACAGGCCGAGTACGAGGCACAGCTCAGCGAAAGAAAAGAGATGGAAGCCTCTGATATTGAGGATTATCTGCAAAAGAATCCCGGACTGAAGCAGCAGACTACGGGTGTCTATCTGAAATCCGTCAAGAAAGGCACCGGCGACAAGGTGGAACCCTTGCAGACGGTGAAGGTGCACTATACTGGCAAATTCACTGACGGTACGGTCTTTGACAGCTCTGTGGAGCGTGGCGAGCCGTTTTCCTTTACGGTAGGTGCCGGTCAGGTGATCCCCGGCTGGGATGCCACCGTTGCCGATATGAAGGTCGGCGACAAGGTGACCGTTCTTATCCCCTCCGATCTCGCTTACGGCGAGGGCACCCGCGGCATCCCCCCTTATACCCCGCTGGTGTTCGACATCGAGTTGTTAGAGATTGTGAAGGAGTGATTTTTGGCTATTGGCTGTTGGCCATTGGCCATTAGAAGAGCCCCCATATTACGGCGGTTCTACGAAGATATTCAATAAGTCATGTCGGAACAGAATTACGCATTACGAATCGCCCAGGCGCTGAACCTCACGGAGGAGCAGGTGCGGAATACGCTGGATCTTTTGGAGACCGGCGCGACGATTCCGTTCATCTCCCGTTACCGCAAGGAGGTGACGGGTTCGTTGGATGAGGTGCAGATTGGCAACATCAAAGACTTGTATGCCAAATGGTTGGAGTTAGACAAACGGCGAGCTGCCATTTTGGATTCCATCGCTGAGCAGGGCAAGCTGACTCCCGAACTGCGCGAGAAAATCGAGCAGGCGGAGACAATGAGTGTCCTGGAGGATTTGTATCTGCCGTATCGTCCGAAGCGCAAAACCCGCGCATCGGTGGCGGTGGAGAAAGGTCTGCAGCCGTTGGCCAAGCTGTTGCTCGCTCAGCGTCAGCTGGATTTGCAGCGGGAGGCTGCGAAGTATGTCAGCGAGGAGAAAGGGGTGGCTTCCGTGGAGGAGGCCTTGGCCAGTGCTCGCGACATCATTGCCGAGCTAATCAGCGAGAATGCTGGCATCCGTAATCGCTTGCGCCAGACCTTCCTGCGCTATAGTCGCATCTCCACCCGGCTGATTCCCGACAAAATTGACGAGGACGAGAAATACCGCATGTACTACAAGTCGGAGGAGTTGCTCGCCAAAGCCCCGTCGCACCGCATCTTGGCTATGCTGCGAGGCGAAGAGGAGGGCATCCTGCGTGTGCATATTGCGCCCGACGAGGAGAGAACTCTCGCCGATATGAAACGCCGTATTGTCAAGAATAACAGCAACGGTGCCCAGCAGGTCTGGATGGCCGCCACCGATGCTTACAAACGGTTGCTACAGCCGCAGATGGAGACCGAGATGCGCAAATTCTACAAGGAAAAGGCTGACAAGGAGGCCATTTCCGTCTTTACGAAGAATGCGCGGCAGCTGCTGTTGGCGGCTCCTTTGGGACAGGTCACCACGCTGGCCATCGACCCCGGTTTTCGCACTGGCTGCAAGGTGGTGATTCTCAACCCGCAAGGCAAATTGCTCTACAATGAGACCATCTATCCGCATCCGCCGGTACAGCAATACAAACTGGCTTCTGACAAGCTGAAACGCTTAGTGCTTCAATATCAGGTGGATGCAATTGCCATCGGCAATGGTACTGCGGGTCGCGAAACCGAGAATTTCGTGCGCCATATCCCGTTTGAACGCGAGGTGAAGGCCTTCATGGTGAATGAGAGCGGTGCTTCGGTCTATTCGGCATCGCCCGTGGCCCGTGAGGAATTTCCCGATTATGACGTGACAGTCCGTGGTGCGGTCTCTATTGGTCGCCGTTTGATGGACCCGTTGGCCGAGTTAGTGAAAATCGATCCGAAATCCATTGGGGTAGGGCAGTATCAGCACGATGTGAACCAGAAGATGTTGCAGGAGAGTTTGCAGGCTACGGTGGAGAGTTGCGTCAACTACGTGGGGGTGGAGCTGAATACCGCGAGCAAGCAGCTGCTCTCGTATGTGTCGGGCGTGGGTCCTGCGCTGGCACAGAACATCGTCGATTACCGTAACGAGAACGGTGCTTTCACCTCCCGCGAGGAGCTGAAAAAAGTGCCGCGATTCGGGGCGAAAGCCTTCCAGCAAGCAGCGGGATTCTTACGCATTCGCGAGGCCGAAAATCCCCTCGACGGCAGCGCGGTGCACCCTGAGAGCTACAAGGTTGTGGGAAAGATGGCCAAAGACCTGCAATGCTCTGTCTCCGACCTCATTAAGAGCAAGGAACTGCGGCAACAGATTGTGCTGCAGAACTATATCACTGATACCGTCGGAATGCCCACTTTGGAAGACATCATGAAAGAATTAGCCAAGCCTGGTCGTGACCCACGTACCCAGTTCGAGATGTTCGAGTTCGACAAGAACGTCCACACAATCAATGACTTGACTCCCGGAATGGTGTTGCCCGGCATTATCACCAATATGACCAATTTCGGTTGTTTCGTGGATATCGGTGTGCATCAGGACGGCCTCATCCATATCAGCCGCCTCAGCGACCATCGCATTTCCGACCCGTCGGAGGTGGTGCATCTGAACCAGAAGGTGATGGTGAAGGTTGAGGGTGTTGAGGTGGACCGGAAACGGATCAGTTTGGCGCTCGTGCATTAAAGTTTAGAGTTTAGAGTTTAGGGTTTAAGGATTGATAAAATAGGATGTTATGAAAAAATGTGTTGTATTGTTTTTCAATGTTTTGTTTCTTTTCGTGTTGAATGCGTAGGATCCTAATCTGACGGTTTCCTCGTTGGTGGGCACGAATGTGGACTCCATTCTGAAGCATCATCTGGAAGGAAACGGGGTGTTGCTCTCGAATGGCAAGTTCAACAATCAGACGGGCAATGTGACCTACCCGCAGATCGGCACGTTCAACCGCAATGACTTTACCGACTTCCCGTTTGCCACTGGACTTGTGCTCACCACCGGCAATGTGTCTGTGGCTGCCGGACCGAACAACAGTGGGGCTGCTTCAAGTAGCGTCGGAAACCATTATACAGAATCCGATCTTTCTCCCTATTCTGGCGGCTATTCTCTCACCAGTTGCGCCTCTTTGGAGTTTGATTTTATAGCTATGGCCGATACGTTTGCCGTGAATTACATTTTTGCCTCTGAGGAATATTGTGAATACGTTGGCGCTTCATTCGTCGATCCTGTTGCCTTCATTTTGACGGGTATAGATGTGACCTATGCGACAACTACTAAGAATGTGGCGGTTATTCCTGGTTCTGTCACGGCCTCAGATCCAAACGGTATTCCGGTGGGCATCAACACTGTGAATCACGGTAACCATTCTGGTGGAAAAGCTCCCTGGACTAATCCCAGTAATTCGGAGTATTTCATCTGCAACACAAATAATACCGATGGTGTGCAGTACGACGGCTATACGGTTGCTTTGTCGGCGGGTGCCCCCATTTTCGGATGCCAGAGCTATCATATCAAGATAGCTGTCTGCAATTGCTACGATATGGCTTTGGATTCCGGCATATTCTTGGAAGAGGGCAGTTTTCATAGCCCTGGGCTCGAATTGGAATACTCATGGGAAAGCGAACTGGGAGGTGACACCTTGGTACAAGGGTCTTATGAGCAGGTGGAATTGGCCTTAAGGTCGGAGAGGCCGTTTCTCACTGGCAGCACCAGTATAGCCATCAATGCTGAGGGTGATGCGGTTTTGGGGGGCGATTACGCCTTGATAAACCCTAACGGGGACTCGATGACCCAGGTTGACAACATTTTCTTTTTCCAGCCAGGAGACACGTTGGAGGAACTACAGGTAGTGATGCTGCCTACGATTGGATTTGATGATTCGAGTCAGGTGAAATCGGCCCAACTGATTGTGGTTGTACAGGGTTGTGACGGTTTCCCCGCACAAATAGAATCGTTCCAAAAGCGTGATACGGTTGTCGTCTATTTCCGTCTGGCCGATCCGGAGCCGGAGCCGGATCCAGATCCAGAGCCCGATCCCGACACCACGGGCATTGCACATCTCGACCTTGATACCCAATGGCTTGTCTATCCCAATCCTGCTGGGGATTATGTGACTGTCGATCTCAACGGATTCTCGGAAGAGGTTTACGATATCACGCTTGTGGATATCTCAGGAAAGATTTTGCGTGTAATTAAGCCGACCGAAAATCCGATGCGAATCGAATTGACAGGCCTTCCTTCCGGAACTTACGGCATTCTGGTCAATACCCCAAAAGGGCATACAACCCGATTTTTTGTCAAGAAATAAAATGTGTTCAAATGTTTTTTCAGAGAGCATGAAAAAGTATAGATTTTTTTATTACTTTTGCTACGCTTTATGTTAGCGTAATTATTTTTATAACTTGCTGAAATTTAGTAATATAAAATAAATCCAAGTATGAAAAAATTGACAGACAACACCTCTTTGGGCAAGCTTATCCTGCTTTGCAACGTGGTGGTTTTGGTGCTTTTCATCATTTCCATGCTCTTTTTGATGAAGTTTGACAAGACCAATTCGGCCGTCATTCAAGAGCGTAACCATTACAACAAGCTGTATGAGGAATACGCCATGGCCCAGCACCCGCTCAAGCAAGACAGTGCGGAAGTGGCTTATTACCAGTACAAGCTGGACACCCTGCAGCAGAAGACCGCTGCGACCAAGGATGAGAAGAAAGCCCTTGCCGAGAGCATCGAGGTCACAAAGCAGACTTTGGCCGACAAGCAAAAACAGCAGGCTGATAACCTTGTTAAGCTCGGCGAACTTGAAAAAGAGTATGGTCCTGTTCAGCAGAATTGGGATCAGCTCAACGCTGACAATGATGCCGCCAAGAAGAAATTCTGGGTTATGGCATGGATTACCATCATCGCCTTCCTGCTCAAGACCGTTGTTTTCGCGATGTGGGGCGCCAAGAACAACCAGAACCTCCACAATATCGCTCCTTGGATGAAGGATGGCATGAAACCGTGGATGTCCTACGTGGCTTGGTTCGCACCCATCTACAACTTGATCAAACCCCTTTCCTTCTTCAAGGAAGTCTGGAATGAAACTGATTATGTGCTCGAAGATTCCGGCATAACGCAAAGAGATGAGAACAAGGTCGATAATTCGAACATCTACATGAGCATTTGGTGGGGATTCCTCCTTATCAGTGTGTGGTTGATGAACTTTGTCCTCTTCAACACGTTCTTCCGCGAAGGTGCCTTCTATGTCAAGGCCGGTCACGGCACTATGGTGGTGGTTGCTATCGTTATCATGGTGATTACCATGTGCTTGGAGACTTACCTTGTGCTGCAATACAACAAGAAGAACAAACTGCTCGTGGAGAACGAGAGCAAGTTCTAAGCATTAATACAATCCTTATTGTAGAAAGAAAGCGGGGCAGATGCTCCGCTTTTTTCTTATGGTAAAACTCTTTCGATGGTTTGCCAGAGCAGTTCGGCGGATCGCTCCCAGGTGAACAGATTTTCTCGGGCGATGCCCTTCTCGATTAGCTGTTTGCGAAGTTCGGGGCTGTCGTACAGCTGGAACATGGCCTCGGCAATCTCTTCCGCGTGGTAGGGATTGACCAGCAGGGCCGCGTCTCCGGCGATTTCGGGCATGGATGAGATGTCGGAGGTGATGACCGGCGTATGGGCGTTGAATGCATCGACAATGGGCTGCCCGAAACCCTCGAACAGGGAGGCATAGACCAGCGCGGTAGCAGCCGCCGTAAGGGCGCTCAGCACGTCGATTTGCTGCCGCCCAAGCATCACCACATCCTCGCGATAGTTCATGGCCAAGTAGGTGTTCTCAATCTCGCCGGCCCACCATTTCTTGTCGCCCACCACGGCTAACTTCATCGGGCTGTGCGTACGTTCCTTGAACATATCGAAGGCCCTGAAAATGTTGTCCAGATTCTTGCGCTTGTGAATCAATCCCACGAACAGGAAATAGTCACAACCATCCGTATATTGCTGTTTTACAAGATTTTGCTTTTCCTCCGTATAAGGCTTGTAAGCGGTATTTTTCCCATTATAGACCACATCAATCTTGTCCATCGGAACCTGGTAACACTGGTGGATGTCATCGCGGCTGAACTGCGAAACGGTGGCCAGTCGCGTGGCGTTGCGTGCGAACTTCGGGAAAAACCGGTCGTAATAGCGGCGCACCACCGGGGGCACAAATTCGGGATGGTGTTTGAAGTTGAGGTCGTGGATGACATTGACCGTGGGAATCTTTAAGCGGGTGGGAATCCATCCGTCGGTGGAAAGGAAAATATCGGGCTGAATCTGCTTGAGTTTCAATGGAATGCCGTATTCGAAAAAGAGATACCAGAGGTACGGATGCCGAGCCTGCGGGTGCGCTACGAGCGGTGTGACATTGTCGCTGAAGACGAAAGAATCGTCGTATGTTCGGTCGAAAAGGAAGTAAAACTGATGTTCGGGATGTGCTTTTGTGATGCGAGACAAGGTCTCACGTGAGAATATACCGATGCCCTCCAATCTGTCCTTCAGCAGCAGACGCGTGTTTACGGCAATCTTCATACAAAAATGGGTGATTATTGGCTAAGTTAAGCGGAATGGGAGTCTTTTTTGCCGCTCCCGGTGCGGTAGGTGTAGTCGTCCATGGTGTCGTTGTTGTGACCCTCTTGGTCTGTCATCGGGGTTGCAGGCTCGATATCCTTGATATTCAGCTGGGTGCTTACTACGTTGTTCCAACGGTTCTCTTCCACATGATAGAGGACGTTGAAAGGTTTGGAGTCGCTGATGACGGGCAGGAGCGATTTCTGGTTGAAGGCTATTCCGTCGAAGGAACCACTGCGTTCATAAGGACTTAAAACTCTGCATTTCAAGTGCTTGTCGCCCACGATACGGGCATTGCCTTCATCAACGACACCGTCGGTTTCGAATACCGGTTCCATGTTGCCTGGGCCAAATGGGGCGAATTTTTTCAGGTTCTTCATGAAATGCGGGGTGATTTCCGACAGCTTGAGTCGCATATCCACGGTGATTTCCGGTTCGTAGGACGATTCGTCGAGGTTTTCCTTGACATATTCCTCAAAACGCTGGGAGAATTCTTCGAGGTTTTCCTGCTTCATGGTCAGACCTGCGGCGTATTTGTGTCCGCCGAAGTGTTCAAGCAGGTCAGCACAGGAGTCGATGCCGTCGTAGATATTGAATTCCTTGACGGAGCGGGCAGA
This sequence comes from uncultured Bacteroidales bacterium, assembly GCA_905235135.1. Classification (GTDB taxonomy): domain Bacteria; phylum Bacteroidota; class Bacteroidia; order Bacteroidales; family WCHB1-69; genus F23-D06. Next base: position 8,105 of record CAJOKR010000066.1, read on the forward strand.
GCCGGTTATAAGGCCGTCGTCGGAACTCATGAGCACGATGGTGGGTTTGTAGAATTCCTCCACCAGTCGGGAGGCCACGATACCGATGATGCCTTTTTCCCATTGCGGGTTGTAGATGACGATGCTCTTGCGGTTTTCGAACTCGTGGGAGTTGCGAATCATGTCCATCGCCTCTTCCGTGGCGTTTTTATCTTTTTGTTTACGTTCGTTGTTCTGCTTGTTGATGCGGGTGCTGATTTCCATCGACTTGTCCTCATCTTCCACAATGAAGAGGCGGACAGACTCTTTCGCGCTTTTGATACGGCCGGCGGCGTTGATGCGCGGTCCGACGTAAAACACTAAGTCAGAGATGGATATGACGCGAGTGAAGAACGTGTCTTCACTGAACGGCGGATAGGTTCTCATCTTGATGCCGGCCTGGTCGAGGATGGCGCGGATGCCCATGCGCGGGATTTTGTTGATCATCTCTAACCCGAAGTGGGCGAGGATGCGGTTTTCGCCGGTGATGGCCACAATGTCGCAGGCGATACTGACGGCCACAAGATCCATGCGCTTGAGCCAAAGCTCATCGGGAAGTCCGTTGCGGAAGCAATAGCCCTGCACCAGCTTGAACCCGACGCCGCAGCCGGAAAGTTCCTTGTAGGGGTAAGTGCAGTCCTTGCGTTTGGGGTCGAGGATGGCGAGCGCGTTGGGAAGGGTGTCGCCTTCGAGGTGGTGGTCGGTAATGATGACGTCGATGCCGTATTGGTTGGCCAAATCGACCATGTCGTTAGCCTTGATGCCACAGTCGAGGGAAATGAGCAGGTTGATGCCGTTGTCGCGGCAGAACTGGATGCCCTTTTCGGTGATACCGTAGCCTTCGGTGTAGCGGTCGGGAATGTAGTATTTGATGTATTCGTGGGCGTCGGAGCCGCGGATTTCGCAGAGGAAGGAATAGACCAGCGCGACGGCTGAGGTGCCGTCCACATCATAGTCGCCATAGACCATGATTTTTTCGTCGTGGACGATAGCTTTGGAGAGTCGTTCCACAGCGACGGACATGTCCTTCATCAGAAAAGGATCGTGAAGTTTCTCAATATTGGGTTCAAAAAAGTCGCGAGCCTGCTGCACGGTGGTAATCCCGCGCTGCGCCAGGAGCGTGGCCAACGGACGCTCAAGATGCAGATACTCACATAGTTGCGCGACCACTGCATCGTCCGGAAGCTCTTTTATGACCCAATGTTTTTTCATTTTACACCTTCAAAAATATGCGCTGCAAATATAAACAAATTATCTGATAAGTTCAGCGCTAAATATTTCCGATTTTCATTTTTTTGTCAATGTCAGAAATGTACTGCTTCATCTTCTTGTCTGTCTCACTGAGATTTCGGATGGTCCGGCAGGCGTGCAGAACCGTTGCATGGTCCTTGTTTCCGCAGTATGCGCCGATGACGGAAAGCGGCAGATGGGTGTATTTCTTGGCGAAAAACATGCTGATCTGGCGCACTTGGACTATTTCGCGCTTGCGTGTTTTGGCGTTGATGGCCTCAACGGAAACCCCGAAGTAGTCACACACAATCTTCTGGATGTATTCGATGGAAATCTCTTTGGCAGTGGATTTTACATACTTATCAACCATTTCCCGTGCGAGGTCGAGGGTGATGTCACGGTGGTTGAGGGAAGCCTGTGCCAGAATGGCGATCATGGCACCTTCCAGCTCGCGGGTGTTGGCGGTAATGCGCAGTGCGAGGTAGTCGATAACTTCCTTTGAGAACTCTATCCCGTTGTTTTCCAGCTTCTTGGTGATGATTGCGGTACGGGTTTCCAAGTCGGGAACTTGTAAATCGGTAGCCAACCCCCATTTGAAGCGGTTCAGCAGCCGCGGCTCGAAGCCCGTGATGTCAACCGGCGACTTGTCGGAAGTCATGATAATCTGCTTCTTGAGCTGATGCAAATGGTTGAAAATCTGGAAGAAAGCCTCTTGGGTTTTGGTCTTGTTGCCGGAAATGAACTGGATGTCATCGACAATGAGCATATCGACAGCTTGGTAGAACCAGTAAAAATCGTTGAGGTTGTCGCTCTTCACGGCCTCCATGTACTGCTGGTAGAAGGTGTCGGCGCTGACGTAGATGACGATTTTGTCGGGGAAGTTGATTTTGGTCTGGATGCCGATGGCGTTGACCAGATGGGTTTTGCCGAGACCCACCTCGGAGTAGATGAACAGCGGGTTGAAGGGGGTTTGGCCGGGCGCTTTGGCGATGGACATGCCGGCGGCAACGGCCAGACGGTTGCAGTCGCCTACCACATAGTTGTCGAAAGTGAGGGTTTCGGAGAGGTTGGAGGGGATGCGTTGTTTCTTGATGCCGGGCACCACGAACGGACCAGGAATGTCCTTGCGTTCCATGGCATTGACATCGAGAGGCGGCATCATCAGCGGGTTCTTGACGGCCTTGCGCGGGGAGGAGGTGATGGTGATGGAGGAATTTTGGGAAGGGATTGTTCCGCGTTCCACCAGCACTTTGTAGCGCAGACGGGCATCATTGCCCAGCAGCTTGCGGATGGAGGTGCGGAGCAAATCGACATAATGCTCCTCCAGCACTTCCTTGTACCATAGACTGGGCAACTCCAACGTGAGCAGCTTGTTGTCCAAGGAGACCGCGTTGATAGGTTCGAAGATGGTCGCATAAACCTCCGGGGAAACCGTGTCCCTTATCTCCAAACATTGACTCCAGACGTTTGTATGCGTAGGTATCTCTTTTTCCATTTGCCGTTTTTAGTTTTGTTCATTGGTTGCTATAACGCTTAAATCAAGCATGTTATGCAAATCCGATTCATCAAAAATTCACGTCGCAAAACTAACAAAAAAAATGTTCAAAAAAATATTTTTTACCCCTTGATTTTTTGAAAAAAAAGTGTATGAAGCTGTTAAAGATGGCTATGACAGCAAGTTACGGAACTGGTCGTATTTCCCGACATCGCACCACTCGTCACCATCGTGGACATGCGCGAGAATGCGGCGGTTTTCCGATTGGGAAAGGTAGAATCCCGTGACCGAAGATTTCTCCACAGAAGGGATGCCACGTGCCAATGCGGTGTTCATCACATGTATCCCGCTGAAAGCCAGCTCTTCCGCATTGTCAGCGGACCTCGTCAGAATCTCTTCGCCGGTTTTCACGTTCCGCCATCCGCAGAGCTGTTTGCTTTCACGGTCGAAAAGGAAGTAACGTTGCGTCTGCCGGTGCCTTACCGACAAGGTGGCATCTGCATGGTTTTGTATGTGGCTGTTAATAAGGCTGTTGAGATTGATGTTCGAGACAATATCCACATTGTAGAGCAGCAGCAGGTCGCTGTCCTGCCATAGGTGTTCGGCGAATTTGAGCCCGCCGGCAGTGTCGCGCAGGTAGGCTCGCTCGTCCGACACGAAAATGCGCCCCGCACAGGGATGTTGCCGCAGCGCTTCCACCATCATGTCCGGGAAATGGTGCACATTGACGATGACTTTTGCCACGCCACTGGCGAACAACTTGTCTAAAGCGTTGTCTAACAATGCTTTCCCGTTGTAACGTACCAAAGCTTTTGGCTTTGAGGCGGTTAAGGGGTACAGCCGTGTGCCTAAGCCCGCCGCATATAGGAATCCGGTGATCTTCATCTTCGATTTTTTTGAGCCGCAAAAGTAACAAAAAGATGTTGATTACATCTTTTCGGAATGAATTTTTTTTGACGGATTTATGCTATTTTTGCAGTTTAAATATGAAAATTGTCTGAAAATGAAAAAAATAGTATTTGTCGCTATCGCGGTCGTCGCCCTCTGCTTAGGAGGCTGCAAAGATAAGAAGATTACCACGCAATACACCCTCGGTTGCCTGGGTTATCAATATGGCTCAGTGGAAGGCTCCAGCTGGGATTGAGTCTTATTTCAAGTCGCAGGTGGATTACAACAAGATTGTTGAATTCGAAGGTCTCTCTGTGGCGGAGAATGACGCGCAGGCAATCGCCAATTTTGACGAGCAGATGGCCAAGATCGATACGGCGTATGTTTGTGCGATGTTCTCGGGTTCCGATTATCTCATCTATGGCATTGCGACCTTATACGCCAGCGGGGCCTATCGTTTCGTCAAGGCGATAAAGTTCCAGAAAGACGGTATTGTGGAGGTTTCGGAGTAGCCTCCCGCTTATTTTCTGACCCGCTCCTTTAGCATCGGGACGAAGAGGCAGTCACCGAAATCTTCCTCTTCGTATTCGGTGTCGCTGATTTTCACGATTCTTTTCATGATTTGGGATTCCATACCCACGGGAATCACCATGATTCCGCCCACGGCAAGCTGTTCGAGCAGTGCCGGCGGAACTTCCGGTGCGCCGCACGTGACGATGATGCGGTCGTAGGGGGCGAACTGCGGCCAGCCCTTGAACCCATCGCCGTAGTAGGTCACCACCGACGGCGCCAGTTTGTCCAACAGCGGCTTGGTCTGCTTGAAGAGGGCGATCTGCCGCTCGATGGTATAGACTTTCGCGCCCATGGCGTACAGGATGGCCGCCTGGAACCCTGACCCCGTTCCGATTTCCAGCACTTTCATACCGCGCTGCACCTCCAATAGCTGCGACTGGAAGGCCACGGTGGAAGGCTTCGAGATGGTCTGGTCGGTGGTGAGCTTGATGGCAGTGTCCTCGTAAGCCCGCGGCCATAGCAGCGACTCCATGAAAAGATGCCGCTCCATCTTGTCGAAGGCAGCCAGCACGTTTTCATCAGTGATACCCTTCTCGCGGAGATTTTCAATCATCCGCTTCTTCTGTCCGAGGAGGAGGTAATTCTGGGTTGGCATTTGCCTGGATTATGGTTAGAAACCGAAAGAAGAACCGTCGAAACAATGCGTGCAGATGCGCTCCTTCGGCAGTCCGATGGCATTGGTGATGGTGTCTATCGTATTGAATTTCAAGGTATCCACGCCGAGATGCTTGCGGATGACCTCGACCAAGTTGGCATATTCCTTCGAGGTGCTGTCCATGTAGCGTTCGAGGTTTTTGTTGTCGTCGCCCTCCAACTCCTTGATAACGCGGCGGGTAATCAGCTCCATCACGTTTTTGGAGGCGGAGAAGTTGAGAAATTCGCAACCGTAGAGCAGCGGCGGGCAGCTGATGCGGATATGGATCTCTTTTGCGCCGTATTCGTACATCATCTTGACGTTATCGCGAAGTTGGGTGCCACGCACGATGGAATCGTCGCAGAAAACGATGCGCTTGCCCTTGAGTAGGTCGCCGTTGGGCAGCAACTTCATCTTGGCCACATGTTCGCGCATCTCCTGGCTGACGGGCATGAAACTTCTCGACCAAGTGGGGGTGTATTTGACGATAGCGCGTTGGTAGGGGATTTGCTTGCCGTTGGAATAACCGATGGCCATGCCGATGCCGGAATCGGGGATCGGGGCCACGAAATCGACCTCCGTATCGTCGGTTTTGCCCATAGCGTAGCCGAGGTTGTAACGGGCACTCTCGACGTTGATGTTTTCGTAGTTCACTGACGGGTAGCCGTAATAGATCCACAGGAACGAGCAGACTTGCATCTGCGGGTTCGGGGCGAGTAACTGTTGGATACCGCAGGCGGTGACTTTCACGATTTCGCCTGGACCCACGAAATACTCGGTTTGGTAGTCGAGGTTGGCGAAGCTGTGGTTTTCGGAAGCAACCACGCGGCCGTCATCTCGGCTGCCAATCACGATGGGGGTGCGGCCGTAATGGTCGCGCGCGGCGATGATGCCGTCCTCCGTCAGGATGAGCATGGAGCAGGATCCTTTCACCTTACTATATACATATTGTATGCCCTCCACGAAGTCGTGTTTGCGGGTAATCATCAGCGCGACGAGCTCGGTGGGGTTGGTGGCGCCGGCACTTAGCTCGGTAAACTGTTGGTTGCAGTCGAGGCACTCTTGTTCCAACTCCTTGACATTGTTGATTTTACCCACTGTGGAGATGGCAAACCGGCCGAGGTGGGAGTTCACCACGATGGGTTGCGCATCCGTGTCGCTGATGACCCCGATGCCGGAGTTGCCTTGGAATTTGCCCAAGTCGTCGGCAAACTTCGTCCGGAAGTAGGTGTTCTCGATATTATGAATAGAACGGCGGAAAAGCCTGGTATCCTGCTGATACGTCGCAATTCCGCCGCGTTTCGTTCCAAGATGGGAGTGATAGTCCACCCCATAAAACAGGTCCGCAATGCAAGGTTTGGTCGAAACGACCCCGAAAAATCCACCCATAGGTTATTTCTTTTTATCTGGTTTTTAAAAAGTTAAGTGTGGGAAAAGAATGACTTCCACGGGTGGCAATAATACGTTTTTTAAGACTGCGTGCTTTACAGGGAGGCGTTTTTTTTATGAACAAAATTTGTTAATAACACATCGTGGGGTGGAAAACGGTCACGAAAGTTTCTCGATTTCCGCGTAGATGAGGTCAATTGCATTCGGCAGCGCAAACCGTTTGATATTGTTGCCGAGGGTTGTCATACGGTCGGGGTCGGCGGCCAATTGCATCAGCGTGGGGACCAATTTCTCTTTCGCTTCCTTGTCTGTGACGAGCAGCGCGGCATCCTTGGTGGAGAGGGCTTTGGCGTTGAAGGTCTGGTGGTCTTCGGCGGCGTAGGGGAACGGCACGAGGATGGTGGGGGCGCCTACGAGGGTGAGCTCCGCCAATGCGAGCGCGCCCGCACGCGACACGATGACGTCGGCCATGCTGTAGGCGTCGTTCATGTTCTTGATGAACGGCACGATACGGATATGCTCGTCCTGCTGCTCCAACAGCTTGGGGTCGATGTTCTTGTAGAATTGTTCGCCGGTCTGCCACAATAGTTGCAGGTCGGCTTTGCGGAATTCGTCGAGGTGGGCGGCCATGGTTTGGTTGAGGGTGCGTGCACCGAGGCTGCCGCCGACCACCAGCACAGTCCGTTTTTCCGGGTTGAAGTTGAAATACTGGTAGGCTTCGGGCTTCTTGCGTTCCAGTTCCAGGATTTCCTTCCGGATGGGGTTGCCGGTTTTGATGATTTTTTCGGCTGGGAAGAAGCGTTCGAGGCCGTCGTAGGCCACACAGATGGCCTTGGCGTTCTTGGCCAGCATCTTGTTGGTGACGCCGGGGTAGGAGTTCTGCTCCTGCAGCATCGTAGGGATTCCCAGTTGGGAGGCAGCTTTCAGTGCGGGACCGCTGGCAAATCCACCCACGCCGATGGCCAGGTCGGGCTTGAACTCGCGGATGATCTTCTTGGCCTTGCGCATAGCCTTCAGCATCACCACGGGCAGGCGCAGATTGCAGAGGAGCCCGTTGCCCGACAAGTCGCGGCGGATGCCGTAAATTTCCAGTCCCTCAATGGGATAGCCGGCTTCAGGCACGCGCCGCATCTCCATTTTGTCACTTGCCCCGATGAAGAGGATTTTCGCGTCGGGGTTCTCCGCTTTGATCTTGTTGGCGATGGCTAAGGCCGGGAAAATGTGGCCGCCGGTGCCGCCGCCGCTGATGAGGTATCTCTTTTCCATAATGGGTTCGGTTTTGAGGTGCAAAAGTACATTTTTTATGGAACAGTGATTAGTGAGCAGTGATTAGTGAGCAGTGATTAGTGATTAGTGAGCAGGCGAGGCAGTGGACCTCGACGTTGGGGGGATAAAGGTTATAATTCCCGTTTCACGATTTTTGACAGCCAGCGCACACGACAGCGTTCCGGGATAATCTTCGTCAGCAGGTAGCTGAGCGGGTTGAGGATGATGAGGCGTTTGCCGCGGAGCATCCCGTCCACGTATTTGCGGGCGATGTCGGAGGTGGATTTGAGGGTGGCGCGACCGAAAAATCCCTGTTTCTCAATTCGTTGCATGATTTCAGGATTGGTGGCCATCGCGCCGGGGGCGGCAAGCGTCACGGAAACACCCGTGCCTTTCAGCTCTTCTCGCAGGCTCTTCGTGAATGCGTGGACGTAGGCTTTCGAAGCGGGATAGACGGTCTTGTAGGCCGTGGGGGTAAATCCTGCCATACTACCGATGTTGAGAATGTGGGCGGGTGTGTTTCGTTTCAGATTACCCAGTAGGGACTTTGTCAAGATGGTGGTACACAGTATGTTGAGGTGAAGGATTCGAAGCAGATAGTCCATATCTGCGGTTTCGAAAGCCCGGCTGCCGCCCGTACCTACGTTGTTGATGAGGATGCTTACGGGATACTCGTCGGCGATTTTCTCTGCCCACTTGCGGGCTTCGTTCTCATCGGCCAAATTCACTACAAACGACTGGCAATCAACGGGATATTGTTCGGTAATCGCTTCCCGCACCGCAGAAACAGCTTCGGTGGAGCTCACCAATAGGGTAGGGTATCCGCGTCGTGCCAATTCCAGTGCCAGTTCGTGGCCCAAACCCTTGCTCGCGCCCGTCACCACAGCATATCCCAATACATTCTCCATATACCTAAAACCGTATTCCTTAAACCTTAAACTCTAAACCTTAAGCCATCAACCCTTTCCGATAACACCGTCTTTTCGCAATAATCTCCGAATCGTATTTCTCCCAAATGCGGGCGGCGATATTGTTCTCCAACTGTTGCGAGGTGTAGGCATATTCGAAGCCGTGACTCAGGAAAGCCTCGTGCAGTTGTTTGTGGTAGATGGCGTGGATGCCCGTGTGTGCGTATTCGGGTAGCACGCCCGTGAGCAGCAGATCGACGTTGGTGTTCTTTTTGAGGTCGTGGAGAATGTGGAATGCCCCGAACGGCCACATTTTGCCGTTCGCTTTCTGGAATGCCCGGTTCAGCGAGGGAATGCTCATGGCGATGCCGACCAGCCGTCCGTTTTCCTCTTCGAGGAAGGATACCAGGTCGAGAATCCCGACGGAGAGGTTCTCGTCGATAATCCAGGTCATCTCTTCGTGGGTGAGCGGGATGAAGTTGAAGATGCTTTGGTAGCTCTCGTTCAGCACCCCGAGAAATTCGTAACCAGCCTTTTTCAGCTGATCCTTGTCCTTGATTTCGCGCAGCCGGACGTGGTATTTCTGCCCCAAAAGATCCGCCAAACGGGAGATACGTTCCGAAACAGGGGTGACTTTTACCCGATATTGGATGTAGTCCACTTCTTTTTCAAACCCCATAAGATCCATGTATTCAGGGTAATAGGGGTAATTATAGTCGGCACCGATGGAGGTGATGTGCTCGAAACCGTCCACCAGCATGGCTTGCTTCTCCATGTTGGAATAGCGTGAAGGACCACAGATTTCCGTCAGTCCTTGCGATTTCCCCCAATCTTCCACCGTTTTGAACAGCGCCTTAGCCACTTCGGGATCTTCGATGGTGTCGAACCACGAGAAACGGATGCGCTTTTGTTCTTTGATTTCGTTGCATCGGTGGTTGATGATGCCCGCGATGCGCCCTACCATTTTTCCGTCTCGCCAGGCAGTCCATAACCGCAGGTCGCAAAACGCCAGGGCAGGGTGCTCGGTCAGCAACCGTTCCTCACTTTTGTCCAAGGCAGGCACATAATAGGGGCATCCCTTGTAGAGCTCACGGGGGAATTGGATAAACCTCCTCAAGTCATACTTACTGTTAACTTCTTTTATGTCAATCATTTGTTTGTTCTTTCGGGGTGAAATCCGCAGCAAAGATACTATTTTTTGGAAAAGGAAAAAACATTATTTTTGCGCCCCGAAAAAATTGAGTGTTATGAATGGAGATCCGAGACTATACCAATTGTTGGATGAGCTGCACATTCCTTACGAATATTTGGAGCATCCGCCCGCCCCGACCATCGAAATTGCCAAGCAATACTGGGCCGGCCACGATGCCAAACATTGCAAGAATCTCTTCTTCCGCAACCATAAGGGCAACCAGCATTATCTGGTCTGCCTCGACTGCGATAAGGAGATGAATATCCACGACATTGAGAAGCAGCTGCACCAGGGAAAGCTGAGTTTCGCTTCGGAGCAGCGGCTGATGAAGTATTTAGGCGTGAAGCCCGGTTCGGTGACCCCGTTCGGACTCATCAACGATACGGAGCATCACGTGCATCTTTTCTTGGACCGGCATTTGCAGCAGGCCGAGCGGGTGAGCTTCCACCCGTGCGAGAACACGGCATCGTTGATTGTCGCCCGTGCCGATTTCGAACGGTTTCTGGCGTATATGGGAAACCCTTACGAGTGGATTGATTTGTATTAAGACTTAAGACTTGGGACTTAAGACTTGGGACTTAAGACTTCGGACTATAGACTTAAGACTTGGCTTATACGATAAATGAGTAGTATTATGACAAAACGGTCAAAATCAACAAAGAGCAGAAATTTTTGGAGGGTGTTTGGTAAAACCATCCTCATCCTATTTATTATTAGTATAGCGCTGCCGATTCTTTACCGTTGGGTGAATCCGCCGGTGACGACCTTCCAATGCGTGCAGGCGGTTACGAACGGCACGGGCATCCACAAGAAGTGGGTGCCGATTGAGAAGATTTCTCCGTATATGTACCGTGCGGCCATCGCTTCGGAGGACAATTACTTCCTTGGGCATCGCGGTTTTGATGTCATCGCCCTCAACACGGTGATGGAAGAGCGCAAGAGCGGTCGGCGGAAGCGCGGAGGTAGCACCATTTCGCAGCAGACGGCCAAGAATGTGTTTTGCTGGCCGAAGAGCTCGTGGGTGCGCAAGGGCGTGGAGACCTACTTCACCTTCCTGATTGAGACTTTCTGGTCGAAAGAGCGCATTATGGAGGTCTATCTGAACGTGATTGAGATGGGACCGGGAATTTACGGGGCTGAAAAAGCAGCCGAGACCTACTTCCACTGCCATGCCTCGCAACTTACGGCGCACCAAGCGGCCTTGATCACGGCCTGCTATCCGAGTCCGCAGAAACGGAATCCAGCGCATCCCACTGCTTACCTAAACGGCCGCGCCGCCAATATTGAGGGCAAGATGGCCCGATACGGCACCCCGAAGTTCACGAAGGAGTACATCTCCCACGTGCGTGAGCGCTACCTAAAGTCCGTTGAAAAAATGGAGAAGCGGAAAAAGAAACAGCAGGGAAAGAAGAAAAAAAAGTAGAGACGCACGGCCGTGCGTCTCTACGATCATTTTTTTGTCGGTAGCGGGTTATTTCCGCTTGAACAGGGAAACCACGAAGAGCAGGAGGCATGCGCCGACGACGGCCGCGATGAGCTCCCATACGAGTCCGCCTTTCTGGATGTTGGCCAGGCTCATGAGCCAACCACCGATGAAACTGCCGATGATACCGACGATAATGTTGACAATCAGACCGTTGCCACCGCCGTTCATCAGCTTGCCAGCCAACCAGCCAGCCACTGCGCCGAAGAGCAGGTAAAGGATAATGCTTACAATGTCCATAGTTTTTGATTTTGGTGAAACAATTTTTGATGGGGCAAAAATACAAAATTATTCATCATTTTTGATTATCATCACCGCGTTTGACACACCTCGTTCCCCTTCGTGGTCGAGACGGCCGTTGTCGGAAGGACAGTTGACAACACCTTGATAATCACCGATATTCAGGAATAGGGTGGTGGAGCCGCCTCCGTCGAGGTTGAGGGCGTCGTGGCAGCCGAGCCAGCGGAGGATTTGCTGCAGTTCCGGCAGGGAAAGTCCGGCTGCGTCCTTGAAACGTCCGTCAGCCACTACGAGCAGGATAGTGCCGTCATCGCGGATGCCCACGGCCGTACGGTTGTGGCGGTTGGTGACGAAGGTGCGGTCGTCGCGCATGTACTGTAGAGTGTCGTGCCAGATGAGCAACGGACCGGCGGTCATGATGTTGGGGTAGGGGAGAGATTCCTCCCAATGCCGCGATGAGTCGGTCTTGAGGATGAGGACGCTGTCGCCGTTGAGACAGAGCGTGCCGTACTGGTAGTATTTGCGGTTCACGGTGTCCTTGCCGGGGGTGTTCTCCCCGATATCAACACTGTCGATGCGCAGGTAGCAGATGGGGAAGTGCTTGTCCATATCGAAGTATGAACCGTTGACGGCCGCCACAGCTCCGTGTTTGCGGGCCATCTCGGAGGTCTTCGTGCGACGCGGCTCATGCGCGAAACGCAGCGTATAGTCCGCCGTGTCAGGGATTTCCAGCACGAAAATCTGCTGGTTCGAGGCGAACAGCTGCTGCTCCTCGAACCGGCACTGCCGCAAGATCATCCCGTCGAGGGTGTCGGTCTGCCAGTTGCCGTTCACGAAGACTAAGGAGTCGCGCTGGGCGTGGAGACAGAGCGTGAGAGCGAAAAGGGTTATGATTAGGGTTATACGTTTCATTGTCATTTTCGTTTGTTGCTTTACCACCCCGCCCTTCGGGTACCCCTCCAAAGGAGGGGAATGGGCTGCTTAAGGAATATAGTGTCAGCTTAACGCTGCAATCACTCTTTCGATGTCCTCATCCGTCGTGTCCCACGAAGTGACGAGCCGGATTTCGTCGTCGGCCTCGTTCCAATAGTAAAAGAAGGTGGTCTTTGCGAGGCGGTCGGCGAGGGGGCGCGGGAGCCTGAGCAGCAGGATGTTGGCGTCAGTGCATTGGGTGAAGACATCGCCGATGAGGGCAGTAATGCGCTGACGGAGCTTCTGCGCCTGCGCGTTGGCGTGCGCGGCGTTCTCCCGCCAGAGGCCGGTCTCCAAGTAGGTGATGAACTGGGCGCTGAGGTAGCGCATCTTGGAGCTGAGTTGGGCGCACTGCTTGCGGTGGTACTTGAGTTCGGGCACCAGCGCAGGATTCAGGACGACAACGGACTCGCCCATTAGCATCCCGTTTTTCGTGCCCCCGAAGCTGACGATATCCACACCACAGTCGGTGGTCATCTCCTTGAAGCTCTTGCCGAGGGTCACGGCAGCGTTGGCGATACGGGCGCCGTCGAGGTGCAGGTACATGCCAAAGGGGTGGATGAAGTCGGCGATGGCGCGGATTTCCTCGCAGGTATAGACCGTGCCGAGTTCCGAGCATTGCGAGATATATACGGACTTGGGTTGCGAGTGGTGTTCGAAGCCCCAGTTGGTGAGGTGCGGGCGGATGAGTTCTGGGGTGAGTTTGCCGTCGGGTGTAGAGATAGAAACCAGCGAGGCGCCGGTCATGAAGGCGGGTGCGCCGCACTCATCGACGGCGATGTGGGCGGTCTCGGCGCAGAGGATACTGTTGAACGATCGCACGCAGGCGCGCTGGGCCACCACGTTGGCACCGGTACCGTTGAAGACAGGGAAAACCTCCGCCGTCTCGCCGAACTGTTTCTTGAAAAGGTCCCGCACACGGGCGGTGTAGGTGTCGTCGCCGTAAGCGATTTCGTGGTCGGCATTGCACGCGGCAATTGCCTCTAATATAGCAGGATGCACTCCCGAATGATTGTCACTTCCGAATGATCTCATCGTGGTAGGAATTTATGGCGGCAAAGGTAAAAATTTTTTTTCACCCCGATGTAGTATTTGGCTTGGTTTTTGCGTTATTATATCTGTGAGACCGAAGGATCCTTTCGAAGATATGCTCCATCGCCATCGAGGGCTGCTGTTTTCGCTCTGTCGGCATTATGTCCGCCGGGGGCTGGAAATAGATGACCTGTTGCAGGAGGCCACAGTGGCATTGTGGCGCGACCACGAGCGGCTACTCTCTTTGTCAGGGATTCCTCAAGCGGCGTTAATCTGGAAGATTGGGCGCAATGCTGTGATTGACTGCCTGCGACGCGTGAAGGAGACAGAGGAGCTCCCGGAGAATTACGAAGCCGTAGAAGAAGACCGCAGCCTACTTAGGGAACTGCATGAGCGGATTGCACTGCTGAACGAGCCTGACCGTTCCATCGTACGCTTGCAATTAGAGGGCTACGATTACAAGGAGATTGGCGAGCAAGTGGGAATGACAGAAAAAAATGTGAGCGTACGATTGGTAAGAATCAAAGAGAAATTAAGAAAATCAATGGCTATATGACAGAAAACGAATTTGACGAATTATGGCGACGGGTCGAGGCGGAAAGCTACGGCCAACGGTTGGCGGCGGAGTACCCCGCGTGGCGGCGGAAACAGACTCGCATCATCACGGTGGTGACATCGTTGGTGCTCGTGCTGGCGGTGGCCTTTTCGCTGCACACCCTGCAGCAACGCCAACTGCGGGACTACGAAAAAGTGTAGGGGACTTCTAATTATTTCTCCCTGACTCACAGTTTCTTATAGACAAAAATCCGCTGAAAATGACACCCAAAATCCCCGTTTCGGTCAACTTGCGACA
>CAJOKR010000067.1 GCA_905235135.1 uncultured Bacteroidales bacterium
TTACCGAGTGCGAATCCTACACTTGGACGGACGGCGACGGAGCCACCTACACCACCTCCGGCGACCACACCTACAGTCACGAGGATGCCCACGGCTGCACGCAGGTCGATACTTTGCACCTGACGATTAACAATCCCGTGCACACCGCTATCACCGTTACCGAGTGCGGTTCCTACACTTGGACCGACGGAGACGGTCAAACCTACACCACCTCCGGCGACCACACCTACAGTCACACGGATGCCAACGGCTGCACACAGGTCGATACTTTGCACCTGACCATCCACAACCCCGTGCACACTGCCATCACCGTTACAGAGTGCGAATCCTACACCTGGACCGACGGCGACGGAGCCACCTACACCACCTCCGGCGACCACACCTACAGTCACACAGATGCCCACGGCTGCATGCAGGTGGATACTTTGCACCTGACCATCCACAACCCCGTGCACACCTCCATCACCGTTACCGAATGCGGCTCCTACACCTGGACCGACGGAGACGGGCAAACCTACACCACCTCCGGCGACCACACCTACAGTCACGAGGATGCCCATGGCTGCACGCAGGTCGATACTTTGCACCTGACGATTAACAATCCCGTGCACACGGCCATCACCGTTACCGAGTGCGAATCCTACACTTGGACGGACGGCGACGGAGCCACCTACACCACCTCCGGCGACCACACCTACAGTCGAGGACGCCAACGGCTGCATGCAGGTCGATACTTTGCACCTGACTATCCACAACCCCGTGCACCTCTCATTCACCGAGACCGCTTACGACTCCTTCATCTGGGCCGACGGCGACGGCGAGACGTATAACCAGTCGGGCACCTACTACTACATCCACTCCGACGACAACGGATGCACGCAAGTTGACACTCTCTTCCTTACGGTTTACTATTCCTCCTCTAACGAGTTTGCCGCCACGGCTTGCGAGTCTTTCTTCTGGGACGGCATCACTTACACCGAATCCGGCGAATACGAGCGGCTGTATTCCGACATCCACGGCGCGGACAGCGTGGTAACTCTTCACCTGACGATTAACCACGGCACGCACAATGCCGAGACTGTCACTTCCTGCGAGAGCTACGAGTGGCACGGGCAGACCTACACCGAGTCAGACACCTACACTTTCGCCTACGAGAACGCTGACGGCTGCGAGAGCGTGGACACCCTCCACCTCACCGTCAACCACACCACCTACGGCGACACTACCGCCGTGGCATGTGACAGCTTCGAGTGGTACGGGGAAACGCTAACCGAATCGACCGAATGGAGCCGAACGATTATCAATGCGGCGGGCTGCGATTCCGTCGTCACCCTCCACCTCACCGTCAACCACACCACCTACGGCGACACTACCGCCGTGGCCTGCGAGAACTTCACCTGGCAGGGTGAGGCTTACTCCCAATCGGGTGATTATACGGCCTATATGTCCAATCAAGCAGGCTGCGATTCCGTCGTGACCCTGCACCTGACGATTAACCAACCGGTCGCCGCCGAAATCACCATCGAGACTTCCGACAGCTGCTACATCTGGAACGGGCAGAGCTACTGCGCATCGGGCGACTACGTGCAGACGCTCACCGCCGAAAATGGCTGCGACAGTGTGGTGACGCTGCACCTGACCACCAGCGTTGGCGTGGACAATCACGAGGTGACCGCCGTTTATCTCGCTCCGAACCCGACCCAAAACCTCAGCCGCATCATCGGGCTGGACACCGATCCGGTCTCCGTGGAACTCCACGACATGCGCGGCAAACTGGTGATGAAGGGCACGAGCACCGAACTTGATGTCACGACGCTACCCACCGGCATGTACATCGTCAAGGTCTTCACCGGCAACCGAATCATCAATTTGAAACTGATCAAACAATAACAACATTCAATGCGGCAGGGGCGAATGGTTATTCGCCCCTACACCCCATCTTATTCATCATTCTACATGTCTCCCTCCTCATCAGAGAAACTTTGGAACAAGGAATACGTTAAGGTGATGGCGGCGAACTTTTCGCTGTTCTTCGCCTTTTATATCCTTACGCCACTGCTACCCATCTACCTGAGCGAGCACTTCGGCGCAACCAAAGACGTAATCGGGCTGGTGTTGTCGGGCTACGCCGTAGCTGCACTGTTGTTCCGCCCCTTCAGCGGCTACATCGTAGATTCTTTCGACCGCAAGAAAGTGCTGGTGTTCTTCATGGTGCTGAGTTTCATGTTCTACGGACTCTATTTAGTGGCTGGCACGCTAATCCTCTTCGCGGTGGTGAGGACCCTCCACGGCGGTCCATTCGGGGCAAGCACCGTGGCCAACTCCACGGTCGCCATCGACGTACTGCCCTCCTCGCGCCGCAACGAAGGCATCGGATACTACGGGCTGAGCAACAACATCGCCACGGCCATCGCGCCCACCGTCGGCATCGCCCTCTACAAATACTTCGACAACTTCAACGTGCTGTTCGTCGTCGCCCTGCTCTTCGCGCTGCTGAGCACAGTCATCGCCGCCTCGGTGAAACTGCCCCACCGCCCGCCCGTAGCCGACAAAAAGAAGATTTCCCTCGACCGGTTCATCCTCCTCAAAGGCTGGTACATCGGCGCGAACATGGTGTTCTTCGCCCTTTGCTACGGCATACTGAGCAACTACTTGGCCATCTACGCCAAAGAGACGCTCGGCATCACCAGCGGCTCGGGCACATTCTTCCTGCTGCTCTCCGGCGGACTGATCCTCTCGCGGCTGCAGGGCGGCAAATCGCTAAGAGAGGGAAAATTGATCCGTCACGCGGGCACCGGCATCCTCATCTCAACCGTCGGCTACACCGTGTTCATCATCTCCACACATCCCGTCTGCTTCTACGCCTCCGCCATCTTGGTGGGACTCGGCAACGGGCATTTATGGCCCGCCTTCCAGAACATGATCATCTCCGTGGCCAACCACAACGAACGCGGCACCGCCAACTCCACCCTGCTCACCAGCTGGGACCTGGGCATGGGCCTGGGCATCGTGCTCGGCGGCGTGATCGCGGAATATCTCGGCTACTCC
This sequence comes from uncultured Bacteroidales bacterium, assembly GCA_905235135.1. Taxonomy (GTDB): domain Bacteria; phylum Bacteroidota; class Bacteroidia; order Bacteroidales; family WCHB1-69; genus F23-D06. The sequence goes on from CAJOKR010000067.1 coordinate 3,049, forward strand.
GCCGCATTCTGGAGCGTGGTGGGCATCCATCTCGCCGGCGTCGCGATGTTCTTCGCCGTGACGCGGAAATTGTTTGTGCGACAACGAATAGAACCATGAATATGCATCAGGCAATAGACATTAGACATTCTATATATTATTATCCTTATATTATTATATGAACAGCAAAATCAAAAGCATACTGACCGCGATGATGCTGTGCACTGTATGCAGCGGGGTCTTGGGGCAGAACAGCGAATTGGTCAACGTCAGTTACGACCCGAAAGGCGACTCCATCTTTTTCGAGAAGACGCACCGTTACTTCGCCGAAATCCGAGAGAAAGAGCACCGTCCCACCGTTGCCCTGGTGCTGGCGGGCGGCGGCGCACGCGGATCCGCGCATATCGGTGTGATGAAGTTCCTCGAAGAAAAGGGCATTCCCGTTGATTTCGTGGCGGGCACCAGCATGGGCGGACTCATGGGCGGACTCTACTCCATGGGCTATTCCGCCGATGAAATCGACCAACTCATCCGCGGCATCGACTGGAATGTGATGATGAGCGACAACATCCCGATGGAATACTACAGTTACGACCAGAAACGCTACAATTCCACCTATCTCCTCGATTTCCCCTTCAACAAAAACAAGTTCATCAAAAGCCTCCCGACAGGAGTGAAAAACGGACTGAACATATACAACATGATGAGCTCCGCGACCGTGGGTTATCAAGGCGACATAGACTTCATGGATCTTCCTATCCCGTTCTGCTGTGTGGCGGCGGAAATCGCGACCCAGAAAGAGAAGCATTGGACTTCCGGCTCACTGATCTCGGCATTGCGTTCCACCATGTCCATCCTTGGCTATTTCCGTCCGGTGCGCGTCGATTCGATGATTCTCTCAGACGGCGGCACGAAGAACAACTTCCCTGTTGACGTGGCCAAAGCTGCCGGCGCGGACATCATCATCGGCGTGGAGCTCTACATGCCCCGCGAGCACAGCGAAATCAACAACATCGCGGACGTGCTGCTGCAGACCACCCAATACTCCGGCAGTCTGGAGGCGCACAACCGCGCCATGAAAAACAGCACCGTCTATATCACGCCCGACCTCACGGGGTACACCTCCCTGAGCTTCGGCACGGAGGAGATCAGCAAAATGATTCAGATCGGCTATGACGCGGCCGTCGCCCACACGAGAGAAATCGACAGTCTGTCCCGCATCTTAGGCCACAAAGAGCGCAAATTGCGGAACGAGAAGGCGCTGGACATCAGCAAGACGAAAATCAAAATCTCCTCGGTGGAATACAACAGCATTTCAGAGAAAGAGATGCGCTATTTCAAGGATAAAATCCACATCTCGCCCGGGGAATACTGCGACAAGGAGGACATCGAGCTGGAGCAGGCCACCATCTACGGCACCATGGCCTTTTCGCAGGTCACCTACGAGCTGCTCCCTGAACCCGACGGCTCAAGCTACAAACTGGTGTACAACTGTCAGAAACGCGCGCCCAACTCGCTCGGCATCGGAGTGCGGGCGGACACCGAAGAGTGGATTTCCATCCTCGTGAACGGCGGTTTTGGCCGCAACAAGATCTACGGTTCGGTATTCGATGTCACCGCGCGTCTCTCCCAGTCGCCGTACCTGAAGCTCGACTACCATTACACCCCCATCGTCGGTCCCATGGTCGGTGTGGCGCTGAAATCGCAGTTCCGCACCATGAAGGGCGCCTTCAGCTTCGACTTTAACTACACCTTCGACGACCAAGACGATGAATCCAGCGAATACGAGGCCGAAGAGTATTTACAGCAGACTTGGAGGAACGTTCTCGACCTCTACTTGGCCGACACGCATTGGAGCCGCATCAACCTGAGAGCCGGTGTCCGCCTTGAGCAGCAAACGTACTACAACTATTTCTCCTCACTGGGCCACACAAAAGGGTGGAACTGGAAGACAATATACCCTTACTTCTATCTCCGTTTTGCATACGACAATCTCAGCGACCGTTATTTTCCGGACAGAGGTCTTCGTGTAACGGCAGGTTATGATTATAATTTCAAGAACACACACTACGCATCCGCCAGCGTCGAAGGGGCCATCCAGGTATGTCGTTTCTTCCACATCATCCCCGCCTTGAGAGGCCGCTACATTTTCGGCTGGGCCGACGGCAATGACGACATGTACAACTACGTGGGCGGCGTGATGGAAGGGCGTTACTACGACCACCAGATGCCGTTCATCGGCTTCAACGGGGTCACCAACTGCATAGATTTCCTCACGATGGTGGATTTGGACTTCCGTTTCAAGGTTTACAAGAATCTGTATCTTTCCCTCATTGTGGACGCGATGCACGACGGCAACATCAACGGGATGAGCGAGCACGCGATTCTCGGCACCGGTCTGAAAGTCGCCTACAAGACCAAGTTCGGCCCAATCCAGGCGAACATCCACTGGAACAGCAAGAACTACAAGGAAATAGGGTTTTACGTGGGCGCGGGGTACGACTTTTAATGAAGAATTATGAATTAAGAATGATGAATGATGAATAAGCGATGCGTAAAGGCAGAGATGTGGCGGGGCCGCGTCTCTTTTTTTTCGGGAAAAAATTATTTTTCAACACCCCTTGAATATATCGAAAAAAAGTCTATTTTTGCGCGCTTAAAAAATCTCGATTATTATCCTTAAGTTAGCAAAGGAAAAAAATTAGAAATCAGAGAGATATGGGTGAAGATGTCTCTCACAAAAAAATGTCAAAACTGAAAAAATGGATGCAGTAAGTTACAAAACAATTTCGGCGAATGAGAAAATCGTCAAGAAAGAATGGGTAGTCGTTGACGCCCAGGAGATGGTTGTGGGCCGCCTTGCTACACAGGTGGCACGCATTCTGAAAGGCAAAAACAAGCCTTATTACACACCTCACTTCGACTGCGGTGACAATGTGATCATCATCAATGCAGAGAAGGTGAAGTTCACCGGCAAAAAATGGACGGACAAGCTCTATGTCCACCACACGACGTACCCCGGCGGTCAGCGCTTCGCTACCCCGAGAGAGTTGATGCGCAAAGACCCGCGCCGCATTCTGGAACACGCCATCAAGGGCATGCTTCCCAAGAACAGACTCGGTGCTCAGCTCTTCCGCAACCTCCATGTCTATGTGGGACCCAACCATCCGCATGAGGCCCAACAACCCAAAGTCATTAACATTAAGGATATTAAATAACAATGGAAGTAATCAATACATTAGGCAGAAGAAAAACCGCCGTCGCGCGCCTCTACATGAAAGCCGGCAGCGGCCAAATCATGGTCAACAACCGTGACTATAAGGAATATTTTTGCGTTCCCACCCTGCAGTACAAGGTCGAGCAACCCCTCCAAGTGGCTAACCTGATGGGTCAGTATGACATCAAGGCTAACCTCGACGGCGGTGGCGTTACCGGTCAGGCCGAGGCTCTCCGTATGGCTATCGCCAAGGCCCTCACCCAGATCGACCCCGAACTCCGTCCGGCCCTCAAAGCCCAAGGATTCCTGCGCCGCGACCCGCGTATGGTTGAACGTAAGAAACCCGGTCAGCCCAAGGCCCGTAAGAGATTCCAATTCTCCAAACGTTAATCGGAATTTTGCTTGGACAGTGTTTAGTATCGAAACGGTGAAGATTCCCGCGTAGGACTACTCCACCGTTGCTTTTAAGAACGTAAACAAATAAAAAAAAATGTCAAACGTACAATTTGAAGAATTATTAGAAGCGGGCTGTCACTTCGGACACCTGAAACGTAAATGGAACCCCGCCATGGCGCCGTACATCTTCATGGAGAAGAACGGCATCCACATCATCGACCTCTACAAAACCATGGGTAAGCTGGACGAGGCCTGCAATGCTGCCAAGAGCATCGCACGCTCCGGCCGCAAGATTCTCTTCGTGGCCACCAAGAAACAGGCCAAGGAGACCGTCGCCAACATGGTCAAGGAGGTTAACATGCCCTACGTGACCGAGCGCTGGCCCGGCGGTATGCTCACCAACTTCTTCACCATCCGCAAGGCCGTCAAAAAGATGAGCGACATCGACCGCCTGATCGAGAGCCCCCAATTCCAGAACATCTCCAAACGCGAGCGTCTGCAAATCAGCCGTGAGCGCGCCAAACTGGAGAAGAACTTGGGTTCTATCAGCGACCTGTCCCGCCTCCCCGCAGCCGTCTTCATCGTGGATATCATGAAGGAGCACATCGCCCTGGCTGAGGCCCGCAAGCTCGCCATCCCCACCTTCGCTATCGTCGATACCAACTCCGACCCGCGCACGGTGGACTACCCCATCCCGGCAAATGACGATGCATCCAAGTCAATCGCCGTGGTCCTCAAAGCTATCTGCGACGCTATCCGCGAAGGACAAGCCGAGCGCGAGATGAACAAGGACCGCATGGAAGAGGAAATCGCGGAAATGAACGCTGAGAATGCCGAAAGAGAGAACGACGAGGAGAACGAAAACCGCGACGGCAGACGCAGAAGAGTGTCCCGCAAAAACAACGAATAATTTTAATCACCGAAAAAAACATTCAACAATATGGCTAATATCACAGCTGCAGATGTCAACAAACTGAGACAAGAGACCGGCATCGGTATGATGGACTGCAAGAAGGCGCTCGTCGAGGCTGACGGCGACTTCGAAAAAGCACGCGACATCCTCCGCAAGAAAGGTCAGAAAGTGGCCGCCAAACGCGCCGACCGCTCCTCCAACGAGGGCCGCATCATCGCCAAGACCAACGCCGACAGAACCAAAGGCTACATGCTCGTCATGGCCTGTGAGACTGACTTCGTGGGCAAAGGCGACGAGTTCGTCAACTTCACCGACAGCGTCCTCGACAAAGCGATGGCCGCTGACATCAAGACCAAGGAAGACCTCCTCAACATGCAGGTTGACGGCATGACGGTTGCTGAAAAGCTGACCGAACTGACCGGCAAGACTGGTGAGAAGATCGAATGCCCCGACTATCAGGTGCTTGAGGCCGCATACGTGGAGGCTTACAACCACATGGGCAACCACATCGCCACGCTGGTTGGTTTCAACAAGCCCGGTGAGAAGGCCGCCGAAGCCGCTCACAACGTTGCCCTGCACATTGCCGCTATGGCTCCCGTCGCCCTCGACGAGAATGCCATCCCGCAAGATGTGAAGGATAAAGAGCTGGCCGTCGGTGTTGAGAAGACCCGCCTCGAAATGGTTCAAAGAGCTGTTGATTCCGCCCTGCACAAAGCCGGCATCAACCCCGCTCACGTCGATAGCGACGATCACATCAACTCCAACATGGCCAAGGGTTGGATCACCGAGGAGCAGGCTGAACAAGCCCGCAAGATCAAGGTTGAGGAAGCCGAAAAGGCAGCCGCCAACCTCAACGAGAAGCAGATCCAACAGATTGCCCAAGGTCGTTTAGTGAAATTCTTCAAGGAGAGCACACTGAAATACCAAGTGCTCGCGATGGGCGGCGACGGTAAAGAAAGCGTCGGCGACTACATCAAGAGAATGGACAAAGACCTCGGCTGCGTGAGCTTCATCCGCAGACAAATCGGAGGCTAATCCATATTACTTCCAACAAAAAAGGCGCGACAATGTCGCGCCTTTTTTGTTGTTTACGCTTTCCGTCGTTCCGCAACAACCTCCTCCTGTTTCGCGGCGGGCATCTTCATGTACTGGAAAAACTCCATGGAGTAGTTGGCGCGGCCGCTGGTGACATTTCGCAGGGCCGTGGCGTAGCCGAACATCTCCATCAACGGGATGAAACCATCGAGTTTCTGCGAACCTTTACGGAAGCGGCGCATGTTCTCGATGCGACCACGGCGCTTGGTGATGTCGCGGGTAATGTTGCCGATGTACTCGTCCGGCGTGTTCACCTCCACCTTCATCACCGGCTCCATCAGCACGGGCGCCATCTTGTTGTAGGCGGTCTTAAAGCACTGAGCCGCACAGAGTTGGAAGGCCATGTCGCTGGAATCGACGGGGTGGTAATTGCCATCGACGAGCACGCACTTCACATCCACCACGGGATAGCCCGCCAACGGACTCTTCTCCATGGCGGCACGCAAACCTTTCTCGATGGAGGGGATGTACTCCTTCGGTACGACACCGCCCTTACTCACATCCACGAACTCGAACCCGTTACCCGGATTCGGCTCGAAACGGATGACCGTGTGCGCGAACTGTCCGTGACCGCCCGTCTGCTTCACATGCTTGTAATTGCCCTCGAACGGCTGCGTAATGGTTTCGCGGAAGGATACGCTCGGGGCACCGACCTCAATCGGCACCTTGAACTCGTCTTTCAACCGATCGACGATGATTTCCAAGTGCAACTCGCCCATACCGGCGATGATGGTCTCCTCAGTCTCGTCGTCGTAATGCGCATGGAAGGAGGGGTCCTCGTTGCTCAGCTTGGCCAGTGCCTCGCCGAGTTTGTCGCGGTTCTTCGTGTCCGTGGGGGTTACCTTCATCTCGATGACGGCGGGCGGCACGTTGATGGATTCCAAAACGATGGGCTGTTTTTCGTCGCAGAGCGTATCACCGGTGCGGGTGTATTTCATGCCCACGAGGGCGACAATCTCGCCGGCCCCAGCCTCAGAAATCTCCTCGCGCTCCTTGGCCTTGATGCGGAAGATGCGGCCCACGCGCTCGTTCTTGTCCTTATTGGTGTTATACAGGGTCATGCCGCTCGTCAGCTTGCCGCTGAAGATGCGGATGAAGGTCTGCTGACCCACATACGGGTCGTTGATGAGCTTGAAGGCGAGCGCGGCTATCGGCTCGTTGTTCGACGGGTTGCGAGTGTGCGTTTTCTCTGAATCGTAGGGGTCATGGGCGACAACCGCGCCGAGATCCGTAGGCGACGGCAGGTAATCGATCACCGCATCCAACAGCGGCTGGATGCCCTTGTTCTTGTAAGCAGCACCGCACAACACCGGCGTAATCAGCAACTTAATGGTGGCTTCGCGGATGGCCTTGCGGATCTGCTCTTCGCTGATTTCCTGCTCTTCGAGATAGGCCTCGGCGATGTCATCGTCAAAATCGGCGAGCTTTTCGATGAGATTCTTGCGGGCTTCCGTCGCAGCGGCAGCGAACTCGGCAGGAATCTCATTCTCGAAGATTTCTTTCTCGGAAAAGGTCAGAGCCTTCATCTTCACAAGGTCGATGCAGCCCTGGAAGTCGCTCTCGGCCCCCATCGGAATCTGGATGGGCACGGCGTTGGTTCCTAAATACTTCTCCATCTGGGCAATCACCTCAGAAAAGTCCGCACCGGTACGGTCCATCTTGTTGACGAACGCGATGCGGGGCACGCGGTACTTGTCGGCCTGGTTCCAGACCGTCTCGCTCTGGGGTTCCACACCGCCCACGGCGCAGAACACAGCCACCATGCCGTCAATCACGCGCAGGGATCGTTCCACCTCGATGGTGAAATCCACGTGACCTGGGGTGTCTATCAGGTTGATTTGGTGACCTTTCCACTCTGCGGTGATGGAGGCGGAGGCGATAGTGATACCGCGCTCCTGCTCCTGCTTCATGAAGTCCATCGTGGCCTGCCCGTCGTGGGTCTCGCCGATCTTCCGGTTCACGCCCGTAAAGTAAAGGATGCGCTCCGAACAAGTGGTCTTTCCGGCGTCAATATGCGCCGCGATACCGATATTTCTCAGTTTTGATATACTTTTAGCCATACAACTATTTGACAATCAATAAATTGTTATTTCAAAAATAGAAGCGCGAAGATACATTTTTTTTCCAAACGACAAAAAATGTATCTTTGCAACCGATTAGGAGCTGCGGCATTCCTGCCGCAAAACGCCGCCAGGAACACGGCAACCGCACCAAAACTAGCCACGCCCAGTAAATAAAGACTCTGCGCGGAATGGCAGTCTTCCCAGTCTCGCAAAAAAATGTACAACAAGTGCCGTTTTGGTGGCGTTTTTTCGGAGAAAAAGACACACCAAACCAGCAC
>CAJOKR010000068.1 GCA_905235135.1 uncultured Bacteroidales bacterium
CATGGGCATCTACAACAGCACCTACCGCTCCCGCCGTTCCTATCTCATCGATAATGTCAGCGGGCTGAACAGTTCGCAGCTGATGTACATCCCCACCGCCGACGAACTGGCCGCCATGCCTTTCGTCTCCGAGGAGAACCGCGCCGCCTTCGAGGAGTTCATCACGAACGACCCGTACCTCAACAAGCACAGAGGCGAATATTCCATGCGCAACGGCGGCAAATCCCCTTGGGTGAACCGCATCAACTTCAAGATCGATCAGGAGATCTATTTCAATGTCAACGGGCACAGGCAGACCCTCGATGTCGGAATCGATTTCAACAACCTCGCCAACCTGTTCTGCAGCAAGTGGGGCGCCTACAAGGAGCTCGACAACGAAGTGGTGCTGGAGTACAAAGACGAGAAATACACCTTCACCCCCTCCACATGGTCATACTACAACAATTTGTCCTCCCACATGGCAGATTTTGGTGCATGTGAGATATGTGTTTTAGGCGGCAGTCAGTAGAGTTAAGGGAATAATGACATACGACATATTAAGACTTTTGTAACGAGGTAGAGACGCAAAATTTTGCGTCTCTACAAACCACACAAATCGACCTCTCCCATTACGCCGCCGGCGTCTATTTCATCAAGGCCGTGGCGGATGGCAACGTGGTGGCCGTCCGAAAGGTGGTGAAACGATAATCTATCTCAACGTATCACACGTATTCCCCCTTATATCTGACAACGTAATCTTTTGCCTCTTGCCTTATGCCTCTTGCCTAAAAAATTTGTATCTTTGCCGCTTAAATTTTTTGGAATGAGAAACGACAACGACAGACGAAGAAACCACCGCAGAAACGACGGAGCGGGCCCTCAAAGAGAGAACAACGCAAACGCAAATATAGCTGACAATAAGAAAGTTGAGACCGCCCCCGTGAAAAACGAGGCGAAACCGGACAAGCCGCAGGAGCAACCTGCCAAAGAGAAGGACAACACGCCCCAAACGCAGGGTCAGCCTGCAAAAGGCGAGAACGGCGGCAAGTCCCAGAATGGCAACAACAAAGGTCAGAATGGTAACGGTAACGGTAACCGCAAGGACAACAACCGCCGCCGCGAGAAAAGCAAGGCCAAGGGCGAACGGCTGCTCAAAGACCCGTCATTAGAGCACAGCGAAGACGAGTCCGAGGAGGATCGCGAGTATTTCGACACGATGACCCCCGAGGAACTGGAGGAAATCACCAAGATGATGCGCAAGAAAACCGCGCCCATCGACAAGCAGGATCTCGAAAGCAACGTGCCCGCCGGCGAAGACTGGGAACCCTACCTCGACATGGACATCCGCACGGGTGTCTCTTACGAGGCCGACAAGATTGCCGGCAACATCTTCCACACCCGCGGTCTGAAGGACACCCCCAACCCCGAGAGCGCCCACTGCTCCCAATACCAGTACAGTTCCTGCAAACTACCCTCCTACAACTGGATGGACAACCTCGAAATCGGTCTCGATTATCTGGAGTTCCCCATCGCGGAGGTGCGGTTCAAAAACAGCCACAAGGACTTCTACCTGCTGCCCCCGAACATCGCGTTCAAGGTGGGCGACATCGTGGCTGTGGAATCCAGCCCGGGCCACGACATCGGCATCATCTCCATGCTCGGTCTGCAGGTACAGCGGCAGATGCAGGCCAAGCGCGTAAAGGTTGAGAACGTCACCAAGAAGCTCTACCGCCACGCCCGCTACGCCGACATCGAAGAATGGATCGCCACCGTCGATAAGGAGTACACCACGATGCTCTCATCGCGCTACACGGCATGGGACCTCGACCTGAAGATGAAGGTCAACGATGTGGAATACCAGGGCGATGGAACGAAGGCCATCTTCTACTACTCCGCCGAGGAGCGTGTGGATTTCCGTGAGCTCATCAAGATTTTGGCCGAGCAGTTCCACATCCGTATCGAGATGCGGCAGATCGGCGTGCGGCAAGAGGCGGCGCGGTTAGGCGGCATCGGTTCTTGCGGCCGCGAGCTATGCTGTTCGCAGTGGCTCACCAACTTCCAGTCGGTCTCCACCAGCACTGCCCGCACCCAGCAGCTCTCCCTCAACCCGCAGAAGCTCGCCGGCATGTGCGGCAAGCTCAAATGCTGCCTCAACTTCGAACAGGAGACCTATCAGCGCGAGCTCAAGGAGTTCCCCTCCTCCCACGCGGTGCTCAAAACCCAGAAAGGCAAGGGCATCTACAACAAAATCGACATCTTCAAGAAACTGGTGTGGTATTCCTATCAGGACGACCCCAACAACCTCTTCTCCATCCCTCTTGACCGCGTGAAACAGATCATCAAGATGAACGAGCAGGGCAAAATGCCCGAAAACCTCGAAAGTTTCGCTGTCGTCAACCAGAAGAAGATGGAGGAAGGCGGCAATGTGAGCGCCGAGGAACTCAAAAACATCGCAGATTCCTACCCCCCTACCCCCCCTAAAGGGGGAAATTACTCCATCTAAAGAACGTGGTAAGAATAACTTGTATGATTATGAAACGGATATACTTGGCAATCTGTCTGTTTGTGCTGCTGTTATGCACAAGCTGCAACCGCAAGACCTACTACAGCGATATCAAGACGCTCCCGCATGAGAAGTGGGCGGTCGATAAGCCGCTCTACTTCAAGGTAAACATCGAAGATTCGATGCAGTACTTCAACATGTACATCCATCTGCGCAACACCACCGACTTCGAGACGCAGAACTTCTACGTTTTCATGAAAACGAAGTACCCCGACGGCCACTGCGAGCAGGACACCCTCGGCTTCATTCTCTGCGACAAGTTTGGCAACTGGACCGGCCGCGGCCAAGGACGGCTCAAGGACAACAAGTTCCTGTTCCAGCCCAAGGTGCGCTTCCCCTACAACGGCGAATACATCTTCACCGTCACGCAGGGAATGCGCGAGGACGAGGTGGAAGGCGTGGAAAGCTTCGGGATTGTGCTGGAAAAGTGGGAGGAGGAATGAAAACATCATACCCCATCATTTCATGGCCAACAGAGTCCGCCACAACCACCCCGCCGCAACCCGTTCGTTCTGACATCCGCGGTTTTTCCGACGGATATTTTTTCAACACATTAAACAACAGCGAGTTAAAAGCATTATTGCGAAATAATGTGCGATTGGATGTTCCCTGCCGCGCCATCCCCTACGAGCCCGCCATCGCCCTGGTGGACGAGGCCGAAGGTATCTTCGTGGACGTGGAGATTGACGCACCGTATCACGGATGGTACCGGTTTCCAATGCACTACACGGAGGGCAAGGACGGGATTCGCGACGGTTACTTCAACGACTGTGGCTGGACGGTGGTGCGGTTCACCGAGCGGCAGGTGCGCGAGCAGCCCGAGGCTTGCGTGGATTTGTTGCAACAGATTGTGACACAACTGCGAGGCACCTCCGACGAGCTCCGATGCCGTGTCACGCCCGAAAAACGATGGACACAGCGGGAAGCCGTGAACATGGAGAAGAACCTCGTCCGCGAGAAGTACCTGCAGATCCAGACCTTCGACTGTCCCGACCATTTGCCGACGCTCGTACACGCCATCGCGACGGCACAGACTCCCACCCCACAGGCACAGCGTCCCGCCATCGTCTTCAGCGAGGCCACGCACACCTATGCCGACGCCCGCAACCAGACTGGCACAGCCGACTACACCTCCGTGACCACCCTCATCGAGAAGTTCTTCCCCTTTTTCGACGAAGAGGCGTATATCCAGAAGTTCATGGCCGAATCGGGCAAGAGCCGCGAGGAGGTTGTCCGCAAAATGCTCGAACCTTCCGAGCGCGGCACCTTCATGCACCAGCAGATCGAATACTTCCTCAAAGGGAAACCGCACGAGGAGGACTTCAAGGAGTTCCGGCTCTTCCGGAAGTTCCACGAGGAGCAGATCCTGCGGCGCGGGCTCGCCTTTTACGATGCCGAGAAGATCGTCACGCTGCCGCAGTACGGCATCGCCGGCACCGTGGACGCCCTCTTCCGCAAGCCCGACGGCACCTTCGTGATGGTCGATTGGAAGCGCAGCAAGAACCTCATCATCGACGGATACCCCAAGAAATACGGCACCGGCCGCGGCCTCTCCATCCTCTCCCACCTCGACAACTCCAGCTACTACCACTACGAACTCCAACAGAGCTTCTACAAATTCATCCTCGAAACCGAATACGGCATGAAGATTTCGTCCATGATTCTCTGCGTCTTGCATCCGGACTACGACCGCTACTACCCCATCAAGCTTTCCGACTACCGCATCGAGGAGGTGCGGGAGATGATCGCAGCGCACATTATAATGCATAATTAAGAATTAAGAATTAAGAAAATTCCATAAGCAGTCCCGAAGGGACAAAACGCGCGAAGCGCAATTAACCCCACATAAGGCGAAGCCGCAATGTGGGGCCGAAGACAAAAACACAGACTATGACTTTCTTACAACAACTATCCTCCGCCATCGACATCCAGCAGCAACGCCAGGACCAAGAATACAACGAACTCATGAGCAGGCCCTTGCAGGAGCGCGTGAGCCGGGGCTACACCATGACCAACCTGCACGCGGAGTTCGAGTTCTTCGACGGGCCGCCCACACGGTTCACGCCCGCGCCAACCGGCACGATGCGCTACATCGACCGTGTGCGCATCCACTGCGAGAACAACATCTCCAAGTTCCGCGAGGGCACGCAGGTGCGCCTCAGCCACGGGCCGCACAGCTTCCTCATGGAGATTGAACGCGACGACGTGAACGACTTCACCCTGCGTTCCGGGGCCTTCGAGGTGAAGCACAACCTCTTAGACATCAGGAGCTACCCACGCGACGGCTGGGAGGTCAACGCCGTGAACACCGATATCACACAACGGCTGCTCCACGCCACGTGGGAGAACCTCTACGGCAACCCCGACTTCTGCGACCACCTCGAACGGTTCCTCACCGGGCAGTTCCGGAACCGGTACCGCGAGTCGCCGTCGCCCGTGTGCGGTAACCCTTCGCAGAACGAGGCCATCCGCAAGTCCTTCGTATGCAACTACTTCCACCTGATACAAGGGCCGCCGGGCACGGGCAAGACCTTCACTATCGCGAAGATCGTCTATTACCTGATGAAGTCCGGCAAGAAGGTCTTCGTGACCGCGCCCACGCACACCGCCATCAACAACTGCCTGAACGCCATCGCCGCCGAACTGCAGGATGCCTCCATGGTGGTGAAGGTCGGGGAGCGTCACCAGGCGGACGAAATCGTACACAACCCGCACATCACACGCAAGAAATCGCTGAAACTGTACGATTATCAACACAGTGATGAGTATTCGAAAGCGGGGTTTGTCATCGGCGGCACGCCGTTCGCGCTCTGTTCGCCCGCCTCCAAGAAGCTGGAAGGCTGGCAGTTCGACTACGTGATCATGGACGAGGCCGCGCAGATGAGCATCCCGCTCGCGCTGCCCGCCATCATGCGCGGCCGGCGGCTTATCTTCGTGGGCGACCACCAGCAGCTCGACCCCATCGTGCCGCAGGACACCGGCAACAAGTTCTTCGACTGCAGCATCTTCAAACGCCTGGTCGATTTGTATCCGAACGACATCACCTTGCTGAATCAATCTTATCGACTGAACGACAGTCTGATACGGATTCCCAACCAGCTGTTCTATGGTGGACAGTTGAGTTCCGCCTGTGAGCGGAAGGTTCAGTTCACCACCTACGATTGTAAAATAGCCTCGCCAATCCTCAACCACGAATCCAGTGCCTTACTGGTTGTTCACCACGAGTTCGACTCTTTGGGGCGTTCGCCCTACGAGGCCGACCTCACCGCCTGCATCGTGTCGGACCTGTTGCGCAACAGCGTGTCCGTCAACCAAATCGGGATTATGAGTCCTTATCGGGCGCAAATTCGCGAAATCAAACGGGGGTTGTTAGAGCACAAAGTTATTTCGGAAAAGATTGTCAACCAGCTGTTTATCGACACAGTGGAACGGATGCAAGGGCAAGAGAAGGACTATATTATATATAGCATGTCGAACTCCAACCCGGCGGAGGTGGAGGACCGTTTGGAGTTCTTCTACAGTCCGAACCGCTTGAACGTGGCCCTCACCCGCGCCCGCGTGAAGTGCATCGTCATCGCAAACGAGAAGATCTTCACGTTCTGCGAGGATCTTTGTCAACGTCCCGACACCCCCGAACCGCTTCGCCACGGCGCGGAAGTTTTCCGTCGGTATTTTCAGATCGCCACCAAATTGGAGATGACTACGGAAGAGGAGGAGTGGTGATAGTCCCAATCTTGTAATATCTCTTCCGTATTAGCACCAACCGCACCAACCATATCACGAAAAACGCATCCGACAGGATCTTGTAAACCGGGGGCATGGTGACAAACCACGACACTACCCATAGCACAAGGTCGATGTCGAAAAGGATGTTCCACAGCCGCTCGCGGTCGTGGAACTCGCAGACCACCTCGCCAATTGCGGGGACTTCCACCTGCTCCGTCGCGGAAAGCGACAAGTCGATGCTCTTGCCTTTCTTGCCGATCGGGATTCGTCCGCCGAACTGCACCCGCAGCGCGTAATTGCCCGGAGGGATTTCGCCCCGCAGCCGGTCGTCCTTCAGCATACCCGCAAAGTAGCCGTTCAGGAACACCGCGTGCGGCAGCCTCGGCTCGAACCAGTGTCGTTTGTGTCGGATGGTGAGGGTGGGCATGATTTATCCATTCAAATGTTTTACAAGAAACTCCCGCATCGTCTCAATCGGAACATCGTACACCGGGCACATTTGCGCAAAGTTCGCATCCACAGGGACTCTACTGCTCGAAAGCATAATCATGAGGGATTTGGTCGAGAGTTTGTGACCAGAATACTTGATGGCAGCATCAATGCCATTTTGCAAAGAATATCCAGCCTTGACGATGGAGTAGATGTCATAATAGTCTCTGTACTTTAGCCGGCGTAACAGCACCTCCATTTTCATCACCAAAATAGCGGGTACATCCGCAATGAAAATATTGCCTTGGTACGGAATCCTTTCGTTGACAGGCGAATAATTGTTGCTGACGAAAAAAGAAAGTTTCACCCCTTTGACCGCAAAGGCGACTTGGTCAAATCCGAGAATGTCGCGATGCTCGATTTCTCCTATTTTTTCCTGTATCTCTTTCTCGATGGTCGGCCAATCCACCTCGGGCTTATCGTTTTTGGAGATTCGCCACATCATAAAGTCCAAGTCTTCGCTCATCCGGTGGCCGAGTTGCATGGCCAAAGCCGTGCCGCCGCAAAGCGTGTACGGCTTAATGCACTCCAGTTTTGCCACATCATCAATGACAGCTTCAATGTTAGGGGTAATTCCTTTACGCATAACGTGTTAGTTTGTTCAAATGTAACATTTCCCGACGGCGGAGATATGCCTCCGGTTTCTGAATATGGAAAAAGTAAAGTGCAATCATCACGTTCAGGTCAAAGAGATATTCCCCTTGAACGGCCATGTTCTCTCGCCAAACCTTATGAATATATTTCTTCGGATATAGTTCGAACAGTTTGGCGATGTCAGCCATATCGAGATGTACAAAAACCTTTTCGACCAGCAATTCGTCGGGAAGAGTCTCCGCCGCCACCTCGTCGTATGACCAGAAAGCGTGCGCCTGTATCAGTTTCTCAAACAGTTCTTCACGGAGTAGTTCTTTGTATTGACGGATTTTGCAGTCGTTCTGGATTTTCAGGATGGAGCCTTCGGGAAGCGAGAACAGCGATTCAATCTTCAGGGATAGCGGGAGCGACACTTCCTTTTGGTCAAGCACGATGTTGCTCAGCATCTGGCGGGAGATGCCTAATTCCCTCGCCAGTGCGGATTGATTGTAATGGCCACGCACCATCAGTTTGTTGATATATTGTCCTAAACGCTCTTTCATAACACATCGAAAACGACCGGCAAAGATACAAAAAATGTCAACTGATTCGTTGACAAAAATCATCAATGCTATAATAAATCGTCGCATCTCTCCGAGATGCGACTTGCACAATAATCCAGCCTTGTTCACGGCGGTGAAGAACTATTATCCCATCAATGAGCTTTGGTCAAATTCATTCTCAATGGAAACATATTGAATGTGACTATTATATCGGCTTGCCAATTCCCCCTTGACAGATACGTGTCCGGTTTGGTTGTCCATGGTGAATCTCAGGAATTGTTTGTCGCCGTATGATTCGGCAATAATGGCTTCTCCACATAGGTTTGATGGTGCGAATTTTGGCATTGCCTGTATTCCGGCCTCCGTCATCAGCCCTGCCGACATCAGGCGGTGACAGCGGTCGATGTTCCGTTCCGTCCAGTGGCTGCCCTTTCGGCGGGGCGACAGACGTTGGGCCAGCCGGCCGTCGGGCAGACGTTTGCAGGTGCTGTCGATCCAGCCGAAGCATAGGGCCTCCTCCACGGCATCGACATACGGCACCGCATCCTCGCGCGGCGTTTTGCTGCGACTGGTCGTCACCCAGCACTCCCTGGCGGTCTGGTGGTTTTCCGTAAGCCACTGCCGGAGCTGCAAGCGGTTGCTGTATTCTAACAGGTTAGTGATTTGCATAAATGTATTGGCATTGCTATTCGACAATCTCACAGCCGCAATTTATGAACGGGCTGTCGGGATTTGCGCCGTTCATCCTTCTGAAAACATTGTCAATCAACATATTACTTTAATCCTGAGGATTCTTGTTCTTCTTTTTTTATCATCTTCTTCACCTCCTTGATGTCCATTTCCAGTTTGCCATAATCCAAATCGATGCACCAACGCTGGGCGAGACGATACCATCGCAGACTTTCTTTCAAATTCCTTTCAACGCCGAGGCCTTCTCGGTAGCTTTCCGCCAGGTTGAGGGCGGCATATTCATTTTGCTTACGGGCCGCCTTCAAGAAGAACGTATTCGCTTTTTTTTCATCCTTTTCTACCCCAATGCCCTCCATATAGTAATGTCCCATCACATTTTGGGCATAGTCATCCCCTTTTTTTGCAGCTTTTTCCGCCCAGAAAATCTCCTTTTCCAAACTTTTTTCTACACCAATACCCTTGTAATAGCAATAGGATAGTGCGCCTGAAGCTTTGGCATCACCCTCTTCCGCAGCTTCGGCAAATAACCGGAATGATTTGGGAGCATTTTTTCTTACTCCGTCACCGTATCGGTAACAGTATGCGAGGTGTCGTTTTGCAAGGGTATCGCCTCTCTTCACCGCCCGCTTATACCAATAGACTGCCCTTCCCATATCCTTATCCACGCCAGTTCCACATTCATAACAAAGGGCAAGGTTCGTCATGGCAAAATAATAACCATGCGCTGCCGATTTTTTATACCATTCCACTGCAAGTTCATAGTTCTGTTCAACCCCTTCGCCTTTATCATAGCATACACCCAAGTTGAATTCTGCGGTACGGCTGCCTTTCTCTGCCGCAATACGATAAAGGGTTATGGCTTTCTGCCGGTCGCGTTCCAAATTCCATCGTCCATCCAACAATGCGTTCGCCAGACGGTTGATCTGTTCGGATTGTTCGCCTGTCAGCCGTTTGGATTTCTGTATGATTTCTATGGCTTCTTCGTATGTCAGTTTTTTCATATTGGTGGGGTTTTAACGGCGCAAAAATAGAAAAATTACTAAATGAAAAATATTTTGAAACTTATAAGTTGCGAATGCGGAAAAATTGTATCTTTGCAGCACGATTCTTAAAGACTACAAATGATGAAGTTTGACAAAATCATCGATGATGGGCGGCTTTGGGCTGTTCGTTTTAACAAGGACAATCAGAACGCACTCCAGAAAGTGATGTCACAATGGAGTGATGCGGAGTGGCTGGCCGATTTTTTCACGCAGAACCTTGACGACTTGATTTCCTATTTCAGAATTACGAGTATCGAAGATGCCATTTATCAAACCATGGAAGACAGAGACGAATTGGCTTGTATCATCATGGATATATCCCCGGATGCCAATCTCGACCGCTTTTTCCGTCCGCTTGACAACAACCGCATAAGTGAAATGATTCTTGGGAAAGAGAAAGGCCGTCCTCATCGCAGAAGTTGGTTGCGTCTGTATGCTATCAAACTCAGCATGGGCATTTATATCATTACAGGTGGTGCCATCAAATTGACAAGAACAATGCAGGAAAGGGAACACACATTGCAAGAATTGGAAAAGATGGAGAAAGTGAGGAACTTTCTGATTCGGGAACATGTATTTGACGAAGACAGTTTCACAGATTATCAACAGGAGGTGGAACTATGACACAGGAAGAAGCAATTGTCCGGCTAAGCCGTTACCAGTCCGACGAGCCATCAGATTGGCGGGTGGAAGAAGAGAAAATCCGCCACGCCAAAAGCAAAGGCTGGTTGCAATATTCCCGCAAAATTGCCATCAAAGTGGCCGTGGCGATGAAACAGCAAGGCCTTTCCCGACAAGACGTTGCTGACAGGATGCTCGCCTCAATACATTTCCAAGTTGTTGAAAGGAACGGAAAATCTCTCCCTGGAAACTATCTGCAAGTTAGAAGACGCGCTGAACATTGCCATCTTGCAGTATGAGTTTGCGTAAAATTCGGGATGCACCTTCCCGCAAACACACAGAGTCGTGATGGTTACAACGATGACAAATCACTCTTCATCCTGCTTCACAGCACTCTCCGGCCACACCACTTTGCCGTTACACGAAACCGTCCACATCTCTCCATAGTAATTATCTGTCATGTATTTCACGAACTCATCAATCCACTTGTCGTTTTTATCCACAAACTGTAACAATCCATCAGCATCTACCCATAAAGCAGACCAATAGCTCTCTTCTCCAAGACTCCTACAAACATAATCCGGCAGATCCCTGCCAGGATAGTTGTCCACCACAACTCCTCGTTCGTTGACATTCACGACCATCCACGTTAATGGTTTCGGGCTGTCCAACCGGGAAACACACTCCTGATATACTGCGTTCCATTCCTGCCCAACAGGTGCGTGCAGAAATTTTATTAGCGGCGTGTAATCGTAACCTGTCTGGTAGCTTGAGTTATGTCGCTTAATGGGCGAATGCCTGGGTAATACATCTTGCTTTTTACCTCGCTCATAGCGGTATTTCAACTTAGGTGTGCTAACGTAATGCCAATACCCGTTGTGCGTCCGCTTGTTCACTTTTCGGTAAAGCGGCGGCTTGCCGTCTTTTCTGTTGTGCCCCATCTTTCAGTGCATTTGAAACAATTTATAAGATGCATTCTTTTTCTGAATTATCCCCTTGAATTTTGTAAATGTCCTGTCTGCGTTTTTCTGCGAGTTCTGCGGGCATATAATTGTCCCACAGACCACGCAGATTAGCGCAGATTGTCACACTGTTTTTGCAAGACCTAAAGGGATAATTCTGCTCTTTTTTATAGCACGGCAGCCACTTTTCTGATGTTTTTCAGCATATCCAGTATGGAAGAATCCTTCCGAGCTGTCTGCATATTATATTTCATCTGAAGATACATGAGCGAGTCGGCTGGCACGTCAAGAGCGGCCTCAAACATCAGTGCCGTTTTGGCGGTCAACGGACGTTTGGCATTAAGGATTTCGTTGACTACTGAATAGGTCAACCCCATACTTTCGGCCAACTGGCGCTGACTGATACCGCGTTCTTCAATTTCGTCTTTGAGAACTTCGCCCGGGTGTGTTGGATAAGCTCCGTAACCTAAATTTCCCATATCTAATTTTCCTGTTATTTATAATGATTAGACAATTCTATGATATTACAAATGGTAATACCATCATTAGCTGACGACTTAAATTCAATCCGATATTGGTCATTGACTCGTACAGATTCCAAACCTGCTTTATCACCCACCAATTTCTCGTAATGAAGAGCCCTATATCTATACAGATCTATCACTTTTTCCACCGAATCGAGAATATTGACCAC
>CAJOKR010000069.1 GCA_905235135.1 uncultured Bacteroidales bacterium
TGGACAAAGCCGATAAAATGATGAAAAAGTCGAAGAAGTCGAAACGGAAGAACGGGAAAAAGTATGGAGAAATCAGCTTTTGATAATCGTACAGCTGCAATTTATTTTGGCGGATTCCGCAAAATTCTCAAAATTTTAAACTTTTGCTCGTCCCGTATCTCAAGCAACTCAAAGCGGAAGGACGGCTGCGACGCTTTGCGGTTCAGAATGCGTAGTGCACGCCGAGGTTCGCGCTCCAGTCGAAGTAGTGGGCGGCGAAGTGTTTTGCGAAGAGGCATCCATAGCCAGGGCGGAAGTCAATCTGCAGGGCCAGGGGGGAACTGAACTTGTACTCCAGTCCGACGATTCCGTTGGCGCCGCACTTGCCGAAGTCTCTGCGGGTCAACTCGAGGCCGAGAAACCCCTGGTATTGGATGTCGCTCCAGCAGTAACCAATGCTTCCACCAAGACCCGCCAATCCGTAAAGTCCTCCGACCAAATGCCCCTCAAACATGAAGTTCGGGTTCAACTCCAGCGTCCAGAGGGCAACCCTCTTAAGGTCCACATTCTGGAAACGGCCGCTGGTGTTGACATACATCGTGCCCAAATCCATCTGGAAGGCGAAATGGTCGCCGCCAAAGGTCTTGAACGACAAGGCCTGCATGGAGCCCACTGAAATACCGAATCCATTTTTGTAAGGTGCTTGAGCCTTGCCTGTTATCAAGCTTGCTGATAGGATGGCGACAATTGCCAGAATACGAAATATTCCCTTCATAATGCTATTGATACTAATGATGAAGCCGTTTTTGATTTTCGACGGCAAAAGTACAATTTTTAGGGATAGTTGGTATTGTTCACCTATGTCGTGTGTGATTTTATGGATGGCGGCAGATTGCATGTCGGCTTCGCGTGATTGCGATGACGGGCTCATTGTTCATAATCGTCAAAAAATTTGACGACTCCGTCTCATTTTTGGACAATTTTCTTTTTACCATCTTCCACATCCCGTTGATATTGAAATATTTCCTATCTTTGGCGCGATATTTGAAACTGCTTCCTTGAGCAGCCCCGGAGGGGCAAGACGCGCGAAGCGCAATAAACCCCACACAAGCGAAGCGCAGTGTGGGATCTGTCACGCAAGCGAAGCGCAGTGTCGGGGCGAAAACCTAAGAAGAAATGAAAAACACCATCCTCATCGTCGATGACAACCGCAACGTTCTCGCAGCGCTGAAACTGCTGCTGGAGCACGAGTTCCGGCAGGTGGTCGCGCTGCCGTCGCCCAACACCCTGCTGCGCCAGATCGATCAGTGCCGGCCGGACGTCGTCCTGCTCGACATGAATTTCTCCGCCGGGCTCAACACCGGCAACGAGGGCCTTTTCTGGCTCCGCGAGATCAAAGCCCACCACCCGGACCTTCCCGTTGTGCTCTTCACCGCTTACGCCGACATCGAGCTGGCCGTGGCGGGCATGAAGGAGGGCGCTGCCGACTTCGTGGTGAAGCCGTGGGACAACGAACGGCTCATCGCCGCTCTCACCCGCGCCTGCAAGTCCGAAAAGGAGATCGCGAAACGGTTCCCCACGCCGGACAGTCCCCTCTTCTGGAGCGATAGCGCGGCAATGCGGGACCTTCGCCTCATGGTGGAGAAGATCGCCCCGACAGATGCCGCCATCCTTATCACGGGCGAGAATGGTACAGGCAAAACGTTGCTGGCCAAAGAGGTACATCGACTTTCCGCCCGCAACGACAAACCGTTCATGACCGTGGATTTGGGTGCATTGACGGAGACCCTTTTCGAGAGCGAGCTGTTCGGTCACGTGAAGGGCGCTTTCACGGACGCGAAGACCGACCGCGCGGGCAAAATCGAGGAGGCTGCGGGTGGCACGCTCTTCCTCGACGAGATCGGCAACCTCGCCTTCCCGCAGCAGGCCAAGCTGCTGACGGTCATCCAGCAGCGCACGGTGACGCGCGTGGGCAGCAACAAGAACGTTCCAGTCGATTTCCGGCTCATCTGCGCCACCAATCAGAAACTTGACGAGAAGGTGCTGCGTGGCGAGTTCCGCGAGGACCTCTACTACCGCGTCAACACCATCTACCTGGAAATCCCGCCATTGCGCGACCGCCGCGAGGACATTGTCCCCTTTGCGGAACGTTTCCTGACGATCTTTGCCGAAAAGTACCATAAACCCGATCTCAGACTGAGTTCCGAGGCCGCCCGCAAGCTCACCAACCACCCGTGGTACGGCAATATTCGCGAACTGGAACACGCCGTGGAGCACGCGGTCATTGTCTGCGACGGTCCCGAATTGCGCGAGCAGGACTTCCACCTCACCACCCCGATAGCCAAGGACAACACACAGGAAATCACCACTTTGGAAGAGATGGAGGCCGACATGATCCGCAAGTGCATGTCCCGCTGCGCCGGCAACCTCACTGCCGTCGCCGCCACGCTGGGGATTACGCGGCAGACGCTCTACAACAAGATGAAGAAATACGGAATATAGTTAGTTAGCAGTTAGTAGTTAGTAGTTAGTAGTTAGTAGTTAGTAGTTAGCAGTTAGAGGGATAACGAAAAGCCTCCCATATAATGAAACATCTTCCTTGAGCAGCCTCGGAGAGGCAATACGCGCGATATCGCAATTGACACCACACAAGCGAAGCGCAGTGTGGTGCAGTAGAGAACAGATATGATAGTAATAACGATAATAATCACAATTGCCTGGGCCACCACCACATGGCTTCTCATCCGTCGCAACCGACGGATCAACAACCGCATCAAGTTTCTGTCGGAGGCGGTGGCGGGCGGCGACTTCAGCTTCACGTTTCCGGAGCAGAAACGGCGGCGCAGCGATCGTGTGCTCGCCGAGTCGCTGAACCGTGTCCGCGAGATGCTCGGAAAAGCACGACAAGAGACCATCGACAAGGAGCGCTACTACGCGCAAATCCTCGAAAACGTGCGCACCGGCATTGTGGCCTACGACGAGCAAGGCTTCGTGACGCAGACCAACAGCGCGGCAGCATCGCTTTTCGGACTGCCCGTGCTGACCCACATCCGCCAGCTCGACCGTGTGAGTGACGGTCTGGCGGACATGCTGCTCGTGGCGGCGGCCGGCGACACCCGCACGCTCACCCTCCACTATGGCGAAAGCAACCGCCAACTTTCCATCCAGGTATCCCAAAGTCGCATCCGCGACCGCAACCTTCGCATCTTGGTTGTCAACGACATACACAACGAACTGGACAATAAGGAGATCGACTCGTGGATCTCGCTCACCCGCGTGCTCACGCACGAGATCATGAACTCCGTAAGTCCTATCACCTCGCTGAGCGAAAGTCTGCGCACGCTGGTCCCCGACACTTCGTCGGAACTCTACAAAGGGCTGGATGTCATCCACTCCACGGGCAAGGGCATCGAGGGCTTTGTGGAATCGTACCGGCAGTTTACGCACATTCCGACGCCCGCACCGACACTGTTTTACGTCCGCGGATTGGTGGAGCGTGCCGTGCGATTAGTGCAGGGCGGTCCCGAACACTCCCGCATCGAATTTCGCTGGTCGGTGGAACCCGAAGACATGCTGCTGTATGCCGACGAGAACCTCGTCGGGCGGGTGCTCAACAATCTGCTGAAGAATGCCGTGGAGGCGATAGGCGAGGGGAATGACGGTTGGGTTGAAATCCACGCTTTTCTCAACGAGCGCGAGGATGTAATAATTGAGGTCAGTGACAGCGGTGACCCGATTCCGCCGGAGGTCGAGGAGCGCATCTTCATCCCCTTCTTCACCACCAAAACCGACGGTTCTGGCATCGGACTAAGCATTTCCCGCCAAATTATGCGGCTCTCCGGCGGAACTCTTACGTTGCGCACGAAACCGAATACTACGTTCGTGATGACCTTCGGAAGTTAAAAAAAACGGCGCATATCCATTGATACGCGCCGTTTCTATATTTCTTAAGTCCTAAGTCTTAAGTCTCAAGTCTCACATTATCTCTTCACAAACTTCGTCGTGACACTATTCTTGCCGTCGCTCAGGCGCAGGAAGTAGTGGCCGGAGGCGAGCTGCTGGGCATTCACGCGAATCTGGTTGTCCGAAACGGGTTGTGAGAGGATGAGTTTGCCGTTGATGTCGTAAACTGCGAGGTCGCTGACTTGGAAAGCGTTGGTGCGCAGGGAGACCGTAAGTTGGTCGGCGACGGGGTTCGGATAAACCACCACGTCGTTCTCAGTGAGGTATTGCGGGACACCCGTGCCGAGGTCGGCGGCGATACGCGGAATCAGGTAGTACTGGCTGTAGGAAATCTTGTTCACGCCAGTGAGGTTGGTCGGACCGGTGGGGATAGCTTCGCCAGTGATGCCCGGCACGTTGTAGAAGTGAATCCAAACGCCTGTGCCGGTGGTGCCGTTCTGCGTCAGTGTGTATTTCGTGCCGTTGACGAAAGTACCTGATTCATTGAAGGTTACATCCTCCATGCGGATGAGCTCGCACTGGTGGGCATTCATGTATTCCACATTCTGCATCTCCGCAACCGTGACGGTCAGCGGGGAGACATCGTTGTAGATGGAGATGGCCGGACTGTTAAATTCCTCGGTGACGGCGAACTGCAGCAGGCCGTAGTAGTCGGTAAGGGTGCCGTAGATGTTGGCAATCTCATCGCCACTCTCCAACGCGGTGACGACCTTGCCGTTCGGGTCGTCGATGACGATGGCGCCGGTGGCATCCTGGATGAAGATCTGATGACGGTAACTGTCGTTGATGCCCGTCACGACGACGTGGCCGGTGAGCTTATAGACATCGTTGCCGAAATGGGTGCCGTTGACATCAAGTGCATCGGTCCATTTTGCGCGCAGAGCAGCGATATTGGCCACTTGGAACTGCGGATCGACGCCGTAGGTGAAGGTGATGGTGTCGGCGGTCATCACATTGCCGGCGACATCAGCCACATTGTTGACAATCAGCGTATAGGTGTTGCCTTCAGCGAGCGCAGGGGAGACGGCCAAGGTGACCACGCTGTTGTTCAGCGTTGCGGTGTTGACCGTGATGCCGTTGTTGAGCGTGTAGTTGGAAGCAGTCTCTGCCGAAACCTGATCCAGCGCCTCATTGAAGATGACGGCCAGGGTGTTGCCATCGGGATTTACGCTGGCGACGAACGGGGCGTCAGTGTCAGGACCCAGTTCTTGCGAGGTGATGACCACGTTGTCGAGGAAGAAGCGGCCGTGGCTGGCCTGGTAACCCTGGAATTTGACGGTCGTGGTCGCTGTACCGCCGGAGAACGGTACGGTGAAGGTGTTAAAAGCCGTGGTACTGAGGCCTTCCACCGTGTAGGGAACGCCGTCAACCGCAACGATGAGGCTGGTTGCGTCGTTGTTCCACGCTTTCGCGTCGAAAGTCACGGTGAACTGACCATTGTTTCCCGACAGATCAAGGGCCGGCGTTTGGATGTAGCCTGCCTCAGCTGATTTGCCGACTTTCACCTTGCCAGTGCTCGGATATACCCAGTCACCAGTCCAACCCGGCATCTGTGTGTATTGGTCCAGCGAGTTGGTGATGGTGTAGCTGTTACTGTCCGTAATGGCGGAAAAATCCTCACTCAGGACGATGGTTTGCGCGTTCGACCCGCAAAAAGCGAGCAAAACCGTCCACAAAAGTAAACTTAATCTCTTCATATTTGGTACATTTAATTTTTAAGAACTGACTGTTAATATTTTTGACCTGCAAAAATACATTTTTTTGATTATAGTGAACAGTGATAAGTGAACAGAAAAAAGGAGTGAAGTCCTTTTGCCCTAATTATCAATTATCTATTATAACATATTTCCAAAAATTGTATCTTTGCCCGCGAATTTTATGCCAGAATGAATATCTATAAGGCTGATTTACACACTCATACGTTGTTTTCTCCGTGCGGTGACTTAGACATGACGCCGGAGAACATCATCTCGCTTGCCTTGGAGCGGGGCATCGACGTGATCGGCATCACCGATCACAACGCCACGCGCCACTGTCGGCTGGCGGAGCATTACTCGCACAACCGCGACATCTTTGTGCTCTGCGGCGCGGAGGTGACCACCAAGGAGGAGGCGCACTGCCTGGCCTACTTCGGCGACCACGAATCGCTCGATAAATTCCAGGCCTACCTTGACGAGCATCTTCCAAACATCCCCAACGATCCTGACTTTTTCGGTGATCAGGTGCAAATCGATGAGGAGATGAACATCGTGTATGAGGAACCACGGCTGCTGACCTCCGCCATCGACCAGAACGTCAACCAGATAGCCGACAAAGTGCACGAATTGGGCGGTCTGTTCGTTCCCGCGCACATCGACAAGCTGAAAAACAGCCTCATCGCGCAGTTAGGCTTCATTCCCTTCGATCTGGACTACGACGCGGTGGAACTCTCCAAAAAAGGCGACAAAGACGAAATTCTGAAAGTACACAAGTATCTAAAAAACAAGATGTTCACCAGAAGCTCCGATGCCCACCAACCCGATATCATCGGTACCGCCCCCTGCTGGCTGAAGATGGAAACCCGCAGCTTCGACGAAATCCGCAAGGCCCTGCACGGGGAGGACGGACGGGAGGTGCTGCTGGAACCTGAAATCTGAGACTTGAAACAATAAACCAAACACCAAATACAATGACAGTAAAAGAATTAGTGGAAAAAATGAACCTCACCGTGTTCTGTGGCGAGGACAATATGGACACCGAAATCAAGGGCGGCTACGTCTCTGATTTGCTGAGCGATGTGATGGGCTTCGCGCAGGAGGGACACGCATGGGTGACCCTGCAGACGCACAAGAACGTTATTGCCATCGCTTCGCTTAAGGAGCTGGCGTGCGTCATCCTCGTGAAGGGCAACAAACCCGACGATGATATGCTGGAGCAGGCCAAGGACGAGGATATCCCCGTTTTAGGCACCACCGAGCAAACCTTTGAGGTGGCTGGACAAATCTATACCTACTTAAACGCTTAAGTATGAAAGATTTGTCGATGCACATTATGGACATTCTCCAGAATTCCACACGTGCAAAAGCCAATAATATCACCCTCGAAGTGCTTGAGAACCATGATGCGGATACGCTGACGCTGGTTTTCAAGGACGACGGCTGCGGCATGAGCGCGGAGACGGTGGAGAAGGTCACCAACCCGTTCTTCACGACGCGCACCACCCGCAAAGTGGGCCTCGGACTGCCGCTGCTGAAGCAGAACACCGAGCAGACTGGGGGCTCGATGAAGATTGAGAGCGAAGTGGGCGTGGGCACGACAGTCACCGCCGTGTTCGGGCTCACCCACCTCGACCGTCCGCCAATGGGCGACCTTGCCGGCACCATGATCCTCACCATCGCTGCCCATCCGGAAATTCACTTTATCCTTCACTTCCAGCGAATTAAGGACGGGAAAGAGGAAACCGACTACATCCTCGATACCGATGAGCTTTACGAAGCCCTCGACGGCGTCTCGATGCAGGAGCCTGAAGTGATGGCGTACATCAAAGAGATGGTGGAGGAAAACATCAAATAGTTAGAAGTTATCAGGTTGACAATAATATTATTAATGTACCAATAAATTTTGGGATGAAAAGATTGATTAAGATTTCAGCAATGGCTCTGTTGGTCGTGTTGGCCATGACGGGCTGTAAGAAAAGTTACACCATCACGGTGAAATCCAACAATGCCGAATGGGGCTCCGTCACCGGTGGCGGCAACTACAAAGACGGTGAGACCGCTACGATCTTCGCCATTCCCAAACCTGGTTACTATTTCATCGCCTGGAACGACGGCAACATGGAAAACCCGCGCCAGATTCTGGTGAGCGGCAATGCCGAATTTATCGCCACGTTCAGCGACACTCCTGGCGGCGGTGGCGGTACCGACAACGCTGTGACGGTTTCCGGCAGCATCAGCTCCAACACCACCTGGCCCGATTGTGGTGCAGGAGTTGACTACATCATTGAAGGCCGTTTCTATGTGGAAGGCAATGCCCTCTTGACAATCCAACCTGGCGTGACCATCATGTTCACGGACGTTAATGGTGGTATTTTTGTGGAAGAGAACGCAGGCCTTTGTATGAAGGGCACGGCCAATAATCACATCGTGCTCACTGGTCCGACAAATAATCAGAACAAGGGGGCGTGGAATAGTGTCATCGTCACATCTAATCGCAATGACAACCAGTTCGAGTATGTCGATTTTTTCAATGGTGGTTCTTACGAAGCTCCTGTAGTCGAAGTGAGTGGCAAGATTTCGATGAAGAACTGCCTTGTTAATGGTGGTCTCGCCGATGGTGTCTCTGTGGACGGTTCCATGAGCACTTTCGAAAACAACACGATTAAAAACATGAACAGATTTCCCCTCGTTCTTGGCAGACATCAGCTGGCAAACTTCCTTGGTACCGGTAACGTTTTCACGAACAATACGAACAATATGATTAATATGACTGCTTTTTGGTTGGAGAATACGAATTCTACGGAAACAGTCAAGTTCACCAATCAGGGCATTCCTTATTATTTTTCAGAAGGTATCCGTACTGAGACTGCGCAAGATGTGATGAGAGTCAAAGAGGGTGTGGATATGGTTTTCGCATACGGTAAGGAAATTTTAATCAGTGAAGAAGGTAGTATTATTGTGGAAGGCACCGAAAATGCACCGGTGACATTCCGCGGGCTACAGAACGAGTCAGGATATTGGAATGGTATCATTGTTGAATCTACTCGTACCAATGGAGCCAACAAACTGGTCAATTGTGCAATTAAGAATGCTGGCATGAGTGATGAAGCTGCTTTGTCCACGACAGAGAATTGTAGAATCACCTTCACCAACGTTACCATTAGCGGCAGCAATGGCTACGGCATGAGCATCGCTATTCCGATTGACTGGGACACTGAACAGTACGACTTCGCCAACTACCACGTGACGGCTTCCGGCCTTAGCTTCTCCAACTGCACGCAGGGCAACATCTACGAGCGCAACAAGGATCAGGTCTATACCACCTGGCCCGGCAACAAGAAATTGGCCCGGAAATAGTCCGTTTTACAAACTTTTTTCAAAAATCGAAGCCCTTTGCCGCAATGGTGAGGGGCTTTTTATTTGCTCCCATGCCGCCGCATGAACTCTTCCGCAATTTCGTAGCAGTTGTCGAACTTCATGGCATCGAGGCGGAAGAGGTAGGCGTATTTGAAGTAAAAGGCGTGCGGTTCGTCGGCGAGCAGGTGCAGTTCGAAGGAGGATGTACCTAACTCGCGCAGCCGGTCTGCGATGACTTTTGAGCCATAGACGTAGGGCAGGGTAGGGATGGAAAAGGCGAAGCCGGAATCGGCCGCGAGGATGTTATCCTTTTCTCCGTGGATCATGCAGATGGGCGTGGTCTCGTCGGGGTCGATCATCATCGGGTCGAAGATGCAGCCCCAAAGGAGGATGGCGCCGGCCACTCGAAACGACTGCTTCCTGGTGGCGGCATTGCCCATGCTGTGCAACGGTGGTAGCTCAGGGTCGAGGAAGGTCTCCGCCGGACGCTCGTCCTCGTCCATGTAGAGCGCGTGCAAGATAGCCACCGCACCCGCCGACTGTCCGAGCAGGAAAATGCGGTTGGTGTCGATGCGGTATTTATCGCTATGGGCCTTGAAGAAGCGCACCGCCGTGCTGACGTCCTGCGCGGCCATGAATCCGGTGCGTATCAGCCCTTTGGTGTTGAACTTGCGGACAGGCATCAGTCGATAGTCGATGGAGGCTGCGGCATAGCCGTTCTCCGCGAACCGGTTGCACCATTCCACCATGTCCTCGTAGTCGCGCGACCCGACCACAAAACCGCCGCCGAACAGCGTGATCACCAACGGCCGCAGCGTATCGGAATCGCCCGCTGGTTCGTAGAAATCGAAGCAGAGGTTCTTCATCTTGTCCTCCCCGGGATACATGGCCTGACAGTACGGGATTTCTCGCCGCACACGCACATCCTGCGCGACACCACTAATCGACGGTGTCAGCAACACGAGAGTCACAATGACATCGAAATAAATAGGGACTGTCGTTTAATTCTTTCCTTTTGATCTTGTCGGTCGCTTATGAACGGATTTGCTCCGTTTTTTCGGAACAGCATTGTTCATAACTGTCC
>CAJOKR010000070.1 GCA_905235135.1 uncultured Bacteroidales bacterium
CTGCGAGTTCCGCTATATGTGTACCGACTGCCGCTGTTTCATCAAAGATCCGGACAACATCTACTCCCAGCCCGCCAAATGCCCCTATAACCCCTACATCTGCCTGTGGGAAGGGCAAGAGGGCTACGTACCTGTGGAGGAGTGCGGCGCCTATTCACGCGAGACGGGGTTTGTGCCCGACAAGAAACGGATTAAGGAACTTAACAAACGGATTTGGGGAGAGGAGTGACAATTAGGAATTAGGAATGAGAAATTAGGAATTAGGAGCAACCGCATCCTTGCGGTTGAATGAAAAAGAGAAATATGAAAAGGATAGTGTACATACACCTCTAACCTGCAACGGTTGGGCAAGAACAACTTCATTGAATAACGCTCCGCCATGGTGTGCAACAGACCGGTGGCGGGGCGGAAAAAGAAAGGTGCCCACGCAGGGGCATCGCATAATGTTTAACGGACTTCTTAGCGATGCTCCCTGCCACAAAGCACCTTAGGTCGCATATATTGTGATGTTTGTCACGCAACGGCACAAGAAATCCGGCGGCAAAGATATAACTTTTCCGTTTCGGATGGCAGGCCCGAAAGTGTCGTGCAAAGTGCCGACATGCCCTGCGGGAAAGGGGGACTTGTGTAAATCTTAAAATTGAAAGAAATGAAAAACAATCAAGAAATCAAGGAGCTATTTGATTCAATGGCTCTTTCAAAACAAAAATCCAAATTAATAGTAGGCGGTGGTGGCAACACAGGCGGTGGTGGCTTTATCCCGAATCCTCCAGGTGCTTTAATTTGTATATTTAATGATTGTAATCAAGCTTGTAATACAAGTTGTACGAATTGTGTATCAAGTTGTACGAATTGTGTATCAACTTGCCCCGCAAGTTGTTAATCAACTAATTGTTCAACAAAGGGCACTCTTTGGGGTTAGTAATAAATAAAATTAAGATACATGTTTGTCTATTGAACAAACCTACACGTGTACGCAAACATGTATCTTTTTAATCAAGAAAAGATATGGAAACTATTAAAGTCGATCATAAATATGTTGTGAATCCTGCATACCTGTTTAGGAACGATATATCAAGCATTGTGTTGACAAATAACATCTCTTCTGTTTTCGACAGTACGTATCCAACAGAAGAGATAACGAGCAGTTTTACTTGGAAAATACATCCTGATTTATTTTTTGTATTTAGACTTTTCAATGGTCAGAGAACTTTACAAGACATTTGGGATTTGCAGTTCAAGAAACACGATATTACTATACAAGATTTTAAACGAGCCATCATCCCGTATGTGGAAAACAAAGATGTCGTCATAACCCCATTATATGAAAAATTTCCTCAATCAATACCAAAGAATTTTCTTATCCATAATGACTCTAACATCGTCAGGAATGATCTACTGGAAAATCTAGATTTAAAATCTGTAAAAGAAAATCTGGATTTAACCACGCAAAGGCTCCGAATACCAAATGCAATGACTTTGATGTTGACAACTGCCTGCATTACGGATTGCGTGTATTGTTATGCAGACAGACCCCCTGTTAAAAATCCTATATCATTCGACAGATTACGAGTGATAATAAAAGAAGCCTGCGATTTACAAATGGCCTCAATTGATTTGGATGGGGGTGATTTCTTTTTATATAAACATTGGCGGGAACTTTTGGCTGATTTATATCAACATGGGTATCGTCCACAGATATCAACCAAGCACCCCATCACAAAAGAAATAATTCGAGATCTACAGAGAATTGGTGTTAATAAAATACAACTCTCCCTTGACAGTATTATAAATGATGAAATCAAAAGGATACTTAAGGTTGGTGACGGTTATTTAAGAGAAGTCATGAAAGGAATCGAATTGCTCAATTCTGCAGGTTTTGAAATCACAATTAAACCAGTAATTACAAAATTCAATGATTCTGTACTATCATTAAATTCAATGATTGATTATTTGAAACAATTTGACAACATCAAGAGAATTAATTTTACACCAGCAGATTATAGCAGATTTAAACGTTTGTCAAGTTATTCTAGTAATCGAAAACAACTGTCAATACTCAATGATATTTGTGAAATTCGCAACGAGGAGTGTGAAGGAAGATTATCCTTTTTAGGATATAACACACCTATTCTAAAAGAAGATAGGGCACGCTTGTTTTCTAAAAGATCTATTTGTTCAGGAAATGTTCATTCTTTTTTTGTTCTTCCTGATGGTAAAGTTACTGTTTGCGAACAAATGTACTGGCATCCATATTTTATATTAGGAGATTTGAACAAACAATCAATAATGGAAATGTGGGAATCGGAAAAGGCTTTGTCATTATGGAATTTCTCAAAAGAGGATGTTCGAGATGAAAGTCCCTGTAAACAATGCTTTGAATTTGAAAATTGCAGAAGAGGTCTTGGTAGTTGTTGGCGTTTGGCAATTTCAGCATTTGGTGATGATAGCTATGACTATCCTGCACCGGATTGCCCTTATGCTCCAAACATAGAAGAACATGATTTTTATATTCCCGAAACATAGCAGGATGGGCCATTCTATTAAATTCTCGTTGAAAACCATCTGTGCTGCAATCTTTGATTGCAGCACAGTATTACTGTTTGCATCTACATTGTTTCGGTTTTTGATATTGTTCTTGCCCGTAAAGCGTTTTGCAATCATACAGCTTGTATGTTTGCTTTACTTTACTTTTTTTTACGTGTATAGACAGCAGACTTTGGGTCAGAGTGCATTTGGCATAGCACTAATAACAAAAGACAAAAAGAGACCTACACTTGTTCAAATATTCATCAGGGTATTCACTAAAGCCATGATTTGCTGTATTATCCCTACATCTTTGTTGGTTTACAGCAATCCAACATTCATCTTAACACTGTTCCCGCGCAGCTTGCTGTTGCTATCATTGTATTTTTCCCTAATTGTTATTGTGCTGATCGTCTTTAAATTGTTATTTAAGCAAAATGTTTGGAATTTACTGTCAAGAACAAAAAAAATCGACATAATGTACAGTAAGCAGAAATTTGCTTTTTCTTTTTTAACATTATTATGTTTTACAACTTGCTGTTGGACATGTATGTTTGTTTGGAACAATTCTGGCAACCCATCAAAGCAAAGCATTCTTGGTTTTTCATACCCATTTAAGTATATAGAACCTCCCTCTAACCACTTAACACAATCTTATATAAACCATTTAAAGAAAGAGGACTTGTCACCAAAAGAATATATATTGTCCCTGTTTGATAATTATGACATCGTAGTTTTGGAGGAGTGTTCACACAGACAACAAGAAGAGTGGGATTTGATTTATTCAATTGTAACGGACTCTTTGTTCGTGAGTGGTGTAGGGACAATTTTCACTGAATATGGAAACGCTTTCGATCAGAACGATATTGATTCTTTGATAAATAGGGTGTACGCCACAGAATCAGAATTAGAAATGGCCATTCCCCAAGCTACACATATTATGACTTATAGCTATTTTAACTTTCTCAAACGAATAAATTTATTCAATGCTATGCTTCCAGATAGTAAAAAATTAAAAGTGTTCGCTTGTGACATGTTGAAAGGAAAATATTTTCTTACACACAATCAGGTCTCTGATAATTCAATGGAAAATAGGGACAGTCTAATGGCACAACCCATTTTAGAATGGTA
Organism: uncultured Bacteroidales bacterium; assembly: GCA_905235135.1. Taxonomy (GTDB): domain Bacteria; phylum Bacteroidota; class Bacteroidia; order Bacteroidales; family WCHB1-69; genus F23-D06. The sequence continues at coordinate 3,658 of CAJOKR010000070.1, forward strand.
TCAGAAAACAAAAAGAAAATGTTTAGTAGTCACGAATTACAGACATTCTTTCGCCTATAGAAATCCTCATGATGAGACCACAAAAGATTTACATCTTCTTGATAATCAAGCTCAATATATCTTTGACCTTTATCCGGATAAATTTGCAAATGTTTTATATTTTGGAGGTTCCCCAATGATATCACCACTGCAGTTTGCGAATGGACAATGGGGCGTGGCATTCAAAAAGACGCACTATGCACCAAAAGGTTTTTCTCTTCAAAACTCGCCTTTCGGGGAAGACGGTTTTGACATGTTCCGTTTAACAAAACAACAACAAAACAATGTCAAATATAAAGATATGTTCACAGGCATTGTGTTTCAGACACCAGAAAACACGTATTTACATGAGCCTGATTTTCCTGAAAATTGTATAGAAAATGCTATTCAAAAAGAATACAACAAACTGATACAAAAAGGCATTATTGTGAACGGAGAACGAGTATATTCTTTATTTTCACAATCGGTCAACGATAAGAGTTTCACCTTGTCTGAAATATTAAAGACGCACCAAAACTCGACAAGTTTATACGAAGAATGTGCTGCATATTTACTGTTTAGTTGGTGGCATTATTTAGATGTAATTATAACCTTATTGTTGGAATGTTTGACCATAATGCTTGGAGTGTTTTTTGCAATATATAAACTGTGTTCGAATCTAATCTATGCAATATAATTGTGAGTAAGCAATTCCCGTTTTACAAGCAACTCGACGCCATGGATTGCGGCCCCACCTGCCTGCGGATGGTGGCCAAGCATTATGGCAAGCACTACTCGTTGGAGACGCTCAGGCAGAAAAGCTTTATCGGACGGGAAGGGGTGAGTATGCTCGGCATCAGCACCGCCGCCGAAAGCATCGGCTTCCGCACCATCGGCGTGCATATCTCGTTCCAGCAGCTGGCTGAGGCACCGCTGCCCTGCATCGTGCATTGGAAACAGAACCATTTTGTAGTGGTCTATGACATCAAAATCCGAAAAAATCGGGAACGCCCCGTTGTAGGGGCGAATAATTATTCGCCCCTACGGACACCACACGACGGAACCGTTTATGTGGCCGACCCCGCGCAAGGTCTTATCAAGTTCACCGTGCAGGAATTCTTGTCGGGGTGGCTCAGTACCAAGACGGAAGGGCAGGACGAGGGCGTGGCCCTGCTGTTAGAGCCCACCCCGGACTTCTACGCTGCGGAGGACGAGAAGCAGGACAAGACCAAACTTCGCTTCGTGCTGCAGTATCTCAAACCCTACAAGAAACTCATCGTGCAGCTCTTCCTCGGGATGTTGCTCGGCACGCTGCTCCAACTCATCTTCCCCTTCCTCACCCAAAGCATCGTCGATTACGGTATCGGCAACAACAACCTCAACTTCGTGGTGGTCATCCTCATCGCCCAGCTCACCCTCTACCTGGCGCAGACGGCCGTGGAGTTCATCCGTTCGTGGATTCTGCTCCACATCAGTACCCGCATCAACATCTCCATCATCTCCGACTTCCTCATCAAGCTGATGAAGCTGCCCATCGGCTTCTTTGACACCAAGATGATCGGCGACATCATGCAGCGCATCGGCGACCACAGCCGTATCGAGGCTTTTCTCACCTCTTCCACGCTCAACACCCTGTTTTCCTTCGTCAACCTGATTGTCTTCAGCATCGTGCTGGCACTCTACAACCTCAAGCTCTTTATGGTGTTCCTCGTTGCCTCTATCTTGTACGTGCTTTGGATAACCATCTTCCTGAAAAAGCGCAAAGAATTGGACTACAAGCGTTTCGCACAGGCATCCGCCGAGCAGAGCAACCTCTACCAGCTTATCACGGGAATGCAGGAGATCAAGCTCAACAATTGCGAGAAACAGAAGCGTTGGGAATGGGAGAACATACAGGCTAAACTCTTTCGCGTGAGCATCAAAGGTCTGGCACTCAGCCAGTATCAGCAGTCAGGGGCGTTTTTCATCAACGAGACCAAGAACATCCTTATCTCGTTTGTCTCCGCCGCCGCCGTCATCAAAGGCGACATGACCTTGGGTATGATGACCGCCGTGCAGTATATCATCGGACAGCTCAATGCGCCAATAAACCAAATGATCGGATTCATCCAGTCGGCGCAAGACGCGAAAATCAGTCTGGAGCGTTTGGGGGAAATCCACAACCGGGAGGACGAGGGATCTCAATGTACAATGTACAATGAACAATGTACAATGATTGGGGATATGTCGAATCCCGATGTCGTAGGGACGTATCGCATACGTCCGACGGATTTACGGGTGGAGAACGTCACGTTCCGTTACGATGAGTTGTCGGACAACGTGTTGGAGAACATCACGTTGGAGATTCCGGCGGGCAAGGTGACGGCCATCGTGGGGATGAGCGGCAGCGGCAAAACCACGATAGTGAAGCTGTTGTTGGGCTTTTATCCGCCGAAAAAGGGGGAGATTTTCGCGGGTAGCACGAATTTGAAGAACATCCGTCCGTCGGATTGGCGGGCGCGTTGCGGGGCGGTGATGCAGGACGGCTTCATCTTCTCGGACACCATCGCACGCAACATCGCTGTGGGAGAGGAGCATATTGATACACAACGGCTGATCAACGCCGTGCGGGTGGCCAATATCGGCGAGATGATCGACGCTTTGCCGTTGGGCTTCAACACCAAAATCGGGCAGGAGGGCAAGGGCATCAGCCAGGGGCAGCGTCAGCGCATCCTCATCGCCCGCGCCGTCTATAAGAACCCCGATTTTCTGTTCTTCGACGAGGCCACCAACGCCTTGGACGCTAACAACGAGAAAGTAATCATGGAGAACCTCCAACAGTTCTTCAAGGGGAGGACGGTAGTGGTGGTGGCGCACCGCCTGAGCACGGTGAAGAACGCCGACCAGATTGTGGTGCTCAACCACGGGCGCATCGTGGAAGTGGGCACGCACGAGCAGCTGACCGTCCTGCGCGGGGAATACTTTGAGTTGGTGAGGAATCAGTTGGAAATGGGGAGTTGACAATGAAGAATTAGGAATTAGGAATTAGATAATAAATGGGAGTAAAATAGTGTTTAACTTAAAAAATGTAATATGGGAATATGAGAAGGTCCCTGCCAAGCGTGCGCCGGTGGCGGGGACGAGAGAAACGGTGCGGAAGCAGGGTTGTCGGAAACAGGCGTAGCAACCAAAAGCCGACAGACCCTGCAAGGTAGCACCGTAAGGCATTGAACGAGTTTATAACTCGATTCAATTTTAGGATTGTCAATTGCAAGGAACCCTAAAGCACAAAACAGTGGCAAAAGTAGCAAAATTATGCTACGGAACTTCCTTCGCGAAACGCCCCGCGAAACGAGATGGGCGAAGTGTTGAATAATTAATCTGAAAAATATGAAAATTATCAAAGAAATAGAAAAAAGCAGATTGACTGTAAACAGAATGAGCAGGATTACAGGTGGTACAGGGAATGAACCTGAAAGTTGCACAGATGAAATACTACACAGAACATGTGGAAGTGTCGGTGGAATACTCTATGAAGTTATTCCTTGTGTGGCAAAGGTAATTTGTCCATCTTCATACTTGTTGTGCGGTACCAGCAACAAAAGCAGCTGTTCTGAAAGTTTCGGATTGTGCAACGTCGACGGTTTAAACAATTGTCCCGGAGCATACATGGAATAAAATAGCATTCATCGCATTAGTATTCGACATCATCAACAGTACATAATAACACATGGGTGGACAAGACTTGTCTTAACCACCCATTTAAAAGAAAGGCAGAATAATATGAAAAAAAACATCATTATTTGTGTACTCTTTGTATTATCAATCGGAGTTTCTGCTCAGACAAAAATACATGTGGACGAGCGTTTCGAATTGACCAGCATCGTGTTTAGACTAACCGAGGATGTGGCATTTGTGCATGAAAGTCCCGCAAACTACATGGCTGACATTGACGACTATTTTTCCAAGTACAAGCATCATAAATTGATTGAATATGTGAAGAAAATGATTTATTCCAGAAGGTCTCTGGACATCACATTCCCCGCTTTCTTGGCCAGCGACATCAAGATAACACCCAATGGAATTGTATGGACAGATGAATGGGTGGCAACCATTCATGCGAATGACACGTTGGGAGAGAATTACAGATGGACAAAAGGTGAACTGCAAGAATACTTGAGATTACTCAATATATTTTACAAAGATACGCGTTTCCGGGAGTTCTACGATGCACATGCTGCTTATTACCAAAAAATTGAAGATGTTTTTGCCAGAGGTGTGAACCAAATTGACACTGCATGGTTCTGTGCTTTTTTCGGCTCTCCATACAGTATGGACAATATTTGGCTCGTCCCGGCAAATGGAAAAGACAACTTTGCTGTAAGGCGTATTGACAAAAGGGGGGGCGAACACCATAATTGTGTAATATCTGGCATTAACTTTCATTCTGATGGCAAACCTTTCTTTGACCACAACAATTTTTTCGTGCTCATCCATGAAGCGTGCCACAACTATTGCAACCCGATCTTGAAAAAATACGAGTCCTCTTTCAGTGAAGTGTGTGATACTCTTTTTACGTTTGTGAGGAATGAACTTACTGAGTACTACTATGGAACACCCAGGGCCATTTTGTATGAAAGTGTAAACCGGGCTTGCGAATATTCATATTATGTTGAACATCAATTATTCGAAGATGTTTTCTTAAAACACCAATTAAAAAAGGAAATGGAATTGGGTTTTATTTGGATGGAGGAAATGGTGAATTATATGACTCTCTTTCGCCATAACAGGGACGAATATCCATTTTTTGAAGATTTTGTCCCCTCCCTAAAATCGTTTCTGGAACAATGTGTGGGATTGATGGAATCGTATTATTACCCGAAATATCAGTTGTTGAAAGCGCGTGTGGTCGCCACAAATCCCATTTCAGGTGCCGTGGTGGATACTAACTTGCGTTCTGTAGTGATACAATTTTCAAAACCAATGCAAAAAGTCATGTCCATAGCGGACATTTCTGAAAACGATATTTTATCGCTCCCTATTGATGAAGACAATATCCATTGGGCAGACCCCTTCACCTATATTATGCCTTTACGAGAGCCGTTAAAGCCCAACAGTAAATATGGTTATAGGGTAACGACCTTTTTTGTTGATGCTATAGATATCTTCCATTTGGAAAAGGATTACGATTTGATTTTTGAAACCAGATAAACGCGAATACTTATGAAATTGAATAAAAACAACAAACAAGAGTTGTATGTGTCACGATACACGTTCTTTGTCGAACACGACGGGCGATATTTCTTATACAACACATTGTCAAACGCCTTGACAGAAATTGACGGTGAACTATGTGGCTATTTGAAAGAAATTAAAGGAAAGCAGGTAAAATTGAATAAAGAGATGGATGATGACATAATGAAGATATTACTGACAAATAGATTCATCACCGAGAACGATGAAGATGAATATCTTATTTACAAGTCGGTTATCCAATCTCTCCGTTCCGAGCTGCAGACACTTATTCTAACCATAGCGCCCACAATGGATTGTTGCTTCGACTGCCATTACTGCTTTGAGCGGACAAAATCCCCCATTTACATGAACGAGGATGTTATGCATGGTATCGCCAAGTTTGTCTCCTCTTTGGAGAATATCAAACTGGTAAAAATCACATGGTTTGGAGGGGAACCGCTTATGGCTGTGCCACAAATGGAAAAACTGTACAGAAAGCTCAAACGGAGGTCGAAAGGCATTCCTATTCGGTCGAACATCATCACCTCAGGATTCCATCTCAACGAGCCTAATATAAGAGCCTTACAAAGAATGAAAGTCTCCGAGATGCAAATCACACTTGATGGGATGAAGGAATCTCATAACAAAATCAAATTCACAGCTGGGTGCGACGATGCTTTTTCCAAAGTCTTGGACAACATTGATTTGGCAACTGCGATTGCTCCTGAAATACATATAGTCATTCGGACAAATCTCACAAAGACAAACGCGCACGAATACAAAGAGTTGCAGAACCTCATATATGATAGGTACAAAGGCAAGAACGTTGCCATAGCCCCAGCTTTTGTGATGGATAGGGACGAAAGCGGCATGGCCGACAGAGGAGACCTTTTCTCTCATGGTGAATATTCCCGTTACATACTCGGTTTGTCGAATTCTGGCATCGACTCACCTCAGGTGAGATATCCGTCTCGTCATATTACGGAATGTGCTATCCGCAATTCCCTTTCAATGGCTTTTGGACCCGACGGGGCTGTTTATAAGTGCTGGGAGCATATAGGAAATCCCGAATTTGTCATCGGAAAGATAAACAAAGACGGAAGTCTTTCGATTACAGACAGGACATTGCTCAACCGTCAAATGTATGGTGCCGATCCTTTGGAGGACAAACAATGTCGGGAATGCCCGTATTTGCCATTATGTCTCGGAGGATGTCCCATCCAGCGCGTACAGAACAAATTTCATGGGGCACATAACAACCATTGCACTTACTACAAGGGACATATTCATGAGTTTATTACAGAACATATACGTAAAAAGGAGGCGGGTATAAAGAATCTTTATAAATGCTTAGCATTATCGAAACAAACTGCTTATGGATTCAGACAAGCACCAACATCAGATAGAAGATTTGCACCTTCGCAGCGAGGAAGTCCAGGAAATCCTCGGACGTCCGCCAAGATGGATAGTGCGGGTGGGTATCAGCATCATCTTTGTCGTGGTAGCGGGACTTTTCGTGGGCAGCTATTTCCTGAAATACCCGGACATACTGCCCGCCCCCATCACCGTCACCACCGAAAACCTGCCCGCCGGTGTGATGGCCATGACAACGGGCAAGATTGACACTATAGCCGTTGCGGAGAAACAGACGGTTAAAGAGGGCGAACTGTTGGCCGTGGTCCGCAATCCCGCAAAATTGGAGGATGTGATGGTGGTGAAACGGATGTTGGATGAATCAGAAACGCTGGTTGTAGAGACGCAAAATTTTGCGTCTCTACAGAATGGCACGTTTCTACAGTTGGGCGACCTCCAATCGGCATTCACCGCCTTTGACAATGCCTTGACGGACTACCGACATTTTGTTGAAATGGACTACCACAATCGAAAAATCAAGGTCATCCAAAAACAGATCTCTGCCCAGAAAAACCTGCTACAAAAAACCGTCAACCAGCTGAACATCAGCAGAAAACAATTGGCCACGGCACAAAAGCTGTTCGAAATTGATTCGATGCTATACAGCAATGCGGCACTTTCCTTGGTGGATTACCAGTCGGCAAGAAACAGTCTGCTGCAACAACTGTCGTCCCTTGAATCGTCCAAGATGAGCGTTGACAACCAGCGGATGAGCATTTTGCAATCCGAACAGAGCATCTTTGATCTGGAGCAGCAGCGCATTGACGAAGAACAGCAGCTGACATCAGCCCTGACTACTGCCAAGGAGCAACTTGCCGCCCAAATACGGCAATGGGAACAGACCTACCTGTTAGTTGCCCCATGCGATGGAAAAGTCACGTTCACCAAGTACTGGCAAAAAAACCAGAATGTGAATGCGGGTGAAGTGTTGGTGACCGTGGTTCCCGATGGTGACACGCAGGTGATGGGCAAGATTCTGTTGCCGCAGCAAGGCGCAGGCAAGGTCAAGGTCGGACAGACGGTCAACGTTAAACTCGATAACTTCCCTTATTTGGAGTACGGCATGGTAAAGGTGTGCATACGGAACATCTCGATGGTTCCCGTGCAAGTGGATGAAAACACAAAAGCCTATATGCTTGAGGTGGAGTTTCCGGAGAATCTGGTTACAACATACGGCAAGGAGCTGACTTTCAGCCAGGAAATGACAGGTACGGCGGAAATCATTACCGAAGACTTGAGGCTGTTGGACAAGTTCATCAATCCGATAAGGGCGGTGATAAAGAAGTGAGTGATCCGAAAAAAGTTGTACTTTTGCGCTCCCGTATGAACCCCAAACCTACATCCTGAAATGCAGTACGAGTACGACCGTTTGAGAACATTTGTGGAGGCAGCCGCTATCGCGCTGCTGTCTGCGGCATTGCTGGTCTCCTGCAAGACCAAGTTCGACCATCCCGACAAGCAGATTTTCCACTATAACGAATCTTCCGGCATCCTGAGTCTGGATCCGGCGTTTGCATCCGGGCAGGCGACGATATGGCCGTGTAACCAACTTTACAATGGGCTGGTGGATATGGACGAGAATCTGCAGGTGGTGCCGGCCATCGCCAAAAGCTGGTCTATTTCCGAGGATGGCAAAACTTACACGTTTATCCTGCGTAACGACGTGCAATTCCACAACACGGACTTTTTCCCATTCGCGAAACCGCGATATGTCACAGCTTCGGATTTCGTCTATAGTTTGGGGCGCATCCTCAGTCCGGAGGTGGCCTCGCCCGGCGCATGGGTTTTCCAGAAAGTGAAACGCTACGCCGACGGTTCCCCGGCCTTCAAAGCGTTGAATGACACAACATTCCAAATCGAGCTTTCCGAGCCGTTCCCACCATTTTTGGGTATCCTGACGATGAAATACTGCTCGGTGGTACCGCATGAGGTCGTGGAGCGTTACGGCAAAGACTTCCGAAAATACCCGGTGGGCACCGGCCCATTCCAGATGCAGCTTTGGGAGGAGGGCGTGAAGCTTGTGATGCGCAAGAACCCCAACTATTTCGAAATCGATTCGGCGGGCAACCGACTGCCCTACATTGACGCGGTGGCAGTTTCCTTCATTGTTGACAAACAGTCTGTATTTATGGAGTTTATGAAGGGCTCGCTCGACTTTATGTCGGGAGTGGACCCGAGTTACAAGGACGCATTGCTCACGAAGGATGGGCGGCTCAATCCCGAGTATGCCGACAAAATCAAGCTCATCACCGGACCATACCTCAACACCGAGTATCTGGGTTTCAACCTGAAACCTACGGATAAAAACAACCCGCTGAAGGACAAGCGGATACGGCAGGCCATCAACTACGGTTTCGACAGGGAGAAGATGATGAAGTATCTGCGCAACAATATGGGTTATGCGGGGGACGGTGGATTTGTGCCGCGCGGAATGCCCTCATACAATCCCGAGCGCACGGGCGGCTACAGTTATAACCCGCAGAAGGCCTTGCAGTTGTTGGCAGCGGCCGGCTACCCGAACGGCAAAGGGCTTCCGGCCATCACGCTGACGGTTTCGGCGCAGTATGCGGACCTTTGTCAGTACATCCAGCATGAGTTGGAACAGATTGGCATCACCCTGAACCTCGACATCGCGCAGGCGGCGCAGCAGCGGGAGATGATGCGCAGTTACCAGCTGCCGTTCTTCCGGGGCTCGTGGATTTGCGACTACCCCGATGCCGAAAACCAGATGTCGCTGTTCTATTCCAAGAATCTGCAGCCCAACGGTTCCAACTACACCCACTATGTGAACCCGAAATTTGACCGGTTGTACGACCAGTCTCAACGCTGCACCGACGATTCCCTTCGCACGGAGTACTACATCCAGATGGATTCCATGTTAGTAGCCGACGCGCCATTCGTCATCCTCTATTACGACAAAGTGGCCCGCTTCGTACAGAAGAATGTCGAAGGCTTGGGCGTGAATCCCGTGAATATGCTGGATTTAAGAAGGGTGAAGTTACGGTAGGGGGTGCCCGGCTCCTACAAAAAAAGGAGACCTCACGGCCTCCCCTATATGTAAACACTGTTGACTAATAAAAACTGCGGCGCTGTCGGCTTATTTCACTAAATCGACGATGGCCTTGAATGCCTCAGGATTGTTCATCGCGAGGTCGGCGAGAGCTTTGCGGTTGAGCGCAACGTTCTTCTTTGCTAAGCTACCCATCAGACATTCCATACTCGCGGGCACCGGCGTTGATACGGGTGATCCACAAGCTGCGGAAGTTTCTCTTTTTAGCCTTTCTGTCGCGGTAGGCGTATTGCTGGCCTTTCTCCCACGAGTTCACCGCTACGGTCCAGACGTTTTTGCGTTTTCCGAAATAACCGCGGGTGCGTTTTAAGATTTTCTTTCTTCTTGCTCTTGAAGCAACATGATTGACTGATCTTGACATAATCTTTTCTCCTTTCCGTTTACGTCAGTGGCATGAAGCACTTCGGGAACTGCGCGTAAACATTATTGTTAATTAATTAATTTAGCACTGTCCCAGCATTTGCTTGACGGTGCGATCCAAATTTTGCTCGACAATAGCGCTGTAAGCCAGGTTACGTTTTCTCTTTTTGGTCTTTTTGGTGAGAATGTGGCTATGGTAAGCGTGATGTCTCTTGATTTTGCCGGTGCCGGTAAGGGTGAATCTCTTCTTGGCAGCGGACTTCGTTTTAATTTTCGGCATTTCTGATAATTTTTAAAGGTTCGTATATTTAGTGTTTACACATATTTCTATTGCCTATTTCTTCGTTTTCGGCACCATCAGCAAGGTCATGTTCCGGCCGGTGAGCACGGGCATTTGGTCAACCTTGCCGTAATCCTGAAGGCGTTCGGCAAATTTGAGCAGTTCGAGTTCGCCATTGTCCTTGTAGATGATGCTACGGCCACGGAAGGTCATAATCACCTTCACCTTGTAGCCGTCCTGCAGGAAACGGATGGCGTGGTTGCATTTGAATTCCACATCGTGCTCGCTGATCTGCGGGCTGAGGCGGATTTCCTTGACCTCCGTCTTGGCGCTGTTGGCTTTGATCTCCTTGAGCTTCTTCTTCTGTTCGTAGAGGTACTTCTGGTAGTCCATCACCTTGCACACGGGCGGGTTGGCCTGAGGGGAGATTTCCACCAAATCCACGCCACGAGCGTCGGCGATGGATAGCGCCTCCCGCAGCGAGACAATCTTGGGTTCAATATCGTCCCCCACCACGCGCACGACCTGCGCGGTGATGTGTTCGTTGATTCTGTGTTGGGCCTCTTTTTTCGTTCTCGGCCCGAATGACCTGTTAGGCCGGTTGTTCTGAGCGATGATCAAATCCTTTCTTTTTAGGTGTAATAACTTTATTTATAATAATTTTGGGCGGCAAAAATACACAATTTTTAAATGGTTGAATCGTTTACGCATTTTTTTTATTTTTGCAGCCTTTTAATATTAGAAAGTAATGAAGAAAATTATTCTCATAATCTGGATGTTCTGCATGGCGGCATGCCTGCCCGTGCAGACCGTTCGTGCACAGAATTCGGAGATTGGTGCCTGCGTGGGTACCACCTTCTACCTCGGCGAACTGAATCCCTCGAAACTTTTCGCACAACCCGGATTGGGGGTGGGTCTCGTCTATCGCTACAACCTTTCACCGCGCTGGGCTTTTAAAGCCGACTTCCTTTTCGGCAAAGTCTCTGCCAGCGATGCCACCACAAATGGCGGTTACGAGCGTAACCTCAGCTTCTATTCCCCCATCACGGAGTTCTCAGCAGTGGCCGAACTCAACTTCTTGAAACTCTATAACACCGTGGGACAGAATCACTTTGCCCCTTATATCTTCGCCGGCCTTACGGTCTTCTCTTTCGATCCGATGGCCCAGTACAAGGACGGCACGGTCTATGAGCTGCAGAGTCTCGGAACCGAGGGTCAAGGACTGGAAGGGATGCCCAAAAAGTATTCCCTGACCAGTTTCGCCATCCCCTTCGGCATCGGAATGCGCGTGAACATCGGCAAATACGTCTGCGTCGGGGTGGAGTGGGGACTTCGTTACACCTTCACCGACTACTTAGACGATGTGGGCGGTCGCTACTACGATAACGATCTTCTGCGCGAGCAACGGGGCGACATTATCGCGGATATGGCCGACAGGAGCCCGGAGCTGGTCAATGCGGAAGGTGTTCCGTATCCCGTGCATCAGGCGGGCGAACAGCGCGGTAATTCCACCACCCACGACATCTACTCTTTCGCGGGAGGTACGGTTACGGTGAAGTTCGGGAATCAGGACAGAACCTGCGATTTGAAGAAACCACGGAAAAGACACTGATCAGTTAGTAGTTTTCGAGACAGATATCTTAAAACGAACGTAATCAACTTAGAATAATGAGCAACGATAAGAAAATCAATCATATAGCCATTATCATGGATGGCAATGGGCGTTGGGCGCAACAGCAGGGGCATCAGCGCACTTTCGGGCACGAAAACGGGGTGGAATCCGTCCGCAGCGTCGTGGAAGGCGCTTGCGAGTTGGAGATTCCTTACCTTACCCTCTACGCCTTCTCTACCGAAAATTGGAACCGCCCGAAGGAGGAAATCGACCTGCTGATGGGTCTGCTGGGCAAGGCTATCGCTGAAGAGGTGGACAAGCTTCACGCCAATGGGGTGCGGCTGCTGACCACCGGCCGGATGGAAAATCTGCCTGTCGATTGTCAAGTTGCGCTGCAGAAGGCTATGGAGAAAACTGCCGGCAACACGCGTCTTAACCTTGTGCTGGCCCTCAGCTATAGCGGCCGCTCCGAGATTACCGATATGGCAAAATCCATCGCCCGGAAGGCGATCGCTGGCGACATTGATCCCGACAAAATTGACGAGAATACCATACAACAGCATCTCTATCACCCCGAAATTCCCGATGTGGATTTGATGATTCGCACTGGCGGGGACATGCGTGTCAGCAACTTCCTGTTGTGGGAAATTGCCTACGCGGAACTGTTCTTCACGCCCGTGCTGTGGCCTGATTTCCGCAAGGATCATCTCCGTGAAATCGTCACCCAATTTTCCACCCGCGAGCGCCGTTTTGGAAAAACGGGAGAGCAAGTCCGCGCACATTGAAATTTTCACTATCTTTGCAGACTTTTTTTGAGAGAATGCAGTTGATAAGAAATTTGGCCCTGTTGGTGGTGTTATGCCTCGGCATGATGGTATGTCGCGCCCAGATTATTGTGGGCGGCGACACACCCAGTGAGCCTGTCAAAATCGACTACTCTTCCCCCAAAACTTACGAAATCGGCGGCATCACCTCCTCCGGAACTGCGCCGCTTGACCAGCGATTGCTGCCATTCCATGTGGGTGAGCTTATCGAAGTTCCCGGCGACAAAATCTCCAAGGCGGTCAAAAGTCTTTGGAACACCGGCTTGTACGAGGATGTGGAAATTTCCGCCACCCGCGTGCAGGGTGACCTTATTTTCTTGGATGTTCGTCTTGAAGACCGCGCCCGTTTGGTCGCTTTCGGCTTTAAGGGAACCACCAAAAACGAAGAGAACGACCTTCGCGAAAAGATGGGCATCTCACAGGGTAATATTGTCAACGACAACATGAAGATTACCTGCCAGAACATCATCCGCAAATATTACATCGACAAAGGTTTCTACAGTTGTGAAGTGGATGTGCAGGAAATTCCTGACGAGAAGGTGAAGAATGCCGTCAATCTGCTTTTTGACATTCACAAGTCCAAGAAAGTCAAGATTGAAAAAATCACCATCAACGGCAATAAAGGGGTTACAGACGCCGTGTTGCTTCGTTCTATGAAGGAGACCAAAGAGCATTTCCGTTTCATGCCGTTCTATAAGGCCGACACGGCCATCGCCTACCTCTTCAAGCACCCGGGTTATTACCAGTCGAAGGACATCGTGGATCATTTGGACAACTATTTTGCCGACCGTGTGAAACTCCGCATCTTCAAACCTTCGAAGTTCATCAAGGCTAACTACGATAAGGACAAGGTGAACCTCATCAACCGTTACAACGAGCTCGGTTACCGCGATGCTGTGATTACCTACGACACTTTCTATGTGAAAAATAACAAGATGTACATCGACATTGATGTTAACGAGGGGCGGCAATACTACTTCCGCAACATCAATTTCGTCGGCAATACGATTTATCCGACCTCGCTGCTGAAACAGCTGTTGGGTATCAGCAAGGGCGATGTCTATAACCAGACGCTGCTCAACAAAAACCTGACGATGAAAGAGGATGGCGAGGATATCGCATCCTTGTACATGAACAACGGTTATCTGTTCTTCAGTGCGAACCCCGTGGAGGTGGCTATTGATGGCGATTCCATCGACATTGAGATCCGTATTCGCGAGGGCAAGCAGGCCCGATACAACAAGATCAATGTCATGGGCAATACCAAGACCAATGATAATGTGATTATTCGTGAGCTGACCACCATTCCCGGCCAGTTGTTCAACCGTGCCGACATTATCCGTTCGCAACAGGTGCTGATGTCCATGGGCTACTTCAACCAGGAGAAGATGGATGTGCAGCCGAAGCCGAATGAAGCTGACGGTACGGTCGATATTAACTACGTGGTGGAGGAAACTTCTTCCGACCAACTCTCATTATCAGCGGGTTACGGTGCCACGGGCTTTATGCTCACCGCCGGTATCACCTTCAATAACTTCTCTACGCGAAAGTTCTTCAAGAAGGATGCATGGAGCCCGATTCCGGGCGGCGATGGTCAGCGTATCTCCCTGCAGGCCTCCGTCAGTACCAAATACTACCAATACTACAGCTTCTCCTTCACCGAACCTTGGCTCGGCGGCAAGCGACCTAACGCCCTGACCCTCGGTGCCTACTATCAGCGGCAGAACAACGCCTATTCCAAGCGCGACAGCCTCTACGCCTACACCAGTATTGCCGGTGCTTCCCTCTCGTTGGCCAACAAACTTCGCTGGCCCGACGACTATTTCCACATGTCACACACGCTCTCTTACGAGTACTACAAGGTGAAAAACTGGAGCGGGTTCATCTTCAGCAACGGTTACGCACACAGTATCAGTTACATCTTCACCCTGTCGAGAAACTCCATCAATGCGCCGATTTACCCGCGTGAAGGTTCCGACATTTCTTTCTCCGTGCAGCTTACTCCGCCGTATTCCATCATTGGACACAAAGACTACACTGGTGCTACGGATCAGGAAAAGTACAAATTCCTGGAGTTCCACAAGTGGAAATTCAACTTGTCGTGGTTTACGCGCATTGTCGATAATTTGGTGCTCAACGTGCGTTTGAAGATGGGCTTTATGGGCTGCTACAACCAGACCATCGGCATCTCGCCGTTCGGACGGTTCTATCTCGGTGGCGACGGCATGACCAACTGGTCGTATGACGGCCGTGAGATTATCGGTATGCGCGGTTACGAGGATGAGGTGTTGTCACCCAACGTGAACGGCCGGGTGGTGGGTGCTTCCATTTACCACAAGTTTACGGCCGAGCTGCGTTACCCGATTACGCTCAACCCGTCGGCCACGGTCTATGTGCTGGCATTTGCGGAAGCTGGTAAGGGCTGGATTGACAAGCGGCAGTACAACCCGTTTGATCTCTACAAGTCGATGGGCGTGGGTGTGCGTGTCTATCTGCCGATGTTCGGTCTGCTCGGTTTCGACTGGGGTTACGGCTTCGATCCGGTGCCAGGTCTTTCCGCAACGGCTTCCGGCAGCCACTTCCATATCTCCATTAACCAATCCATCGATTAAACTTATCGCTAAATACAAGTCAAACCAACGTCATTTAAAAATATAAGCAAGATGAAAAAGCAACTCCTACTTACAGGATTATTCGCAGTGATGATGTTTTTCGGATTCGCGCAGAAGTATGCGTACATCAATTCCGAATATCTTCTTTCCCAAATTCCTGAATACAAGGAAGCCCAGGCTGAGCTTGACCGCGTGGCCGTTCAGTGGCAGAAGGAAATCGAAGCCAAATTCTCCACCATCGATTCTATGTACAAACGTTATCAGGTGGAATCCATCACGTTGCCCGAGCAGATCAAGCGGAGCCGTGAGGAGGCCATTATAGCCCAGGAAAAGGCTGCCAAAGATCTGCAGAAGAAACGTTTCGGTCAGAACGGCGACCTGTTCAAGAAGCGTGAGGAGCTGGTGAAGCCCATCCAGGACCGTGTCATCAACGCCGTGAACGACTATGCCAAGGAGAGAGGTTACGCTTTCGTGTTTGACACCGCCGGCGACCTCACCATCATTTACGCCGACCCGAAATGGGACATCAACGAGCAGGTGCTCCAAAAAATGGGCATCTCCGTCAGCAGAGACGATGATTAATAATTAGTTAGAAACATAAAGAAAAAGAAGTAAATGAAAAAGATTGTTTTGATTCTGGCACTCGCCGGACTTTTCTCCGTACAGGCTGCGCACGCGCAGAAGTACGGTCACGTCAACTCAAGTGAAATTCTCGAAGTGATGCCCGGCATCGACTCCTTGCAGATCAAATTGCAGGCTTTCCAGCAGGATTTGCAGTCCATGTATGAGAACATGATGACGGAATACCAGACGAAAAAGGACAAATACGATCGCGAAGTCGGTACCATGTCTTCCGCCGTGCGTCAGGTGCGCGAAAAAGAGCTGATGGACCTCGGCAACCGTATCCAGGAGTTCCAGGCCAGCGCACAGGAAGATTTGGAAGACAAGCAGTATGAACTGGCCAAACCGTTCCAGGATGCCATCCAGGAGGCTATCAACAAGGTGGCCAAGGCTAACGGTTACTCCTATATTTTCGATACGAAGACCCTGCTGTATTACGGCAGTTCCGACGACATCACGCCGTTGGTCAAGAAAGAGTTGGGCATTAAATAAGGACGGCCATGAAAAAGTTTCTGATTCTTATTGCCGTTGCACTGCTTTGTGCTACAACGGGTTACGCGCAGAAGGCGAAATTCGGCCATGTAGATTACGGCACCATCATGAAGGAGATGCCCGGCATCGACACCGCGCAACAGGCTTTGCTGGAGTACCAGCAGGAACTTGAGGCTGTCGGCAAACAGATGGCCGATGAGTTCAAACTCAAACAGGCCGAATATGCCGATCTGACCAACACTCCGCTATCCTCAAGGTGAAAGAGGACGAGCTGATGAAACTCTACCAGCGCCTGCAGGATTTCGTCTCCTCCAGCGAGATGGATTTGCAAGCCAAACAGATTGAACTGCTCAAGCCCTTCCAGGAGCGGCTGCTCGCTGCCATCAAAACAGTGGCCGAGAAGGAGAAATACACCTACGTGTTTGATGTCACGATGTGTGCTTTCCACAACGACGCCGACGACCTTACCGCCGCTGTCCGCACCGAATTGGGTATCAAATAAATTAATGTATATATATAATTATGTATCCCCTTGTAGAGACGTGCCATTGCGCGTCTCTACATCGTTTAAACCAACCCAAACCTAACCTTCTAACTCCCTTAAACCTTAACCCCAACCCTTTAAACCCTAAACCTTAAACCTTAAACCCTAAACCTTAAACCCTAAACCTTAAACCCTAAACCTTAAACCCTAAACCTTAAACCTTAAACCCTAAACCTTAAACCTTAAACCCTAAACCTTAAACCCTAAACCTTAAACCCTAAACCTTTAAACATGAATCCTTTACTGAAACAATGGACTACGCCGCGGCAGACCCCGCCGTTCAGTGAGATAAAAACCGAACACTATCTGCCTGCTTTTGTGGAGGCAGTTGCCGAGGCGAAACGGGATATCGAACAGATTGTGAACAATCCGGCCGCACCGGATTTCGAGAACACGGTGGTCGCGCTTGACCGTGCAGGCGATAGGCTCAGCACCGTTGCGGCCCTCTTTTTCAACATTCTCGAATGTGATGGCGATGATGAGATGCAGGCGGCGGCCGAAAAGGTGCAACCGTTGCTGGTGCAGTACGAGAACGAGGTCTATCAGCATCCAGGGTTGTTTGCGCGGGTGAAAGCCGTTCACGAGAAACAGGTACAGGACAATGCGCTGCAAGGTGCTGAGAAGATATTGTTAGACAAAACCTACGATGCGTTTGTGTCGGGAGGAGCAAACCTTTCCGAAGAGGACAAGGGGCGTTACCGCGAGCTGAGTATGGAGTTGGCCAACCGACAACTCGATTTCGGGCAGCGGTCGTTGAAACGCTTGGTTTGTGCACCTCGAAAAGGGCTCTCCGCGTTTGGCTGGCATCCCCGAAAGCGCGTTGCCCGTTGCGGCTGGAAAGGCTGCCGACAAAGGACTGGATGGTTATGTTTTCGGTCTTTCCGCGCCGGATGTCAATACGGTGCTCACACATGCGGACGATCGCACCTTGCGCGAAGAGGTCTATCTGCATTCCAGCAAGAAGGCATTCGGTGGGGAATTTGATAACTGCGACAACATCAAAACGATTTTGAAATGTCGGGAAGAGATTGCGCAGCTGCTTGGTTATAAGCATTATGCCGATTATGCGCTACGCAACCGTATGGCGAAGGATCTCAAACATGTCTATCAGCTGTTGGATGATTTGAAAGCAGCTGCCCTGCCTGTTGCCCACCGCGAAATCGCAGAACTGAAGCAATTTGCTAAGAATCAGGGATTTGAAGGTGAATTCCAACGTTGGGATTTGAGCTATTACATGGAGAAACTGCAGCAGGAGAAATTCAGCCTCGATATGGAGAAGCTGAAAGTCTATTTCCCGCTAAACCGTGATTGACGGTGTTTTTGGATTGGCTTCCCGGTTGTATGACCTTCGTTTTGAGAAATCGGAAGAGATTGAGAAATATCATCCGGAAGTGCAGGTTTACGAGGTTTATCGGGCGGAAAAGTTCATGGCCGTGCTTTATCTCGATTTCCATCCGCGCAGTACGAAGCGTAGTGGTGCTTGGATGACGGAATTTCGCGACCAGCACTACGATGCCGAGGGTCGCGATGTGTGCCCGTGGGTGAGCCTCGTCATGAATTTCACCCCGCCGACTCCCGAGCAGCCTTCCCTACTGACCGTGGATGAGGTAAACACTTTCTTGCACGAGTTCGGACATGCGCTGAACGGGATGCTGTCGGAAGTGCGGTATGCTACTTTGTCGGGCACGCACTCGCCCCGCGATTTTGTGGAACTGCCTTCCCAGCTGAACGAAAACTGGCTCACAGAGCCCGAATTCCTGAACACCTTCGCCCGCCACTACCAGACAGGTGAGCCGATTCCCGAGGAATACGTCACCCAGCTGAAGAATCTCAACCGTTTCATGGCGGGTTACCTCTGTGTGCGGCAGCTTTCGTTCGGCTATCTCGACATGATGTGGCACACGATGCCCGCTGCTGATGTGGATGACATTCTGCGGTTGGAACGTTCTATTTTCGATACCGTGGAGGTGTTGCCAGTGGTGCCTGGTGCATGTATGAGCACCGCGTTCAGCCACCTTTTTTCCGGCGGTTACGCGGCGGGTTATTACGGCTACAAATGGGCGGAAATGCTTGAGGCTGATGCGTTTGCACTCTTCAAGGAAACGGGCGTGATGAACCACGACACCGCGCAACGGTATTTGGAGACAATTCTCTCCAAGGGCGGTTCGGTGGATGCGATGGAGATGTTTGTGAATTTTCGGGGACGGGAACCGAAAATCGATGCCCTGTTGGAGCGTGATGGATTATTGTAGAGACGCGCCATGGCCCATCTCTACGAAATGTCGGATGAATGGGAAAAATGTGTACATTTGCCGCGGTCAATCGAAATCGTTAACCATCTATGAATGAATTTGTTGGAGGTTTGAAGCGCGGGTTTCCCATCTGTTTGGGCTACATTCCTGTGTCCTTCACCTTCGGGCTGATAGCGGTTAAAATGGGATTCACGCCCTTGCAGGCGACGGTCATCTCCCTGACCAATATGGCCTCCGCAGGTCAGTTTGCCGGCATCCGCCTTATCGAAGGTGGAGCACCCTATATCGAACTGATAGTCACCACTTTCGTTATCAATTTGCGATATTTCCTGATGTCGCTTTCGCTGTCGCAGAAGGTGAACCCTGAACTGCCGTTCTATAAGCGGGCGATTATGGCCTACTGTATTACGGATGAGGTGTTTGCGTTGGCGGCCATGGAACCGGAGGAGGTGAGTTTTCCGTTTTTCGGCGGTCTGATGACCACACCCATATTGGGCTGGACCACAGGCACTTTGCTGGGTGCCATCGCCTCCAATCTGCTCTCCCCGATGCTGCAGGGCTGTATGGGCATCGCGCTTTACTGCATGTTCATCGCCATCATCATCCCGCCTGCACGCAAGAGCCGTAAGGTGGCCCTGGCAGTGGTGATAGCAGCGGCATTGTCCTGTATTTTCAAATACGTGCCCGGCATCAACACGCTTTCGAAAGTGGGTGGTGGCGGTTGGGCTATCATCACCGCAGCTATTCTCGGTGCGGCTATCTGTGCGACCATCAAAGAGGTGAAACGCCGTCGTAAAGCTGCCGCAGCGGCTATTGCGGTAGAAAGGAGGGACGCATGAACTACTTGTATGTCTGCATGTTCCTGATGTTCCTGACCACCTATCTGATCCGCGTAATCCCAATCGGATTCGTTCGGAAGAAGATGGAGAACCTTTGGATTCAGGATTTTATCTACTACATCCCGTTTTGTGTGCTGTCGGCGATGACCTTCCCCGACGTGCTATATTCGACCACTGCTACAGGCGTGGAACCGCATATTTCGGTCTCCGCAGTCGTGGCTACAGCGGTTGCTATCATCATGGCTTGGCGCAAACGCGGCCTCGTACTTGTAGCCATCGTCGCCGTATTGGTGGCTATTGCCGTGGAATTGATAATGCCAGTACTGTTCTAAATCAGGTAATAGACGATAAAACCGACGATTCCCGCCAGCACAATCAGCAGTATCGGGCTGGCTTTCCATTTTAATATGGCGAAAAAGGCAGCGGCGAAGAGGGCGATGCTGAGGTAGAACTGCATCGGATTTGTTGCGACATTGCCGAAGGTCTCGGGATTCACCAACAGCAGTGCGGCAGCTGCAATCAGCCCAACGATAGCCAGTTTCAGGTACGAAAGAATTGTTTTCACGATGGGGCTGTCTTTGTGGCGGAGCAGGTAGCGGCTCACGAGCAGCATAGCGATGAACGGCAGCAGAATGACGGAAAAGGAGGAGAGAAATGCGCCAAAAACAGCGAACGCGGGGTCGTAGCCCGCATTAATCACGGCAGTATAACCTGCGTAGGTTGCCACGTTGATGCCGATGGGGCCTGGTGTGATTTGGCTCGTGGCCACGATGTCCGTAAATTCCGCGGAAGTCATCCAACCGTTTTTCTCCACAACCTCATTTTGGATAAGTGCGAGCATGGCGTAACCGCCCCCGAAGTTGAAGATGCCAATCTTGCAGAATGTATAGAACAACTTCCAGAAAATCATGATGTTGCCTCCTTTCCTTCCACGAATTTGCCATAGAGGAAACCGCCGATGACGGTGGCCACGATAATCCAGATGGGGGAGACGCCGAGCAGCCAGATCAGCAGGGCTGCCAGCACGGGAATCCAACAGTTGTAGGGGGTGATGTGCGCGGTTTTGGCCATACGGAACACCGGGGCGGCGATAAGGGCGACCACTACGGGACGTACCCCTTTGAAAATCGCCTCCACGACGGGATTTCCATCCACATAGTGAAGTCCTATGGCCAAAGCCAAGATGATGAGAATCGGCATGAGAATGTTGCCGATGACGGAAACAATTGCGCCAAAAGTCCCGCGCAGTCGCCAGCCCACGTGCGTAGCCATATTGGCGGCGAAAATACCCGGCATTGTCTGAGAAAGCGCGAGGATTTCCATAAACTCCTCATCGCTAAGCCAATGGTGACGGTCAACCAGCTCCTTCTCCATCAGCGGGATCATGGCATAACCGCCGCCGATGGTGAAGGTGCCGATTTTGAAAAAAGACCAGAAAAGTTGCCACAGCGAGGCCATACGCTGACCCTTGTTTTCAACTGCCGGGCAACTTTATTTCCCGATGATTGCGGCCAGCTCGTCCACGCCCTTCGGCAAATGCGGACCGAGCACGCGGTGGCCGGTTTCGGTGATGAGCAGGTCATCCTCAATACGGATGCCGCCGAAATCGCGGTACTTTTCAACCACATCGTAGTTGATGAAGTCAGCGAACTTGTTCTCCTTCTTCCAGATGTCGATGAGGTGCGGGATGAAATATATACCCGGCTCGATGGAGACCACAAAGCCCGGTTTCAGCTCGCGGGCCATACGCAGCGACGCCCAACCGAAGATATTGCTCGGACGCACGGTGTCGTCATAACCGACGTAAATCTGACCTAAACCTTCCATATCGTGGACATCCAGACCAATCTGGTGACCTAAGCCGTGTACCATAAACAGAGCGTGGGCACCTAACTCCACGGCCTCTTTCACATCGCCCTTCATCAGACCCAAGTCTTTGAGTCCCTGTGCAATAACCTCGCAGGAAAGACGATGCAGCTCCTTGTTGTACATGCCCGGATGCGCCGCATCGATGGCATCCATGTTGGCCTTCAGCACGATTTCGTAAATTTCCTGCTGTTTCTGCGTGAATTTGCCGTTGATGGGCAGCGTGCGGGTGTAGTCGGAGCAGTAGTTCATCAGTCCTTCCGCGCCGGCGTCTATAAGCAGCATATTGCCGGCCTTCAGGATGCCATTGTGCAGATGGTTATGCAATGTCTCGCCATGTTGCGACAGAATCACGGGGAAGGAGATGCCGTTGCCGTAAGACAGGGCGATGCCTTCAGCCAGACCGGCCAGTTCGCGCTCGGATTCGCCTTCCACAGCGCGGCGCATCACGGCGGTATGCATCTTCACACCGATTTCGCAAGCCTTGTCCATCTCGTCGATTTCGCATTGTTCTTTCGCAGAGCGGAGGTTTACGATGCCCATAATCAGCTCCACGGAAGCGGCCTCGCGGATGTGGTTGACATCGATACCGGTGAGGTTGGCCATCAGAATTTGGTTGTCGCCACGATATTGCGGGGTGAAATGTACTTTGCGGCCTTGCGCTTGTGCTTGTTGGATAAACTCAGCCAATTGCGCGAACGGACGGGTCTCCGTTACGCCCACCTTCTCGGCCAAAGAGGCAATCGTCGGCTGGTCGCCCATCCAGATGATGTCGTCGATGGTGAAATCGTTGCCGAAGATGATGGACTGGTGCGCGTCAAAATCGATGACGGCGGCAATGTCGGCGATGGAAAGTCCGAAGAAATAGAGAAAGTCGCTGTCCTGACGGAAGTTATATGTGTTGTCAGGATAGTTCATCGGGGCTTCATGGTTGCCCAAAAATACGGCGATACCGCTCTTCACGGCCGCTGTCAGTTTCTCTCTTCTGTTCTGGTAAACTTGGGGTTCGAATAAGGGGTTCATATCTTTTGGTGTTTTAAAATTTCGTGACGGCAAAGATACATTTTTTAGGCAAACGGTTTCACCGCTCTGTCGAATATCCCGTTCACGTAAGCGAGGGTCATTCCATAGTTGCTGACGGGGATTCCCGCTTCGATGGCCGGACGCAGACGCTCCTTCAACTGCTTGCGGGTGACCATGCAGCCGCCGCACTGGATGACCATCGCATATTGCTGGATGTCAGGGATTTGATTGAGACCTGACACGAAGTCGAATTGCAGCTCTTTACCCGTAAATTTTCGGATAAGTCGTGGCAGTTTCACCCGCCCAATGTCCTCGCAGGAGGTGAGGTGCGTGCAGGATTCCAACATCAGGATGCGGTCTCCGTCGCGAAGGTCGCGCAACTTCGGGGTCCCTTTGAGATAAGCTCCGAATTCGCCCTTCTGATGCGCCAACACCACGCTGAAGCCTGTCAGCGGGATGTTTTCCGGCACGGACTTCTCCACTTTTTGGAACGCCTGGCTATCGGTGACGACCAATTTCGGGGCACGGTGGTTTTGCAGGTAGGCAGTCACTTTGTCCTCCTTCAGCACGATGGCAACCGCCTCATTGTCAAGGATGTCGCGGATGGCCTGCACTTGCGGGAGGATGAGCCGGCCTTCGGGGGCTTCCGTGTCGATGGGGGTCACCAACAGCACTTCATCGCCTTCGTTGATAAGGTCTCCGAGCAGCGAGCGGGTACGATACGCCGATTCGGGCATTATCCGCACTATTTCCTGCAGCATCTCGTCAATGCCGTTGTGCGTTTTCGTACTGATATTCAAAACCTTGAAACCATCAACTTCCATCTCGCGAGGGGTTGAGAGGTCGCATTTGTTGTTGACGATAAGGTAAGGAAGTTCAAATTGGCGGAATTGCTCCATCAGTTGCCGTTCGGGAATGCCCACCTCGTATTCGGTAATGACGAGGATGGCCAAGTCGATGGTTTTCAGCACTTCTAACGACTTCTGGATGCGCTTCGCCCCGACGGTGCCTTCGTCGTCGATGCCGGCGGTGTCGATGATGATGCACGGCCCGATGCCGAAAATCTCGATGGATTTGCGCACGGGGTCGGTGGTGGTGCCGGCCGTGGCGTCCACAATGGCGACCTCTTGTCCTGTGATAGCGTTGATCAGCGAGCTTTTGCCGTTGTTCCTTCGCCCAAAAATGCCGATGTGCGGCTTGTCGTTACGTCCTTTCATAGTCTAACTTATCGTTTTCGCAATCTTCTCGATATTCAAGCTTCTCGCCGAGGCGTCGATGATGTCTTTGTAAATTCCGCCCTTCTTGTAGATTTCGTCGGGATCGCCGGATTCCTCCACGCGGCCGTCCTTGAGGGCGTAGATGTAGTCCGCGTCGATAATCTGCGAGATGCTGTGGGAGATGATGATGACAGTGCGGTCTTGCTTGATGGCATCGATGCTGTTCTTGATTTGTTCGGTGGCGATAGCGTCCAAACTGGCGGTGGGCTCATCGAGGAAGATAATCGGCGGGTTTTTGAGGAACATTCGGGCGATGGCCACGCGCTGCTGCTGTCCGCCGGAAAGGTCTGCAGCGTTGTGCGCGAACTGCTTCGGCAGTTCCATGATTTGGTCGTAAAGGTGTTCTTGGCGGCCTCCACCACCTCCTCGTGCGTGGCCTCCGGATTGCCGTAGAGGATGTTCTCCTCGATGGTGCCGTCGAAAATGTGGTTTTTCTGCAGCACCAAGCCGATGTTCTCGCGCAGGTAGTGCGTGTCGTAATCCTTCAAATCCACTCCGTCGAGGGTGATGGTGCCCACTTGCGGTTCGTAGAACTTGTCGAGCAGGTTGACGATGGTACTCTTGCCAGCACCCGAAAGTCCGACCAAGGCGGTAATCTTGCCCGGCTCAATCTTCATGTTGACATCGAACAAAGCCTGCGTGCCGTTCGGGTAGGTGAAATCGACGTTTGTGAGCTCGAAGTTGCCGTGAATTTGCTCGGGTTTGTAGTCGCCCGACGGTTCGATTTCCGCCTCGGAGTTGAGGATGCCAAAGCCTTCTGCGTAGATTAGCGCGTCGTTCACATCATCGAAAATGCGCTGCAACTGCGTGATGGGCGCGATGACGTTGCTGAACAGCATCACGTGGTACATAATTTTACCGATGGTCATGCCGGGGTATTCGATGAGCACCAAGTAGGCGGTGAGGATGATGACCAGCACGGTGCCTACTTGCCGCACGAAGCTCTTGAGCCCGTTGTAGTAGAAGGCCACCTTGCGGGTTTTCATCTGGTT
>CAJOKR010000071.1 GCA_905235135.1 uncultured Bacteroidales bacterium
TCGTAGGTTTTGGAGGTGTCCTCATCTATCACGACAGTCCAAGGGAGAGTGTCGGGACCGCCGTATGCGATTCCTGTTGCCAAATAAATGTTGCCATAACTGTCAATGCACATAGAACAACCCACCCCGCCCGTGTAGATGGGTAGAGCGAATCTGTTTTCTGCTGATCTTGACAATGTTTTTACAAAATGGTTTTCCAATACATTCCCGTCGAGATCCATATATGAGAAAAATGAGTAAACACCATAGGAGTATGGAGGGTTAATTTCTCCTGATAGAAAATGGTCAAACGCGGTCTGCTGCGTAATCAACGTGTCCAAGAACCACAAGTCTTCAGAACCGTATGCCAAATCATATTGTCCGGATATCAGGATTCGGCCGTCGTGGAGAACCATGTCGTAGGGCAGGCATTCCCCCTGTTGTGATTTTTTGATAGTCCGGTTCCACAAGAGATTCCCCAACGAGTCAAACTTCATCAGGACACAGCCCTTCGTGTTTGCTAGTATCACGGTGACATCGTCGCAAAGCCATTCCGGCGTGTTCTGGTCATACATCCTCGCATTGCCGCCGAAGCAGCCATAGACATACACGTTCCCGTCATCGTCGAACGCGGTGCGCACCACGTAGTTGTACGGGTTGTAGCTGTTCAGCGGGTCATCGTTGCCTGTCCAGTAGTTCGCCCACTTCCACTCACCCTGGGCGGAGGCGGAGAGAACGGCGGCGATTAGGATTGCGATTATCGTTATTCTTTTCATATTCTTTTGCTTTTAGGGGTTCGGATAGTTAGCAGTTAGTAGTTATAACCAACCTTAAACCTTAAACCTTAAACCTTAAACCCTAAACCTTACAACAACCTTAAACCTTAAACCTTACAACCTTACAACCTCCCGTCCACGATGTTGCGGTCCAGCGTGCCCTTCACGTCGAAGATGACGTGCTCGGGGTTCAGCAGCGAGAGGATGTCGAGGCCCTCGAACTTCTTGTGGGCCACGGCGGCGACGGCCGCGTCGAACCGCTCCGACGGCAGCTCGTTCACCACCTCGATGCCGTACTCCTTGCGCACGATATCGGGGTTCGCCCACGGGTCATAGACCGTAATTTCCACATTGTATTCCTTCAAGGCACGGTAGATGTCGATGACCTTGGTGTTGCGCACATCGGGACAGTTCTCCTTGAAGGTGAACCCGAGAATCAGGATGTGCGACCGCAGCACCTGGATGCCCTTCTTGAGCATCAACTTCACCGTCTCGGTGGCCACGTATTCGCCCATGCCGTCGTTCATGCGGCGACCGGCGAGAATGATTTCGGGATTATAGCCGAAGCGTTTCGCGCACTGAGCCAGGTAGTAGGGATCAACCCCGATGCAGTGACCGCCGACCAAACCGGGACGGAAAGGCAGGAAGTTCCACTTGGTGCCCGCCGCCGCCAACACGTCCAGCGTGTCGATGCCCATGCGGTTGAAGATCTTGGAGAGCTCGTTCACAAAAGCGATGTTGATGTCGCGCTGGCTGTTTTCGATGACCTTTGCCGCCTCCGCCACCTTGATGGACGGGGCGAGGTGCGTGCCAGCGGTAATCACGGAGGCATAAACCTCGTTGATGTAGCAACCAATCTCGGGGGTGCTGCCGGAGGTCACCTTCTTGATGTGCTCCACGGTGTGCTGCTTGTCGCCCGGATTGATGCGCTCGGGCGAGTAGCCGGCATAGAAATCGACGTTGAGCTTCTTGCCGGAAATCTTCTCCACCACGGGAATGCACGAATCTTCGGTGACGCCGGGATAGACAGTGGATTCATAGACCACCACGTCGCCGTCGGAAATCACCTTGCCGACGGTGGTACTCGCGCCCACGAGCGGGGTGAGGTCGGGGTTGTTGTCGGAGTCCACGGGCGTGGGCACCGCCACGACGTAGAAGTTGCAGTCGCGGATGCGCTCGATGTCGCTGGTGCAGACGAACCCGTGGTTGCTGATAGCGTCCTGCAGCAGGTCGTCAGCCACCTCGAGGGTGCTGTCGTGCCCAGCCATCAGCGCATCCACCCGCGCCGGGTTCATGTCGAAACCCACAGTGGGGTATTTCGTGGAAAACAGCCGCGCCAACGGCAGTCCCACGTATCCGAGACCAATTACACAAATTCTGGTTTCTTTCATTTTGGTTTAAGGTTTAAGGTTTAAGGTTTAAGGTTTAAGGTTTAAGGAGGTTAAAAGGTTAAAAGGTTAGGAGGTTAGGAGGTTATAGGGTTAAATACTTTCCAAAAGGACTGTAAGCCCGAAACATGTCAGCCCAGGGTGAAGCATAACGGTGCCCTATGCGGTTTATAAGTTTGCGCGATACCAGTCGATGGTTTCGGCGATGCCGCGGGCGAAATCGTACTCGGGATTGTAACCGAGGAGGCGGCGGGCTTTGGAGATGTCGGCGTTGGAGTGCTTGATATCGCCGGGGCGCTCGGGACCGAACACCGGCTCAACATCCTTGCCGAGGGCGTTGGTCAACACCCGGTAGATGTCAATCAGGTACTCGCGGCCACCGTAAGCGATGTTGAAAGCCTCGCCGGAAGCCTCGTCGGGGGCGAGACAAGCCTTGAGGTTGGCCTCCACCACGTTCTCCACGTAGGTAAAGTCGCGGCTCTGCCGACCGTCGCCGTGGATGACCGGCTGCTCACCATGAAGCAGCATCCGGATGAACTTGGGAATTACTGCGGCGTAAGCCCCTTCCGGATCCTGCCGCCGTCCAAAGACGTTGAAATAGCGTAACCCGATGGTTTTCAGCCCGTAATGATGGTGGTACTGCTTCGCCCACTCCTCGTCGCAACGCTTGGTCACGGCGTAGGGACTCAGCAGGTTGCCCTCCGCACCCTCTGTCTTCGGGAGGTGCGCCTCGTCGCCATAAACCGAGCTGGAGGAGGCATAGACGAAGGTCTTGACTCCACACCGACGGGCCGCTTCGAGCATGTTCAGCGTGCCCTGGATGTTGTTCAGGCTGTAGAAGAGCGGCATTTCGATACTGCGCGGCACACTTCCCCACGCCGCCTCGTGCAGCACATAGTCAACCCCTTCGCAGGCCGCCATGCAGGTGTCCAAATCCTTCACGTCGCCCCGTACGAACTCGTAGCGGGGATTGTCTATAAACAGATCGACGTTGGCCTGCTTGCCGGTGCTCAGGTCGTCCAAGCAACGGACGCGACAACCCTTTTTCAGGATAGCCTCGCACAGGTTGGAGCCGATAAACCCCGCCCCGCCCGTCACCAGGAACAGCGTACTTTCAGAAAAATGCAAATCTTGATATGACATATCTATCAAATTCTCTCCAAAAATGCCGATGGGATGTACGAGGTGGCCACCAGCGCGATTCCTTCGACGGAAACCAGCAGCCGGCGATTGCCCTTGACGCGCTTGATGTACCCTGCGCAACCCTTGTACGGGCCGTCAGTGACGCGAACGCGCTGTCCCTGCTTGAAATTGACCGTATGCACATTGAGGTACTGCAGCCGTTCGTCATCCACAGAAGTCACCAAGATGAAAACGCGCATCTCCTCCTCGTCGATGGGCGAAGGCCGCCGCACCCCGTCGGAGACATGGTTGTAGAGCATGACCTTTCCCATGAGTAGGTTCTGCCAAGCGAGCGCAACTTCCTCGGTACAACGCACAAAGAGTAGCGATGAGATGGCCGGTTTGGCCACTCTCACCACCTTTCCGCCCACAATCTTTTTCTCCTTGACAACGGGGTAATAGGTCACCACCCCGCTCTCGCTGATCATCGTGTCCACTTCAACCACCTTGTTGAAGAAGACCTTGTAGGCATACCAGTGTACCTCTTCCTCCATTTGAGCCATATTGTAGAATATTCTTTGAACAAAATTTTAATCTGTTTCCTCAAGCAACTAACCGTGTAACCGTCTAACCGTGTAATCGTGTAACCTTTGCTCCTACCCTTCCAGACAAAACCAACTATTCCCCTCACGATTAACCGCGAAAGGGAATTAAGGGTCAGAGGCATCTCAACAGCCTGGAATCCAAACTCTTATGAACCCAAAAGAGTATGTATGGACTCCCCCTTGCCTAAACAGGAAACAGGCTGCAAAGGTACACAAATTAAAGATACCAAAAGCAAATAAAATTACCGGTAACGGGCGGCGTTGTCCGTGTCGCCCAAAGCGGTGTAAGCATCGCAAAGACCTTTTTTAATCTCCTGAATCAGAGCCGGTTCGAAGGCAGATGCCTTAGCCTGCTGGTAATACTCGACGGCCTTGTCCGGTTGTGCAGTGCGCAGGAAGGCGTTGGCCAGTGCTGTCAGCAACGCCGACGACTGCGGGAAAAGCGTGGTCAGGTCATCCTCCTTTTCGGTGAGCTTGGCCCATTGCCCCGATTTGGAGACCGCCGCTGCAAAAGCCTCCCACAGCTCATAGTCGGTATCGTCCTCGCGCAAGGCCTGCTCCAGAACCGCCAGCGCACCGGCATAATCCTGAGCCTGCAGGAGGGCGATGCCCTTCGCCTTGCCGCCGGAAGCGGAAGCCTCGGGATTGGTCGTGCCCGTGGACGGATTCTCCTTCTTCTCAGACGGTGACAGCATGGCGATACGGTTGCGAGACTCTTCAGCCTTTGCCGCATTGCCGGTTTTCTCGTAGCAGAGGGCCAGCGCGGACAAATAATCGGGATTGTCGGGGAACTCCCGACACACCTTCTCCCAAATCGGGAGCGCTTCCTTGAAGTTCTCGTTGGTAACGCAGGACTGTGCCAGCGCAACTTGATACCAAATGTTGTTTTTGTCGAGTTTAACCGCTTGTCTGATAGCAGATTCCGATTCCGAGTAACGCTGCTGCGACGCATACACGCGGGCGAGCATGTAGTACGAGGGGGCATGTTTGGGTGCGTCGGTGAGGATGCCCGAAAAGATCTGCACGGCCTCGTCGTACTGCGCGGTGTAATAGGCCCGCAAACCCTTGTTAAAGCGGCCGGAAATCTGCCGCTCTGTCACCGCCTCCTTCGTGTTGGAGGCCGTGTGGCGGGTCTTCTTCGCGGGCTGCGCGAAGGCCGTCGCACAAACGAGCACAATCGTTATCAGAACTGTCAATTTATTCATCGAATCGGATAGTTTTGAAAAAATCTTCGATTTTTATAATCACATCTAAAAACACGAAAAGCACGAATTTATTTTTGTGTTTTTCGTGTTTTTCGATGTTTTCTATTGTTTACCGCTGTGACCGAAGCCGCCGGTGCCGCGTTCAGTGTCGGAAAGTTCCTCGCGGGAGGAAACTTCCACAAGCTCCTCCTGACGGAATGGGGCAACCACCATTTGGGCGATGCGCTCGCCGGGCTGGATTTCGAAGGGCTCCTGCGACAGGTTGATGAGAATCACGCAGACTTCGCCCCGGTAGTCGGCATCGATGGTGCCAGGACTGTTGAGGACAGTGATGCCATGCTTCAGGGCCAGACCGCTGCGGGGACGCACCTGTGCCTCACAATCGGAAGGCAACTCGATGAAGAGACCCGTCGGAATCAGCTTGCGCTCAAGAGGTTGCAGCACAACGGGTTCCGCAAGGTCAGCGCGCAGATCCATGCCGGCGGAATAGGTGGAGGCGTAGGCCGGAAGGGGGTTGGTCGATTTGTTGTAGATTCTGATCATGATGGGTTAGACGGTTAAACGGTTACAAGGTTATTGTACGATTTTGCCTTCTTTGAGGGCTTTGTCGTAGAGGTCTTGGACGTACTGGTTGATAAACTGGGTGCGGCGTTGGTTCATGAGGAGCATACCGGCGGCGGCGCGTTCCTCTTTGGTCTCATTCACAGAGCGTTGCGAACGATAGTCGAGGATGACGAGCAGCACCTTCTGGTCGCCGACCTCCTTTTCGATGCGGCGTTTGTCGCCCGTGGCGGAAGCGGCATCAATCTCGAAGGCCACCTCGTTTTGCAGATCGTCGAGGTAGAGCCAGGCTTCGTCATCGAGCAGATACTCGATGGAGTCGCCAAGCATCGCCACCAAAGTCTCCTTCTCGTCCACACGGCGGCTCTCATCGAACAGGAGGCTCTTCACGGGTTCGAGCAGGTTGGAGCCAACCGGCAGCTTGACATAATTAACCCGCACAATTTCCTTATCAACGGTGTAGCGACTGTCGAGGGTGTGGGCAAAGTCGGAAATCTCGCGGTCGGTCACACGTTTGTTGGCCGTGTCGCGTTGCCAAAGTTTGTCGTAGTATCTATTGATTAACAACGAGTTGCGGTAATCCATCATCTCCTTATCGAAGTTCTTCTCACGAGGCGTCAGCTTCTTCTCGGCCTCGTGCAGCACCAGCTTCTCCTTGACCCAGTTGTCGATGTAGTCGCGCACCAGCGTGAGACTGTCCTCCTGCGAAAGTCCGACGGGCATCCCCTGCCGCACCTCGGAGGCGTAGAGCTTGTACTGATAAACCTGCGCCACCACCGGATCGGCGTTCCGGCGGCAAGCGGCACAGACGGCCAGCAGAAGACAGAGTATGATGGCTAACTTTCTCACAATTAGCGTTTCAGGATGGATTTGAAAACCTCCTCATTCAGCTTGACGGGGTACTTTTGGCGGAGTTCCTTCACCCACTCTTTCTCCAACAAATCCTGATACTGGCTGATGACCACGGCGCGCACCTCGCTAAGCGGCTTGTAGGGCTGCGCGCTGTCACCGGTGGCGAACTGCTGCTCCTTGATTTGTTCGTAAAGACGCTCCGTGCCGACGGAATCCTTGATGGCGGCGTTCCACACCTTCAGGGCGTTCACCTCGTAAATCAGCAACCCATCATGCACCTCGTTCACCACATCGCGGTATTCGGGATATTTGTCCATCAGCTGGGTGCCTTCATAGCGTAACATATTCTCGTTCACGAAGTTGGGATACACCTGCTCCAGGAAATTGTCGATGGAACCGGTAATCTGCGCACCTTGGAAGCGGGAGAGGTATTTGCCGAAATCCTTGGCGGTCAGAGCCTGGTCGGCGTAGGTACACATCGGCTTCAGCTTCTCAATGCCGGGCAGGGAGTCCACCGCGATGTGCTTGCTCTGGAAGAAGTTGTCACTCAGGTTCTTCTTGAAGAATTTCATGGCCGCAGCCTTACCTTTTTCCTTGTAATTGTACTCCACTTTCAGCTTCTCCACCAGCGATTCCTTGCTCTTGCGGGAGCGCGAATCGCGGCCCAGACGGTTCTTGATCATGTATTGGAACTCGTCGTTGACGGTGGTATAGACCACGGAGTCGAGGCGCAAGATGTGCCAGCCGA
Source organism: uncultured Bacteroidales bacterium (assembly GCA_905235135.1). Classification (GTDB taxonomy): domain Bacteria; phylum Bacteroidota; class Bacteroidia; order Bacteroidales; family WCHB1-69; genus F23-D06. The sequence goes on from CAJOKR010000071.1 coordinate 7,237, forward strand.
TGACGGAGGGCACAGGATCGGAGATCTGCCCGTTTTTGAGGGCGATGGCGGCGGCGGTGAAGTTGCCGGGACGGCGGTTGGGAACGAAAGGTTCCATCCGGCCGCCGTTATTCTTGGTGGCGCCATCCTCAGAGTATTTCGCGGCGAGGGAGTCGAAGCTCACGCCCTGCTGATACTGCTGCTTGACAAGGGCGCACTTGGCGAGCGCCGCGCTGTGGTCAGCATCCTTGCCGAGAGCTGCCGTATCGCGGATAAAGATCTGGGAAACAAAGAGTTTTGCGATTGCGGGAATCTTGTCCTGCACGTAAATCAGGTGATAGCCGAACTGCGTGCGCACCGGCATCGAAACCTGCCCGACGGGCGTGTTGTAGGCGGCAGTCTCAAAAGGGTAAATCATTTCGAGAACCGAGAAATAGCCGAGGTCGCCGTGGTTGCCATACTGGAAACGGCCCGTGTTCGGGTTCACACCGTCATGCGCCGACTCATCCTCAGAATACATCGCCGCAGCGGTGTTGAAATCCAGCCCGTTGACAATCTCATCCCTGATTTTCATAATCTTATGGTAGGCCGCCAGCGTGTCCTTCGGGGAGGCTTCCTGCGGGAGGCGGACCAGGATATGGGAGGCGCGGACATGGTAGCGGGCGCGGTCAACAGCCTCCTGAAGGATTTGGTCACTCACCTCATTATCAATAAGATACTGTTGTGCATACTGACCCTTGTAGGCTTCCCACTCCTTCTGGAAAGCCCGGGCGGTGTCAAGCTGCAACGCCTTGGCCTCCTGCACCTTCATGCGGTATTCCGAGTAGAGGCGCACATAGTCGCGGAGGTCGGCCTCGGTGGCCTCGCTCAGCATACTGTTTTTCTGGTAGGCCTTGATGAATTCGGACTTCGTCACCGATTCATTGCCGACGGTCATCAGCACCGGATCATTGGTTTGAGCACACAAAATGCCGCCGAACATCGCGGCCATCAAAATCGTCAAAGAGAGAATCTTTCTCATAATATCTTCAATATCAAATTATTACAAAACGCAACGTTGTTCTAAAATCAAACGGCAAATATACACAAAAGTTTGATTGTTACGTTTCACCTCAAATGCGGCATCTGTGAGCAGTGATCTGTGAACTGTGTCCAGTGAGCGGTTGCGGAGGTATGGAGCCATCTGCGTCCCCGCAGATGTTGCGTGGTGGCCGTGTGCGTTTCGCGGAAGGTATGGTTCCGCGTCTCACACGTAGCTACACGGATGATGTCTGCGGGAATCCGCGGGGGCTGCGGGCGGTATGGGCGGTGGTGGGGCATAGGTGATTTTTTACGGGGCGAAAGTACAAAATTTGTGGTAATCATTATTAGGTCACGAGCACTATTGTCCGGAACACCTTTTGATGTTTTTCAGACAACTCTTGACGAAATTTTGGTCTTTCCTTACGAATAGCAAATCATCCCCTTCCATGGCCACAACACCAGCAGAATAGGTCCAATAATAGGATACCATGTCACAATAGTTGTAAACAACAACGGTTCCATCATCCAGTATTAAAGGATTCTCCGTTGAATAATAGGGGGAAAACTCAAATTTATAAAGAATTTCTCCATAGTCAGAGCAAAATAACGTGTCCCACTTAATGGTAAACCGCTCTGACTCATTTCCCGTTGTGTTCCAATTTCCGACTCTTGAATCCCCAAAGAAAAGTTTCTCTTGACCATTAATTGTTAAAAACACGCAACTGTCCCGAAACGTGAAAACAACTTGATTGGAAATATTCATTTCGTTGAACAGATTTGAAACAACCAACACAGAGTCTCCATATCGATGAACAGGACAAGTATGGGTGAACACCTTATATAATGAATCGCTTTCGAACTCATAGCAATAACTATTCTGTGCTTCAGAGTCAATACAAAGGAAAACCATCCCGAGCAAAGGTAATAAAACTTTATACAACATTTTAATCATCTGAAATCGTTCCAAACATCAAAATCGTCATTTTTGTTTTCACATAGGTATCTTCTTCGTCATAAGAGCGCTCGTTTTCTTTAGCTCTACTGTTAATAAAACTTTTGTACTCTTTTGATTTTTGCAGTCCACTCCACGATAGGATCTCCAAGTCCTCATCAGAATAACCTAAATTAAAGATGAAATTATATTCTTTTAAACCAGCCAGTACGGAGGCTTGGTCAAAACCATCATGGTTAGGGGTTTTACGTTGGGTTAACCCATCAAATGCATGAACGGCTTCGTGAATCAAAGTTTTCGCCATGGCAATTTCAGATTGATCTCCTCCGTCTGGCCTATAATATGTAGAATGCGTAGTGACCGACACTTTACCTCCTTCCGTCTTGTGTTGCCATACGGTATATCCAGCACGTTTTGTCATCTCATAGCTAAAGTCAAAGTAAAAATGGCATCGTTCCCCTTGATAGTCAGCAATAAGTCGTTTATATGTGTTATTTGATTGCAATAGATTCTGATATACCTTGAAATACGAAGATTGGCGAAACAAAGCAGAAGGCGACAATGTTCCACGCACCTCACCGGGTTATCCGCGCAATACGTATAAGGCGACAAAGAAGGATATTTCGCACTCATCGGGTCCACGCTCAGCCACACGCTCAGGTCGCTGCTGTAATACCGTGAACCAAAGTAACTTAAGCCGGTTTCAACATCCTTCTCTTTTGCGGAGAACGTGTAATTGTCCGCAAAGGGCGGGAACGACAGCGTCACGGAATATGTAAGCGTCTGATTCATACGGGTTTGATTGTCGGTGCAAAGGTACTATTTTTTTTGATATGCGGGGAAAAGGTTATTGAAGCTTCTCAAACTCATTCTGCAATCGTGCTTTAGGGACAGCCGCAACACCATCAGGCCGTTGCGGCTGCCATCTCAATCAGTCCAGCCCGTCACACATAATGCCGAATTTGTAATGATTAATTAGTAAATGGTAATAGCTATTCATTATCTAAGACACATTCATTTTCTCGTTTCTTGATGTCACAAGATTTGTTTATGTCAATGTCCTTGTAATATCTTCTCTTCCTGTTAATCCAGGACTTATTGGCATTTTCCTCATCATCAAAATTCATTTTAAATAGGTACTGCTTTGCCACATTTGTGTCTTGTTCAACATATTCGCCATAAAGATACAACCTGCACAATTCAAAACAACAATTAGAATTTGAAAGCTCAGCACCTTTTTTCAAGAAGCTTATAGCGTAACTTGCGGTTGTTGAATCAATAGACATAGTGTTGTTGCTATACAAGGTTGTCAAAATGTAATAGACATCAAAAAAAGCGCGAGGATGTCCATACTTTTCAGCCATTATGATAGATAGTGCAAGGCAATTTTCATCGCCGTAGTGACCAAAACAATAATACTGATCATAGGCGTAAGTGTCCCCCCTCATTGCTTGCTCTTTTAGTTCATCATATTGTCGTTTACTGTACACTGGCGTCGAAGCCTCTTCCTTTACTGTGATTTGCCCCACAGTAAAACTTGTTGGTATTAGCAACAACCACATCAACCACCATTTAGTCAGCCAATGCTTCATCCGGATGTTTTTGTCGGTATTCTTCCTCATATCTTCTGATCACCTGTTCTGGATTGTCAAAAAGAGGTGGCGTCTTGCCACTAAAACTGTTCATTTTCTCTCCTTTGTAGTAGATTACCCAACTTCCACCATTTGCAACACCTGTCTCCTGCGAATATTCTCTTCCATCTGAATATTTTGAAGTGGAAAAGGTGATATCATCTGAAGGAGCAACTACCAAAAGGTTCAAATCCTTAGACGCTTTTTGTGCAAGAGCATCCTCTTGGCCCGTTTTACAGCAGTGCATCACTAATATAGCGGTTTGATTATCATTGGTTGCGTATATTTTACTATTGTCTGAAAGGAATTGGTCTAATTCGTTGGTAGAATAAATATCATATTCTGCTGTTTGAGAGCTGTAGGTTGTAATACCTACACATTTTCCGTCACCTGAAACCATACCATGCGCCCACAGATGTATTACACCCCTATTTTCTGCAAAATTATTTGCTGCGTTAGTCAAATGCTTATTTCTTGTTTGGTCAGAGTTCGTTCCCGAAGTAGTATTATATGAAATGACTTTTTCACGTCCATTAGGATCTTTGAAAATAATAGGGTTGTTTCCACAAAACACATAGGGACTTTCTTGGGGATATTTCGCACTCATCGGGTCCACGCTCAGCCAGATGCTTAGGTCGCTGCTGTAATACCGTGAACCAAAGTAACTTAAGCCGGTTTCAACATCCTTCTCTTTGGCGGAGAACGTGTAACGCACTCCGTCAAAATCATTTAACCGCTGGTTCACGTAGTCCTCGCCCCAAGGGAGGTAGTGCAGGTGTTGCACAGCTGTGCCCGCCGAATCCGTGATCCATGAGGAACTGCCGAGATGGTCCGTGTGGTACCAGTATGCCTCGCAGGTGTCGTTCTGGCGGTTGGTGAGGGAGGCGAGATAGGCGAGCTGCGCGGAGGTGTCTGTAATGCTCGAATTAAAGGCCAGCACGAGGCTGTCGGCGCGGCGCACCTTGCGGTTGGCTCCGTCACGGGCGTGGCCAAAGTGGAGAAGTTGCCGCGACCAATCTGCGAGGTGATGCGCTCGCTCTCGGCATAGTAGTGCTTGGTGTAGCCTTGCGGGGTGACCACCAAATAAGGAGAGGCGTATAGTGTGGAGTGTTCCGGTGCCCAATAGACGGAACGTCTTCCGCTGCGGTTGCTGTACGTCTTGAGGTAAGGCAGCTTGTAGGTGCGGTCGCCGCCGGC
>CAJOKR010000072.1 GCA_905235135.1 uncultured Bacteroidales bacterium
GTCCAGATCGTGGTCGCTGAACAGAATGTAGCATTGGGCGTTGAGTTGCGGGTCGCGCCCGGCGCGTCCGGCCTCCTGCACGTAATTCTCCAACGAGTCGGAAATGTCGTAGTGGATCACCATGCCCACGTCCTTTTTATCTACTCCCATGCCGAATGCGGATGTTGCCACGATGGCTCGCACCTGGTTGTCCATGAAGGCGTTCTGGTTGGCGATTTTGTCGTTGGGATCCATTTTGCCGTTAAAGGGCAGCGCGGGAAAACCGTCACTGGTCAGCTTTTCGGCAATCTCTCTCGTCTTACGTGTGCGGGAAACGTAGATGATGGTTGGGGAATCGTTAGCGGTCAGCAGGTTGCGCAGATAGTCGTATTTCTCTTCTTCCGTTTCTGCATGGATGACGGAGTATCGGAGATTGGTCCTCGCCGCTGTGGAGGCAAACAGCTCAAGTTCCAATCCCAATTTCCGGTGGAAATAGTCACGGATGTCGGAAATGACCTTCTGCTTGGCGGTGGCCGTGAAGCAGGAAACAGGAATGGTCACGTGGTCGCCTTTTGTCTCCTGGATTTTCCGGATGAAGTCGCCGATGTAGAGGTAGTCCACGCGGAAATCGTGGCCCCATGCTGAGAAGCAATGCGCCTCGTCGATGACGAAACGCACCACATTGCGGGAAAGAAGTAATTTTTCGAGGGTTTTGGAACGCAGCATCTCCGGTGCGATATAGAGTATGGAGGCACTGCCGTCGGCGACCCTTTCGAAAGCGTTCGTGCGCGAGATGGGGTCCAACAGCCCGTTGATGGTGACCGCCTCAGTGATTCCCTTTTCTGCGAGATTGTCCACTTGGTCCTTCATCAGCGACTGGAGCGGCGAGATGACCACGGTGAGGCCGTGTTCGTTCCGTCCCGCCATGATGGCTGGAAGCTGGAAGGTCAGCGACTTGCCGCCGCCGGTGGGGAAGATGGTGAGCAGCGATTTACCGTCCACCGCTGCCTGTACCGCTTTTTCCTGCATCGGCTCGCCGTCGAAGGTGCGGAACTCTTTGTACCCAAAGACGGATTGCAGGTTTTTGTGGATGTCCAAACGTTCCTCACAGTAGGAACACGATTGGTGGCAGGGAGTGTCGCAAAGCAGTTTTAGGACACGTTCGACGAGTGGAAAATGGTAGAGCACCCATGGTGGCGTGATGGAAAAGGTGTCGCCGCAGTGGATGAGGGCGAGGGCGTAGGCAAGCTCTGTCGGGTGTTCCGAGACGAGTCTCGAAATGTCAGCATGGTCGCAGATCAACCCTTTGAATTGCGCCTGAATCAATTCCGCCAAGTCGTTTTCTCTTTCTTCGAAGCCGATATAGTCGAAAAATCCCTCGAATTCCTCTCGTCGGTGTAGCAGTTTGTAATAGATGGACTGCATTTCTTTGGACAGGTTGTTGAATGCGGAGATTGAAAAGGTCGCGTGCTTTCAGACTGTCATTGAGCGGGTTGTTCACTTCCTCCACCTGCAACTTATCATCCTTTAGAAGTTTATGGTATGGACGCCGAGGAAAAAGGAGAGGGGAGAGGTACAACGTGTCGATGGCCTTCTTACGCTTGAGGCCGGGGATGGCGGCAAGGTATTTGAGGTCGTGATGGAGAATGTTGTGCCCGCAGAGGTATTCGGCATTGCGGATGAACCTCGCGAACTCGTCTTTCGAGGCTGAATGGAATTTCTCTTCCGGCTCGATGAACGCCCCGAAATCACAGATTCTCCGTCCATCGGAGGAAACTTCGGTGTCGATGAAAGCGACAACGTGATTCTTCTTCGCCGGTTGCGAGAAAGAATGGCGTATTCTGTTCAGGTATTCCTGGATGCTGGGCATGGACTTCTGCGCACAAAATCAATTCAGGGCGCAAAGGTAGCATTTTTTTCGGTTAATGGGTATTCGGGTTAATGGGTTAATCAGGGTTTACGCGTCAACATTCCGCTGCTACTTTGTATTCTCCCACCGTCATCGTCTCCCGCTCGAACGCCACGCCGACTTTCACGACCTTGCGGCCTTCGGTTTCGTAGGGCAGGGCGTAGTTCTTGCTGTTGATCTGGTCGAGGGCCTCCTGCGCCGTGCCGTTCGCCTTCAGCTCGAAGACCCAGGTCGCGTCGGGCATCTCCACCACGACATCGGTGCGGCCGCCCGCGCACTTCACTTGTGTGCGCACATAGACGTTCAGCATCGAGAAGATCAGGTACAGCGACCAATCGTAGAACCCCTCGTAGTTCTTCACCTCCGCCAACTTCTTCTGGAAGCCCTCCACGTAGGGCAATTTGGCGAAGTAGGCCTTCATCTCCTTCATGGCGAGGTCGATGTCGTTCTTTTTCAGGGCACGCCAAAACGTCAGGGCGAAGCCTTTCTGCACGTTGGGACCATCGATTCCCACGTAAACGGGCAGCAGCCCGCGGGTGAAACCCAAGCGGACTTCGTTGTTGGGGATGCCGAGCGTGTAGATGTCCGATTCGCGGTCGTAACCTTTGATGGTGATGTAACCGCTTTGGTAGAGTAGAGGAAGGGCGGATTCCATGGCTTCGGTAGGGAGGTCGAAAGCGTCAGAAGGTTCTTCCATACGATCCATCGCGGTGATGTCGGTGCGAAAATGTTGCATCTGACGGATGAGGAAAGTGGGCGTGCCGCTCTCGAACCAGTAATTGGCGATCTTTCGTTGGTTGAAACATTTGAGCAGGCTGAACGGGTTGTATATCTCGGGCGACACTTCAGAAAAGCGGTAGCCGTCGTACTGCTTTTTCAGCTTGTCGTGCATCTCCTCGAGTGTGCATTCGTACTCTTCGGCCAGCATCGCGATGTCGGGAGCCATGTCGGTGGCGAGTTCCTCCTCTGTGATGCCGCAGAGGGCCGCGTACTTGGCATCCATCGAGATGTTGGTGAGGTTGTTGATGGTGGAGAAGATGCTGAGTTGGCTGAATTTGGTGATGCCGGTGATGAAGCAGAATCGGATCATCGCCTCGTTCGCTTTAAGCTGGATGAAGAACTCCTGCATCACGTCGCGGAACCCGTCCAACAATTCCGGAAGGTGGAGCTTGTCCAACAGGGGCGCGTCGTATTCGTCGATGATGACAGCGACCTGCTTGCCCGTCTGCTTATAGGCGCGACGGATAAGTCCCTGTAGTTTCTCGCCGGGGGTTTTCTCGCGTTCATTCGTGCCAAACATTTCCCCCATGGGTTCAAGCATCAGCGACAACGATCGCCCCAACTCATCTGGTGAGGGTTTGTTCTTGACAGTGCTCAAATCGACATGGATGACAGGGTACTGTTCCCACTCCGTCTCCAAATCCATGATTTTCAGTCCCACGAAAAGTTCTTTCTGCCCTTTGAAGTAGGAGTCCAGCGTGGTAGTCAGCAGCGACTTGCCGAACCGACGTGGACGGCTGAGGAAGACAAAAGGACTCTCTTTGGTCATATTCCAGACCAGGTCGGTTTTGTCGATGTAGATATAGTTTTCCTTTCTCAGCCTTTCGAAGGTCTGGATTCCCACGGGGTATTTGCGGACGGTGTTCATGACGAGCTGGTTTTAATCGCGGCAAAGATACGATTTTTACCTTTTCACAACTTCACTGTTTTATTCGCTCCGTCATGTGGAGGGGGTGGTTGTCGGAATGCATTTGGCTATGGATATGCAACCGCTGACACGGTTGGTCGCGGCTCCTGTTCATCATGCCCTTGTGGATGCGCTACGGCTCGAACGTGAAGAAACACTCACCGCCGAAGGTGTACCCTCGGCAGCATCACGGCCGATTCCACGTTGTCGTTTTCGCCGCAATGCTTGAAAGAAGGGGAAAAAAGTGCCCACATACCATAACACTGCGGGCACGCAATAATGGGAAGCCTGAATGTCTAAAGCATATCCGCCAGATTCTTCCAACCCGTCAAATCGCCCTTCCGATAGTGGTATGTCGGCGCGTCGTTGCAGTACCATTGACCATTCTCGAAGATGACAATACCCCCGAAGAACAGATCCTTGCCCAAAGCGGTGTTCATCTCGGCGATGCGCTTGGCCAACGCCTCCGCCTTGTCTTTCACCGCCGAATCTGCGGCCGTGAAGCCTCCTTTGGTGTCGAAGATGCCGATGCGCCCGTCTTTCATCTGAATCAGCCAGTCGGGATAAAACAGCGCGGTCTTGTTCTCTGCCGAGTGGAAATATCGGAAAGCTAAGTATTCCTGTCCGTAATCCCCGTTCTTGAACCACCATTTGATGTTTGGGTTCGGGTCTATGAACAGGATGAAATCCTCCTCGTTTTTCCGTCCGCTGTAATTCTTTTGGATGTAAAACGGGGTGAGGACGCAAGCATCACTGGACAAAGGCAGTTCTTCGTAATCCTCGGTGAAACTGTACGAATCTTGAAGCTTGAAAGGGTTGGAAGTGCCGCTTCCTTTAGCACGGGCCGCCAAAATGCCATTCAATATCGGGCGATAGTCCACCAACGACTGCGTGATGACCTTCCGGAACACACTGCCGGAACCTTTCTGCATGTCGGCGATGAACACCTTGTAGCACACGATGGCGTTCGGATTCACGGCACTGCGCATCCACACGCGCAACGCGGATTTCAAGGGGCTCCAGGAACGGGCTATGTTGGAAATCTTTGCGTCATTGGAGGTTTGCTCGGCCAACACTTTCATGCAATACAGGGTGAAAATCTTTTCCAAATCATTCTCAGACGTTTCATTGTCCAGATCTTTTCCCTCGGACAAATCCTCATTGACGGCATCAATATCGCGGATTTCCACATCCGTCATGATGGAATTATAGATTTTGGGGCTCATGTCGATGCCTTTGTTCGCCACCTTTTGCTGGCATTCGTAGTACATGTCGGTGTCCATGTCTATCCCAAAGAATTTGTTAAAGGTTTGGATCATAGACTTCTGGAATTCGTTAGAATCGGCCAAGTCGCCGTAATCTACCCGCGACTCGAAGTCGGTTTGCAGGCAATCGGGGAAAGCTATATCCTTGTATTTCAGGTTGGAGATGTATATAAACGGCTTGTTTGTGGTGGATTGGTCGGGAATGCCGATTTGGTTGCGGGAGTAGTTGGTATAGACGAACCCCGTTTTGAGCAGCGGGGATTGGATGGGGTGTATGCGTTTCGGTTCGGGAATGCGCAGAATCCGGCCCAGAGTCTGCGTGTAGAAGGTGTTGCTGCCGATTTCGCGGAACATCACCAGCACGTGGGCGCGCGGACAGTCCCAGCCCGTGCCGGCGGCCTGCTTGAAGAGCATGAAATCAATCTCCCGGTCGTTCTGGACGATGTAGGGATCCGGCGACTTTTTGTCAAACCAGCAGGAAATGCGGCTGTCGGGCACTCCTTTTTTCTTGAGGAAGGCCGTGACAATCTCTTCCTTGGTCGGGAACCCTTGCTCTAACAGCTTGTGGTCGTCGTTGGGCAGCTGTATCAGCACCAACGGATTGATGTTCAGATGGTGTCTTTTGTATTCGTCCACGAGCTCGTTCCGTTTCTCAATGGCCATTTCCAACAGCATTTCGTCTTGGTCGCGGCCTTGGTAACGCTGCACATCCTCCTCTGTCTGAAAGAGGATTTTCTCCTTGATGAGGCCTTCGGCCACCACATCCTCGTGTTTCACCACCACGATGTCGGCTTTCCCGGCATCCCTTTCGTTCTCGAATTGCCCGCGCTCGGAAGCATCCTTAAAAGGAGTGGCCGACACCTTGATGATGATCTTGGGATTCAGGGGTTGGATGACTTTTTGCTTTGCCAACTCACTCACGTGGGTGTGGCTTTCGTCAATGATGAGCACGATTTGGCGACCGGCGGCAGCCGTCTTTTCGACCAAATCCTCGAAATAGTAGCCGCTTTCCCGATAAAGCTGGGGGTCGTCGGGGCGGCGCAGCACCCGGTCTTTCGCATTCTGCGCCACCAACTTCTGCCAGTTGAGGAACAGGATGTCGTTCTTTTGCAGGATGCCGTCGCTGAAGTCCGCCACGGTGAGCATCCGGCAGTAGTGGTTCGGGAAGAAGAAGTCGCGGAACTTGTCGCGGCTCTGCATGGCCAAATCGTCGCTGAAGGTAATCCACACGAAAGCCACGTCGTGTTGCCAGTCGGGTTGGTTCACGAGCTGGCTGACGAAGTTGGCCATCATGAAGGTTTTGCCGCTGCCTGTGGGCGACTTGAGTACCAGCTGCGCGGGATGGTGCGACGATGACCAAAGCTGTTTGAATTTGCGAAGAAGCTCTTCTATCGCGTTTGCTTGAAAGGTATAGGGATTCATTTTTCGGCTGTTTGAGGGTTATTTCTGGCTTTCGATTTGTTGCAAGGCACTTTTGTAAGCGTCCAAAATGGCGTTGGGATAGGACTTGACCTCCACGCCGGGCAGGTGCATGAACGCATTGGCGGCGTCGGGACTGTTGCCCCAGCTGAAAACATACACCGTCACCTCCCCGGCTAATTTCTCGATTTCCTGTCTGAAGTCTTCAAAAAGCTTGAGGTCTTCCTGCAAATACACCGCTGCAAAGCGGCCGTGGTTGTCGGTGAAAATCTGGTAGTAGTCGTTCTTGACCGTCTCATACAACGTGTTTTCCGCCAACGAAACTAATACGCCGGCGTTTTGGGCGAGGGAAACGCGGTCTTCGTCGGACGGGAGCAGGATGGGGTCGCGACGAGGGTTGCCGGGTGAAGGCGGTGCGGTAATATTTCAGCGACCCGCCCAAACCGGCCACCTGCTCGCCTTTGGCGTTGGTGTAGCCTTGCATGACGCGGCGGTTGCGCTCGTAGGTAACCTCTTCGCAGATACGCTTCTCGCCCTCGTTCTGCTGCACCATGATACATTGCCGGTTGCCCCCGTCTTCCGCATTGAGCTTCAGCGTGGCGTGCAGGGTGGTGCCCGATCCTGCGAAGAAGTCGAGGATGATGGAGTCATCATCGGATATGGATTTAAGTAGGTTACTAATCAATTTAATCGGTTTCGAATAATCAAACAGTTTATCTTGAAAAATTTCTTTTAGTTCTTTTTCACTATCTTGGTTATCACCCCAGTCAAGCAGCAAATCAGTAATAGCCTTTTTATTTTTTGTTTCTTCATCTGAAACATCTCTTCGTAAACCATAATTTGCAGTTATGAAAAGTAGTTTTTGAAAAATATAGCTGTCAATTTTTTCTTGAGACACAGAAAACATTGCCTTTACATCTACATCATTTATGGTCTCTCCATTCTCATAAACAACATCATTCAGATATTCTACAGACATTGTTTTTATTTTATACGTGCCTTTTTTGATAATACCACTGTTTCCACATTTTACCCGAACTCCTTTTGAAAAATGCCTGATAGATTCTTGATTTGTAAGATTAATCACCTTTTTTGTTGCATCAGACAGCGTTTCAATTGATAGTTTGCCAAGCATATCCCATTTTCTTGCATAAACAAGGACATATTCCATAACTTTTGCTGTATGCTTAGCTAAAAATGAAGGTTGTTTCTTTCGTTTCCAATGTAGAGTGTCCACATAATTTCCTTCTCCGAACACTTCGTCGCACAACAACTTCAGGTTTGCTTGCTCGTTATCGTCGATGGAAATGAAAATCACGCCGTCGTCGCTCAGCAGGTTCTTGGCCAATTCGAGGCGCTTGTGCATGAACGAAAGCCAGTAGCTGTGGCGCAACGGATGGTCTTTGGGCACGGGCGTGCCATCCGGAAACTTCTCGAGGATGCGCTTGTCCTTGTAGGTGAAGCCGTCGCTGCCGGTGTTGTAGGGGGGATCGATGTAGATGACGTCGATTTTGCCCTTGTGCGTGTATTGCAGGCAGGTGAGCGCGTGGTAGTTGTCGCCCTCAATCAAGATGTGTGCGGGCTTCTCGCTGCCATCGGTGAACGATTTGCCCTTCACCTCCTCCAAGACGGGGATTTTGTTCGCCGACTCGGGGTCGAAAGCCTCGGGCACGTCAATCCAGGTGAGGCCGTAGCGATGTTCTTTGATCTGCCGGTGCAGATAGCCGTTCTCTTTTTCCAACTCCCGGATACGGCGCAGGAGTTCTTCTTCGTGTACAGTCATTTTGGCGAAATTTCTGTTGCTGGTGAATGTTGATGTTCAGATACAAGCGGCGCGGGCCACTTGTCCGCAACAGAGGTGTCGCCAAACACCCAAGAAAACAACAAGATGAACCCACGCCGTGGCGGTGGTTATCTTTTATTGCTGTTTTCTTTATTCTACAGGATAAATTTTGGCGAAATTTCTGTTGCGAGAATAAAAGCTAACGCTATAAGTATTTGTAAATCAAATATTTGCTATATGTCTCAATTGCTTAATTGTCAGTTCCGCTTTATTCTGTCCGGCTTGCGGATGCGGGAACTGTTGGCATCCGTCGGCCGCTGAAACCCGTGTCGGTTTCAGGCGGCAAAAATAGCAAAAAAGTGAATGAAAAATGCAGAAAAATGTGAGAGCAATGCAAAAAAAGAGACGCCGGTTCACGACGTCTCTGCTTCTGCGCATTCTAAAAAGGCGGTTCGCTATTGCTTTGATTGCAAACCTCGGAGAACCGACGTTTGTTGTCCACTGACAGGCACGAAAGGGTATTCCGTGCCGGCGAGGTACTGGGCGTAGTCGAAATATTGCGCCAGCACCGTCCCGTCCGACTTCCGGCGGAACAGCCGCACCAAAGCGCCGCCCGGGACGGCAGGATTCACGACCAGCTCGTCTGTTTCGCCGTTCAGGAACGCCAGAATCTGCGTCTCGCACTCGCGCGGGACCAGGATCTCCTCCAAACGGAACACCCCGGACTGCCCCTCCAATTGGTAGCCGTGGCGGAGGAAGGGGGCGAAGGCCAGAACGCTGACGATCGCGCAGATCCCGATAGTCGTCCAGTCTTCGCCGAGGGTTGCGACGAACACGCTGACAGCAACTAAAATCCCGATAGTCAGCCAGTCGGTCCACAAGAAGACCTGTTTTGCCGTATCTTTCGTCATATCTTCTGAATTAGCAGCTGCGCCTGGTCAGCCGAAAGTTCCACAATGTCGGTGACGGTCTGGAAGCTCAGATCCTTGTATTCGGACAGCCGCGCGTAGGCGATGTCGGCGGGGGCGTTGAACCACACCTCCAACAGGATGGTGCCGCCCTCGTTGCCGGGAACGAGTTTGGGCTCCGCGGTTTTCCCGTCAAAGAAGTCCAGGATGGAGGTGCGGCAGCTGTTCTGTAGTTCGAGGCTCTTTTTCTGAAGCGGGATGCCTTCTCCGTTCAGTTTGTAACCGGATTTGTAGAGAATGAGGGAGAGTATGCCGCAAAGAATGACGCACACTCCCGTGCCCTTGTGCAGGAAGAACAGGGCTATGCCGGCGATAAGGATGGCGCCGGAAATGAGAAGATCCTTTTTCGCATGGACCTTTTGGAATTTGTTTTCCATTTTTTCTGATTTTTGGTGAATAAAATTGAGATGTTTAAGGATTGGCATACCGCACCTCGCACTTGTGCGGAGCGTACGCCAAGAAAGCCGCGCATACGGTGGCGGCATGTGAAGAATAGGGGAAAGTATGGAAAACGGTCTAAATCCGGATGCGTCGGAGGGCGAAAAGGTATCGGTCGGCAGCGAATGTGCCGGATTTCCCTTTGTCGCAAACGGTGCGGTAGGGGCGCCGAAGGATGTGGACCACCTTGCCGTTCCGGAGGATGTGGATGCTGGAATGGGAGAAGTTGTGCAGACGGTTGCTCGACGGAATCGGGCGCACGTTCGGTGCGGCGCCCTCCTCCTCTCCGGCCGCCAGCAGCGACTGTGCCGAGCTGAGCAGCAGGTCTTTGTTCGGCAGGTTGTCAGCGGCGATCCGCTCCGACACCGGCTGTGTGACGGCAGACCGCTCGTCGGCGTGTGGGGCGGGGCACATCCCTTCCTGGACACCGCCGAGAAGCAGCGCCCACAACACGGAGAATATGCCGATCAGGTGTGTCATCGCCGTTTTTGTTTGACGCGGCAAAAGTACGATTTTTTCAGGCAGAGTGCATGTTTTTTTCGGGTGGAAATTCTTCTGCCTCTCACACCGACGGCGTGATGAACACCCGCCAGGAACCGGTTTCCGTTCCCCGCTCGATATATTTTTTCTCAAGCAGTTGGTTGACCAACTTTTTCACCGCTGACATGTTGATGTTGAGATGTCGCTGCATCTCCTCCAATGTGAGAACAGGCTCTGACATCATAAGAACCAGCAGCTTGCTGTAGTTCAGTGATCGGAATTCTATGCGTTCACCGTCATACCACCACAGGTTTTCGTCATGCTCGGTGAGGAAGAGCACATCGTTGTAGATCTCCTTGGCCAGCAGTTTCTTGAAATATTGAACAAAGGGTTTGATCTTCGTCAAAGATGCTTTGGCTCCAGCGCTCGGAGAAGAACCGACCATCAAATCGGCGGCATGTAAGGCTTCCAAATATTCATTTTTCAGTCTGCTTCGCACGACGATCATCGGGTAGTCGTGTTTTGTCAGGATATAGTTGACTAACAGACGGGCGATGCGTCCGTTGCCGTCCTCGAACGGGTGGATGCGGATGTAACGGTAGTGGAACAGCACGGCCAACTCCACGGGCGAGAGCTTGCCTTCCGCTTCCGCCTTGTTGTACCAATCGACAAGGTCGGTCATCAAGGCCGGGGTCTCTTCCGGCGAGGCGTACTCGAAACGGTCCCCATAACGGGTGAAGACGCTGTTCGGACGGGTTTTGTACTGTCCCGCGTGAACGGTGTATCTCGTCTGCATCCCCCCGGGAAGGTTGCGATAGACCGTGTAATCTTCGCGCATCAATGTTTTGTGCAGCGTTCGGATAAATGCTTGTGTGAGAGGCGTTTCCTTTATGTTAGCCTCTTCTTTCATCATGTTAAGCGTGACATTGCTGGCCGTCATGTCTTGCACGTCTTTCACATTGGCTTCGCCTATGACTTTACCGAAAAGCAAAAGGATTTCTGTCTGTCCATACGTCAGCGTGTTGCCTTCAAGATGATTGGAGTTGTAGTTGAAGTCAATGGTGAATCTACGACTCAATCGTGCTCTGTCCTCGTCTGAAAGTGGTTGGAGTTTTCTCCAAGCTTCAATAGCCTTGTCTAATGTTAAGTACCTCATAGTTCAAAATGTTTATAAAAAGGTGGCTGCACAGCCACTAATTCTGGTGCAAAAATACAATTTTTTATGTTTGACGCAATAGCGCGTTCATAATATTATGTATGAAAAAATGGATTTTGTTACACTGGGGACTGAAAAAAAACGTGTTTTGCAAAACGCAATTTTGTGTACTTTTGCCGCACAAAAAACGAAACCACTATGAAACTTGCGGAAGCATTGAGTATCAGGAAAGACTTGCAGAAACGCATCCAACAGATCGGGATGCGCATCCAGAACAACGTGAAAGTGCAGGAGGGCGACGAGCCGTTGGAGAAACCGGAGGAGCTGATGAAGGAACTCGACACGTGTCTCGTGCAGCTGGAAGAGCTCATCTGGCGCATCAACGCCACCAACATGCAGACGAAGAACAGCGACGGGGTCACGCTGACCCAGCTGATGGCGCGCAAGGACGTGCTGACCATGCGGGTTGCCACCCTGCGCAACATTTTCGAGACGGCCTCGGCCGGACAAGACCGCTACTCCCGTTCGGAAATCAAGACGGTGACGGTGGTCGATGTGAAGGCCATCGGCAAGCAGGTGGACGACTGTTCCGCCCGTCTGCGCCAGTTGGACATGGAGATCCAGGCACTCAACTTCCAGACAGAGCTGATATAACGACAGCCCCCCGCGTCTGTAGGGCGAACCGAAAAAAACGATTTTCTGATCGTCTATCTGACCGCTGCTCGGAGCCGGCAGCACCCGTTCCTTTCGAACATCACGGCGCAGGCTCAGCACGTTGTCATCCGAATGCACGGCTCAGGCCGCACGGCGCACTACCGCCCGGTTGACTATGGATGTGGGGACTGTTTTATTCGATATTTTCGACACCGAAGTTAAAGACAATTAACGTTCTTCTATTGCTCCGTGAATACAAGATAGTAGGCGTCGGCGGGGTTGCCGATTCCCTCGCTCGGGGTGTACAGGTAAACGGCCACCTTCTTGGACGAGTTTCCGTAATAATGCTGGAACTCCTTCTGTCGGGACACACTTTGCCAAATATACTGCAACTCCCTCTCGTCGGTGACGGTCTCGTAGTGTCCACCATTGTTGATGAAAGAAATGCGGCTTTGCCCAGGGTAGGGGAGTCCGTTGTCCATCGGCAGACCGGCACGGAAGTTGTTCGGGAAGTTCAGCTCGCCGCAACCGTTCCAGACGATGGAACCGTCCATCAACAGGTTGTCGGTGTTGCGATAGAACAGTTTGATGTATCCGAAATCTGCGGGCGCGTGATATTGCGAAACAAACGGGATTTCGTTGCCGGAGTTGAGCTTGTTGGTGACATTCAGCGCGTAAAACCCCTTGTATCTGAAAGTGAGATAGTCCACCTTGGAAATCAGGATGTGCTTTTGGAGGTCTGTCTCTTGCAAATCGCTCTCCGTGAAATCGTTGGAAGGCTGCCCGGCAAGGTGGTTGATGATTTGCATGTAAACGCCACTGAGATCGGGCATCAGCACCAAACTGTATCGGTTAGCGTAGAAGTCGTTTCCATAGAAGCCGGCGGTTAGGCCATCAGCAAGAGGGACGGGTGCGAGGGCATCGAGGAGTGCTTCGGGACTATCGAAGTGTTGGTTTCCGTTGCCCCATCCAGTACAGAGACTGAAAGATTTTCGGACTAAATTTGTGTATGATACCGAGTTCCGTATCTCGTTCATCCATTGCACGAAACCTGGTTTCAAAATGTCGAAATCACTGTCTTTGAGGGTCATTGCGACATTGCCCGTGGAATAGATTTTCGCCTCCTTGGTGACACCGTTCTCCGTTTTCAGGAATTTGTTGCCATCTCCGGCAACAAAACCATGTTCAGTCAGCAGGGCGGAGGCCTCCGACAGCGACTTGCCGATGCAGGCCTTGACCAAGGTGAAATCGTTCGTGATAGGCTCTTGCACTTCGGGTGTGTAGTTAATGGGTTGCGGCTCCGAAGGCAGCGGGTCGATAGGATCGTGTTTGCAAGCTGTGAAACAGAGGGCCAGAATTATTCCGGCCAATAGCATGATGTGCAGGGTTATATTACGCTTTTCCATTTTTGTGAAAATTTGATGCTGCAAAAATAACAGTTTTTTCGACGTAATGGACAAATTTTAGGCTGAAAATCTCGTAACACATGTAACTATTAAGGCGTTACAGCGTTCAAAGGTTATGAACAAAAAAAATGCATACACTGTGGCAGTCCGATAACTAAGAAAAATGGCATGGTGAGCGGACGGCAATTGTACAAATGCCATGCCTGCGGGAAACAATTTTTAGGGGGCAATCGCATAGACGCCGCTGCGCTGTGGCGGGAATATACCGATTTGAAACAGACTTACGGACAGTTGGCGGAGAAATATGGATGCTCGTCACGCACTATCAAACGCAAGCTTGACGCATACACTCCGTCCAAGGGCACAACAGTGCCAGGCAAGGTGGTCGTGGTGATGGACACGACCTATTGGGGGCGCAAATACGGAGTAATGCTGTTTAAGGATGCGATTACGGGCAAGGACTTGCTGTGGTACTTTGTGAGGAATGAGACCAACGCCCTTTACGCGCAGGGGGTCGGAACTTGAGGGCATGGGATACGAAGTGGCTGCGGTGGTGTTTGATGGCAGGAAAGGACTGCCGAAGATGTTTCCGGACAAGAAGGTGCAGCTGTGCCAGTTCCACCAACAAAAGACCGTGCGCAAGTACCTCACAAAGCATCCCAAAACAGAAGCCGCACTGGAACTCAAACGGATTGCAGATATGCTGACCAAGACCGACAAAGAATCCTTCGAGGGTCTTTTCGGGGAGTGGTGCGACAAATGGGACAGTTATCTGAAAGAAAGGACAATCGCCCCCGAAACAGGCAAAAGTCATTATACCCACAAGAAGTTGCGCAGTGCATATCTGAGTCTCAAACGAAATCTGCCACTCTTGTTCACTTGGTACGACAATATGGAAATTGGGATACCGAACACCACAAACCTTATTGATGGTCACTTTTCCAACCTCAAACGGATGCTCCGTAACCACAACGGGATGAAACGCGTGCGCCGCGACAAGCTTGTCAATGGGTTTTTTGAGGCATCAAAGGGTATTACCCAATGAAAGAAAGGCTGTCGCTACCGGCAGCCTCTTTCATTGGTATAAAACCCTGTCGATTATTCCTTGAGGAGTTGCTCCCCAGCAGAGCTCCTCTCCGCTTCATCGACGGTGCAAAAATACATTCTATTTTAATACGGCCTGACATCTGGCAAAAAAACAGCCTAATTTTTGTCCATTAGAGAACACCTGTCTAAAAACAGCCTAATTTTTGTCCATTACACCGTTTTTTCTGAAATTATGATGGAAAAAATCAAAAAGGTTACATTTTTATAGATGGTTGGAAGAGCTGTGTTTCATTTACGGCGATCGGTGTACCACCGCCACACCAGTCAAATCCTCATACATACCAGTCTCTAAGAAACCGATTATGCTTCGGATGATTAACGCCAAAGCATTGTCCACTTTCCGCAATTCCTTGCCGGTGTATTCGTATTCGTCTAAAACAACATTGTCATGTGGTCTGAATATCCCTTTGATTTTAGATCTCTTCACAACTATTTTTAAGTTGTATTCGTAATTTGCGTTTCTTTCAACATACGTTCTTGCGTCACCATGATGGTTCGTCAATGAGATTGAGGCGGATAGTACCTCATTGTTCTTTTGTGGAAAGATGATGTACCCGTATTCGCTTGCCCCTTTCGAGGGCTGTAGGCCGATTGCCCTTTTTACATTGGTTAGAAAACCATATATCTGATCGATGCCAGAATAATTTTTTTCAAGTTCTGTTAATTTTTGTATTGCAGTTTCGCGATTAATTTGTATTTTTGCCGCGTCATTCTTGCAAGAAGGTTTATTGGATGAAAGACTCCTCCTTAGAAGTTTGCGAGAATGGCTTTTTTGTTTTTGTCTGTTTGATTTTTTGCTTTCGTTTGTTTTCGATTGATTAATGTCTTTGTTCATTTTTTGTTGTCTCTTTTTAGTGTGAATAAATTGATTTCAATATCACGGCAAAGATACAACATCAAAACCCTTTTGTCAAGAGTTTTGAAAAATATTTTTATGACTGAAATTCAGAAGATTGCGTCAAGTGCGTTAACTATTCGGATTTGAATAGTTAATTTTTGGATTGAGATTTCGCAGGAAATGTGGCTGCGTTGATCAAATGCAATAGATGTCGAAGAATTCTATTCTTCGATTAAGTTAAGGTATTGTTTCAGCTGTTCAAAGAAAAGAGCGGTATATTCATGCGCACCGGCGTCATTGAGGTGGCTAATATCTTTGAATAGTTCTGGATGTGCGTTAAAGTAAGGCGTATCATAGAATTCTATGAAAGGAATGTCTAGCGAATCACATATTTTCTTCAATTGTTGGTTGTTATTGGAGGGCCTGAATTGGGGAGAACAGACAATAACCAAAGGCACATGAGTGGATTTGTACCGATTTAATGCGTTTATGAAGTTTTGTTTGGAGTATTCATTCAAATGATTGTCGGATATGCCTCTCTTTGTCGAAGTTTGTGTTTTATTTATCTGTATGGTGTCTATCGATGTGCCATAGAGAGGTTCGTATCCATCATCTTCAGGTACCGATTGAAGAAAATTAACAGCGATGGAGAGAAGTTTGCTGTTATACCGATACATGCTTGATTTCATGAGTGCTCGTTCCTTCGCACCTAAATTGTCCAGATACCGATGGACGATAGTATCCGTCCAGTAATAGGGAGTGGAAAACTTGATGTCTGTTTGCTTCCCTCGTAATTGAGATTCAGAGAGATCGTAGATGACAAGCTTAGGGTGATACCGTGAAACGACAACTTCTGCAGCACAGGAGTTGCTGTTGGCAAATTTACCGTCAATGGCGGCATTATATAATGAATAGTGCTGTCCTAAATATGCGTCAATACTGTCGTTCAACTGCTTTGTTACATAGTGGTGGCTGCCTCTTGAGGAACCAATAATGACAATGTCTGTTTCCATCCTGTGCAGGCGGTAATTGTCCTTGGCCAGGTCGCCGCTATAATTGGGTAAATGCTGGATTGTCTTGTCAAAGACGATTCCTATCAAGATGTCTGTAGCTATAATCAATAGTACAAATGTTAATAAAGCTGATCCAAAACGTGAGATGTCGTTTTTCATATAGCTCTAAAATTGAAAATAAATAAATTGACCACTCGTGAACGCACCGAAAAGTAGGATGTAAGCCGTCAATGCAACGGTGAAAATGTAACGGATAGCAATGCTTTGGCTGTGCATGAAGTTGATATTCCACATGCAGTGATCTTTGGTGTCTTTAAAAATTAAGATAGCCAAAGCTGCGAAGCTATAGATAAAGAATGTTTTTCCGCTTGGTTGATGTAGTTGTCCGAAATCGGTGAATATCTTGCTAACAATCACAAAAGCATCAGAAACATTGTTGGCACGGAAGAAAATCCAAGCAAATGCAACTAATAAGAAACAGAATACAGTGTTCAATACGCGAGACCAAGTACTTTCGAAAGACGGCTTATGCACAAAACGGCACCATATATTGTAAACGACAATATACGTACCATGCAAAGCACCCCAAATGACAAAAGTCCAATTGGCTCCGTGCCACAATCCGCTGACAAGAAAGGTAATCATCAAATTGGTTAGGTGTCGTAAATAACGAACCCGATTACCTCCGAGGGGAATATAGACATAATCCATAAACCAAGAGGAAAGAGAGATGTGCCAACGTTTCCAAAATTCTTTGATATTCAATGAATAATATGGACGATGGAAGTTTTCCATGAGCCTGAATCCCATCACACGGGCAGCTCCGATGGCGATATTGCTATAACCTCCAAAATCACAATATATTTGGAATGTGAAGAAGAAGGTTGCAAGCAACATACTCGTGCCGGTGTGCTGTGGAACATTGTTGAATACGGCATCTACGTATTCTGCAAGCACATCGGCCACACAAAGTTTCATGAAAAAGCCCCATAACATCTGTTTGAACCCTTCAACGGCGTTTTCATAACTAAATGAATGATCTTCGTGGAATTGCGGTAACAGGTTTTTGGCTCTTTCGATGGGGCCGGCCACCAATTGCGGGAAAAATGAGACAAAGAGAGCGTAAGTGAAGAAATTTCGCTCTGCTTTTATGGTACCTCTATATACATCGATGGAATATCCGACAGCCTGAAAAGTGTAGAATGAGATTCCTACAGGCAGAAGCACCTCAAGGTTTGGAACTTTCAGTCCGAGACCACAGGCAGTGAGGAGTGCCGTTATGCTGTTGCCTATGAAATTGTAATATTTGAAGAGAAATAGGATGGCGAAATTTATGACCAAACTAATGGTAAGAAATGCTTTCTTTTTGCTCTCATTTTCAGCATGATGTTCCACCAAAAGTCCACATCCGTATGTGAGTATGGTGGATGTCAGTATGAGCAGTGCATACACTGGTTTCCAACTCATGTAGAAATAGTAGCTCGCGAATAGCAAAAACAAATTGCGATGCTTTGTCTTCCTCAGAAGGAAGTAAATGGTGCATACAATGGGAAAGAATATTAAAAACTCTAATGAATTAAATAACATACTTGTGCCTCGTTTTTTTTTTGATTTGTATTAGGCTTCAGTATGTTTTTCCACATAAAAAAGCCGTGAACCCGTTGTTTATGTGGAGGCTCTGGACTGCCCATGCTACAAACACGAAAAGTTCACGGTATCGTGAGCTTTTCCCTTTCTCGTGTAGCATAGAGGAAATTGTCCAGATTCCCACATACAAAGAAAGCGAAATGCTTTGTTATCTTGAAAAAAGTCTAAAATCAAACACTTATTACATCATAGGCACTCATTTTAATTGAGCTGCAAAAATACAAAATTCTGCTTTCGATGGGATTGCTTATTTGAATTACGTATTATTTTCGATTTAGCGTGTATGTTTGCCCCCAAATAAACAATCTTGTGTTCACGCTTAATGATGAGGAGATGATGAATGGTTCTGCGAAGTCACAAGGTTGCTATACCTTCCCTCTCAGCAACCACTACTTCCGTTCTACCCCGTCCGCATATCTCGTGAGTGAGCCGTCGCAGGTTATGGTGATGCCGCCGAGGGGCAAGTCGTAGTGGACGAAAAAGTCTGTCATTTCCCCCTCAACCACCCTTTCAGTGCCCCACACTCCCTCAAGAAAACCTCACGGCTCACCACCGTGTGCTTATGGTCGCGGTACAGTTGCAGCAAAAGGGCATCGACTTTACTATTGCCGGATTTCTCCAGGCGGTAGGGTGCGGAGTTGTAGATGGCGATGGACTCGTCCTGCGATTCCACACTGTGGATCTCGGCGATGGGCAGTCGCTTTCCAGCCAGTTTCATGACATATTTGTAATATTTCATCTGTTCTTTGTAACCACGCTCACGACTCTTGAGCAATTGCAACTTGATGTATTCGTTCAGGCTCTCGCTCAGGGCGTAGTAGCGGTGCTCGAAAAAGAGGCTGTTGCCCCACCACTGATGCGCCACCTCGTGTGGTATCCACGAGAAGTCGGGCATCATGGTGTAAACTTCGTAGAAATAGTGGCCGAAGACGATCATGTCGCGTAAGGACTGGCACATCACAAACTGCGGATCGCCAATCTCCACGATGTTCATCGGCTTTTGCGAGAGCGAATCGTTGAAGAAGAAGCAGTAGAAGTTGTAGGAGTCCATGAACTCGTTGTAAAATGCTTCCGGATAGGAGGTTGTGTCGCTGACCACGCGGTAGAAATGGAACGGTCGCGTCGGGTTGTCCATCACTTTGCAGGTGTAGTTCTCTTTGGGCAGCAGAATAAGGTGCAGCTCGTATGCCGGGGTCATTACCGTTCCTCCGATAAGATAGTAGTCCTCCGCTTCGATGTGGACATTCGCCGTCAGCAACTCGCTGTTGCGGTGCGGGTACCAGTTACCCTCGCGCCGCAACACAATGGCCCCGTCGGAGGCGCGGTAGTCGGACAACGGAACAGAGTAGGCAAACTCAACCTTGACGGGCTGCCCTGCGAAGACGATGGTGTCGCCGTTCTGCTGCCAGTCGCCCAAGCTGAAGGAGTCTATCTTGATGGATGATGACAGCAAGAGGTAATTATGATATTTGTTCTCGTAAGAAAAATAGCAAGTTCCCGACACCCGCATGGTGTCGCCGTCGATGTGGCAAGTCAGGCTGTACTGGTTGTTCTGTTGCGCCTGCGCCGAGAAGGCGAAAAAAAACACAGATAGTATCAAGAGTTTTTTCATGTTATTACATTTCGGGTGACATAGACAATGTTAACGCACAAATCGGGTCAAATCTTGTTCTTGTTGAAAAAAATGACTCTTTCACCATGCTATGTTGCAGAAGATTATATTTCTCGCTTTACCAGTTTTACGGTGTGACGTTTTCCATCAACAGTGACTAATATCAGCAGATAGGTGGCATTAGGGTATGTGGAAAGGTCAATCGAGTAAAAACAATGATCTTGCGGCACAAGACGCACATCCTCGCTTCGTCCCAACATGTCGGTGAGGTAGGCGGAAATTAGGGTGTCGGTACAGGAAATGGTCGCTTTGCCGCTGGTCGGATTGGGATATACGGACGGGACATCCCCGACTACGACGGTGTCGGTGTAAGGGCTGAGGATTGTGCGTATCTTCCAGGTGGCCCAGATGCCAACGCTGTCGAGCGTGTGCCATCCGTCTGGCATGTAGAACCAGCATCCGTCGGAGTTCCCGCTATAGGTCGAACGACCATGTAGCGGCCAATTGAACATCGAACTGTAGGTCGTCAAGATAATCCACAAATCGCTGTTCGTGTCGATGACGATGGAATCATCGATGGCGAGAGTGAACCATCCCTCAAATTCATAAGGAATGTGGTATATATGCTCATACAGCGGTGTGCCATCTTCAGGAAAATTACCGCTGTAAATGTTCATTCTTATATTATCATCGTAAACAGGGTAGGTTTTGTAGAGTTGAACCGAACTGATAATGCGTCTGCCGTGCAGGCAGCTCGCGGGAATCCGGATGCCCCACCGGGTGATGTCCCTCACAGGTGCCTTCGAGTCATCCCAAGATGGATTGTCCATGGGGGTGTAGTGGTAGAGTGTGTCGGAGTCGATGCGACGAATACGTGCGGTATCGGACAGACATATTGTGGCAGGGAGATAGTGTGGATTTTCATTAATGTCATTAATGCCACTAGTCCATCCGTCGAAGCGGTAGCCTTCATGGGTGTGAGCCACAAGACTTACGCTGTCGCCGTAGGCATACTCTCCTCCACCAGTGCAGTATCCTGCAATGGGGCTTTCGGCAACGGCCTGGATGACGGCAGGGTCGCATTCTTCGAAGTTGGGTCGGATGCCAATCAAAGCTGTGTGTTTGCAGGTGTATTCAGTATTGGATGACAGATATAAGGAGTCAATGGCGTAGAAACCGTCACATTTTCCTTTCCATCCGAAGTTGAAGTGTAATCGTCTGTCCTCATCGTAACCGTCAGCGACAAAAGCATGCCCATCTCCTGAAATTGGCCAACCGGCGTAAAGGACAGGGTGGCCTGCGTCAAGCTCGGACAGCATCAGGTCCAGCCATTCTGAATCTGTATAGTTGCTCCGACTGACGTGGTGCAGTGTAGGGTGATAGCGAAAGAATGTACGTAGTGCCTGCCCTGCAGAAGGTGACGAAGGGAAAGTTTCATTCCATATTGGGGCAGCACTCTTAGAACCTGAATAACGCATATTCACTGCCACACCGCAGTCGTATATGAGACGTGCCACAGCGTAGATTTCAGCCTCAGAACTGAGGGTGTCAAGTGCATCGGGCATCAAGTCCCATTGGTAATGTACGGTGTCGAATTGTTCCGATAAAGTGCCGAGTGGCTGCAAATTGATGTTCGTCCATAAATATTCGTGCTGTCCCCATCCGATGTCGGGCCATCGCCAGTAATGCATGATTTGCGCCATTGCCGTAGCTGTGCAGCCTGTAACACAGGGAATTGGAATGGTCCAAGCTGAATCGAGCGGACATAGTGTATTGTATGGATAATTCTGGCCCCATGTCGTGGTCACTAACGGGCCGACACCGGCACGACTTTTAGATCGGAATTCTGTTCCGGACATTACCTTTTCCCATGACGGATGCTGGGGAAGATGTTGTTGTCGCGCATATTCCACAATGTCGGAATAGGACTGGATGAGCGCTTGCACATGGGGAGGGATATTCTCTGTCGGAAATGTCGCTTCGGTGGAATAGGCGAGTATGGGTCTCACCGCGTCGTCAGCAGGCAGCAGGACGTATCCTTTTTGTCCGGTGGCGTACAAGAACAGCGTGCCTTTCCATTCGGCGGGCGTGATGTCGTACAGTCCCGATCGCACCCCCTTTGAGGCGAAAAATGCTTCCGCTGTGTTCCTCGCCAACAGGCTGTCAACATTTTTGGCTGTCGTTTTTGGTGTTATAGCCGTAATCAGCACGCTCAAGGCGATACCGACAAGGAATTTAGTAGATGTGCTTCCCATATTTGTACATCAGGGACTTCTGATTGTTCACTCTTCACGCCGTTTCTGTGGATGATGCGAAGTCCGTTAACACCACCGAAGATAACGATGCTACGGGGACAACCACTATCCCCTGTGTTAAGTTCTGTCGCACAAACTGGACATTTCGTTACAAGGGAAATGAAATTTTTTTCATACTACGGCGATTGGTGCACCACTGCCACCCCTGTCAAATCCTCATACACGCCAGTCTCCAAGAAACCGATGATGCTTCGGATGATTAACGCCAAAGCATTGTCCACTTTACGCAATTCCTTGCCAGTGTATTCGTATTCGTCCAAAACAACATCTTTGTGCGGCGTGAACTTTCTTTTCATCTGTTTCTTTCTAACTGAAATTTTTAGATTATACTCAAGATTACAGTCATTGTCAATATACGTTTGAGCGTTACCGTGATGGTTTGTCAGAGATATTGTTGCTTCTAGTACGGATCCGTCGCTTTTCGGTATATTGACGATGCCGTATCCACTTACACCTTTTGTTGGTTTTAGTCCTAAGGCGTTTTTTATGTCTGTAAGAAAACCATATATCTGATTGTTTTGTTGATAACTTTTTTCGAGTAATTTTAATTTTTCTATTGCAGGTTTGCGAAAAATTTGTATTTTTGCCGCGTCATTCTTGCAAGAAGGTCGATTGGATGAAAGATTCCTCCTTAACAGTTTGCGAGAATGACTTTTTTGTTTTTGGTTCTTCGGTTTACCGCTCTCATTTGTGCTATTAACGCCCATATTCTGTTGTCTCTTTTTAGTGTGAATAAATTGATTTCAATGTCACGGCAAAGATACAATATCAAAACCCTTTTGTCAAGAGTTTTGAAAAATATTTTTATGGTTGATATTCAGAAGGTTGTGTAAATTACGTTAACTATTCTGTCTTGAATAGTTAATTTTCGAGTCAGGATTTCGCAGGAAAAATGGTCGAAGTTGTTTAAAAGCTTTGATCGCTTCTTTACGAATGCGAATAATTTGTATCTTTGCCGCGTCATTCTCGCGAGAAGGTTTATTGGATGAAAGACTCCTCCTTAGAAGTTTGCGAGAATGACTTTTTGTTTCCTGCAATCAAAAACAAGCATAATGAGCAAAGAATATAAACAAGACACGGGTCACCCCGCCTCCCTCTACGAGGAAATCCTCCACCGTCAGGATCCCGCGCAGGCCGAACATCTGAGCCGTTTCTTCAAGACCGGCAAGGGCGAGTATGG
>CAJOKR010000073.1 GCA_905235135.1 uncultured Bacteroidales bacterium
TGCCATCTGCATCAGCACTTTTTCACCTACCTCAATACGGAGGTCGCCTGCCAACGTGTGGCAAATGCATCCGTCCTTCGCCAGCTGCAACTGGTACAGTAGCGAAAAGGCGGCGATGGTGGCGTGTCCGCACAGCTCCACCTCGGCCTTAGGCGTGAAGTAGCGCACAGTGTATTCACTATCGGAATCTCGCTTCACGAAAGCGGTTTCTGAATACCTTAGTTCGACTGCAATCTGCAGCATCAGCTCCTCAGCCGGGAAGGTGTCCCCATCCAGCAACACCACGCCTGCCGAGTTTCCCCGAAAGGTTGGCTGGTGAATGCATCAACGATAAAGTATTTCATATATGTTGAAGATAATTAAATGCAATGCTCAACAAACCAAGAAAATATAGCCGAACTATCCGAATCAGTCATATATTCTGGGTGCCATTGGACAGCCCAGACGAAACGTCTGTTTGTCATTTGTGCCGCTTCGATGATGCCGTCCAAATAATCCGGCAGCATCCAAACGCTTTTGCGCTCCGCATCCCATAGCGGCGTAACGCCTATGATTGGTGATTTGTTCATGGCCGCAAAAATACGTTTTTTTCCCACTATTCGGAAAACAAAACAACGCCGCAAAAGGTCACGAAAACCTTTGCGGCGGTTAAATTATAGAACATACTAAATCAATTCATCTCCGCCGCAAGCTGCATCGTGCGCTGTACGTCGGCCGTAGAGGCCGTCGCTCCCGACATAGTCTTTTCCCGTGAGTTTGGTCTCGTTCATATTCATTGTTGTTATTGTTTGTTGGCGGAATGGATGGAGAGCGTTATGCTGACATCGCCCTCCCCGGCGCGGACAAAAGCGCGCACCTCGTCGGCCGACATATTGTCGAGCTTGCCGATTCGGGTGTACGACCATGAGTGGCTGCTGTAGAAGATGCAGACGTTGTCGTCCTCGTACAGCACCAGGTCGCCCGCCGAGGTGCCGATTCGGTGGTCGTCGGACGGGAACGACTGTCCCAGTGCGCCGACCTTCTCGAACCCGCCGTAGTCGTGGGCGGTGTAGGTGATATCGCCCGTCCGCAGGGCGGCCACCATGGCGCGTGTCGCCACATTATCCTCGAGCGTCACCGAATGGGTCACTTCGCCGATGGTCACGTAGAGTTTCTCGACCAAGGTTTCGCCCATCGAATTGTCGCCCTTGGTGCATCCGGTCAGCGTTATCGCCGCCATCATCAGTAGTGCTGCCTTCTTCATAATTATTTGTTGATTGAAAGTTACTTATTATGGTCAATGAGACGTATCACCTTGTCGGGACTGCCGGCCACCACCATACCCGCCGGCACGTCCTTAATTAGACGTTCTTTACTTTCCGAACACTTCTTTGGCTTTGTCCATCTTGGCGGGGATATCGACACCGAAGGGGCAGCGGCTCATGCAGGCACCGCAATGGGTACACTCGCCGGCATGATGGGGCAGGGCGTCGTACTGGGCTTGTAGTTCGGGAGTCAAACCCTCTACCTCCACCTTGTCGAGCAGCTCGTTGACCTTGGCGATGGGGATGCTTTGGGTGCAGGGGGAGCAATGGGTGCAGTAGGTGCAGTCGCCGCTTTTGTCGGCAGCAGCACGGGCACCCACGGCGGTATAGTCCTTCTCGGCATCGGTGGCGTGCATCCAGTGGAGGTCGGCCTTCAGCTCGTCGAGGTTGTCGATGCCGAGGATGCAGGTGGAGATGCAGGGCTTGGCCAGACAGTAGGCGATGCATTGTTCGGGTGTGTAGGCCACTCCGAGGGGCGAGGTCTTCGCGTCGAGCAGGCGGCCACCACCACCGAAAGTCTTCATCACCGTCACGCCAATCTTATGGGTGGCGCAGTAGTCGTACAGTTCCACACGCACGGGATCGATGCCCGCCGGCAGGTTGCGCATCGCTTCCTGGTCCCACGGATTCTGGCCTGCGCGCAGACGGTCGAAGGCGGGATTGAGGCTGAACATGATGACCTCCACCCAGCCGCTCTTGGCGGCCAACAGGGCCACTTCGGCATTGTGGCTGCTGAGGCCTATATGCTTGATTTTACCCTCTTTCTTCAGCTGGAAGACATAGTCGAGGAATGGCGAGTTCTGTATCTCCTCCCACTCCTCACGGCTGTCGGTGATATGTATCATGCCCACCTCGATATGGTCGGTGCCCAAACGTGCGAGGAGGTCCTCAAACCCGGCCTTGGTGGAATCGAGGTCGCGGGTGCGTGTGTGCTGCCCGTTGGCCCAAATGGTGCCGATATGGCCCTGGATAATCATCTCGTCACGACGGCCTTGGAGGGCGTAGCCGATATTGGAGCGCGTCTTGGGGTTGGCGTCATAGATGTCGATGTAGTTCATGCCGCTGTCGAGAGCCATCGTCATCAGCTCAAGCGATGCCGTGCTGTCGAGTTTCTCAAAGCCTCCGCAGCCGATGCTTATCTCGCTCACCATCAAGCCCGTGTTGCCCAGTGGCCGGAACTTCATGTCGGTTTGTTTTTGCTGCTGCTTGCAGCCTACGGCCACAAGGCAGAGCGCGGCTAGTAAGATTGTGTATACTTTCTTCATATTAAATTATTTATTGTTTGTTTGGTATTTCATACATAATACTCCGGCTGTTTCGGAACGGCGAAGGTGTGTATTGTCTTACCTCCTCGATATTCATATCATTTTCTTTCTGGGTCAATGGGTCTGATTACCTTTGCGGGACTTCCGGCGACTATCATGTTGTCCGGCACGTCTTTGGTCACTACACTTCCTGCGGCCACGATGGCGTTCTCGCCAATGGTCACTCCGGCCAGCACTTTCACATCGGCACCGAGCCAAGCGTTGCGCTTGACAACGATGGGCTTGGTGCGCAATTCGTGGCGATGGACAGGGTCTTCGGGATGGTATTCGGTGGCCAGCACGCAATGGGGGCCGATGAACACACCTTCCTCGATGGTGATGCCGCCGAGGGCGAGGAAGGTGCAGCCGAAGTTTACGAAACTGTCCTTGCCGAATGTGGTGCTTTTGCCGTAGTTGATATGGAACGGTGTGAACACGCGCACCGTGTCGGGGATGTCGCTGCCGGTGATCTTGCGCAGGTATTCACGCACCTCTTCTTCAGTGTGCCAGCCGGTGTTCATCTCCGCCGCAAGCTGCATCGTGCGCTGTACGTCGTTGTAATCTATCTCTCCAGAGTATCTCATGTCTTCTGCCATATTGGTAAGTTCATTCGAGGCTTCTTTCCTTCACACCTGTTTGCCCATTTCATACGCTTCCTGCAACTTGGCGTTGCCCTCAATCTCTTTCGGGCCGCCAACGCCACCGCAGAACAAATGCGCTTTCAGCTCGCATTTCTCATAGCACTCAATCCAGCCCATCAATCCGCTTTCGGTGCGTTTCGGGGTGAAATCCTCGTTTTCGGCTGCTGTCGTCAGCAGATAGATGTCGCGGAATTTGTAGTCC
This sequence comes from uncultured Bacteroidales bacterium, assembly GCA_905235135.1. Lineage (GTDB taxonomy): Bacteria > Bacteroidota > Bacteroidia > Bacteroidales > WCHB1-69 > F23-D06. Next base: position 3,452 of record CAJOKR010000073.1, read on the forward strand.
TTGGGATACATCGCGTTCATGCGGTCGATGAGGGTCTTCATCTGTCCGCTCATCTCGTAATAATAAATCGGTGTGGCCCAGCAGACGACATCAGCGTTCAGCACGCTCTCCATGATGCCGGGCACATCGTCCTTGATGACGCAGGCAGCCGTCTTCTGGCACGAGAGACACCCGACGCAGAATTTGATTTCTTTGCCTCGTAGCGAGATGAATTCCACCTCGTGACCAACGGCTTTCGCCCCTTCGGCGAACTGCTCCGCCAGCATATTGCTGTTTGAACCAGGGCGGAGACTGGTTGAGATAACGACTACTTTTTTCATTTTAGGTTCTCTTTGTAAAATTTTTCAATATAATCAAACGGAATGTAGTTGCCCTCTCCGCCGTCGTAGAGGTCGCAATGGGTGGCACCGGGGACGATGAACAGTTGTTTGTTGCCGCGAGTGATAATCAGCGGCTCGGCGAGAGGCTCGTTCAGCGGTTGCAGGTTGGCATCCTGTCCTTGCAGATTTACTTTCTCGCCCGTCATGTTCTCGTAGGCGGTGATACCGAAATAGCGGCTATGTGCTTTTTCGCCATGCAAAATCAGCACAGCATTGTCTATTTCGTTAGTGAACTTGAGAAAACCGGCATTGAGCCACGGAAGAGCGGAGGTTTTGTTCCAGCCCTCGTTGCTGTTGAGGCTGCGTTTATGGTAGCCGCGCGAGGTCTTGTAATAGGCATGGTATTGTTGGACGAACCACGGTGCATCGGTTGGGTCTTCCACCACACCACCTGCACGTTCATACGATCCGTTGCGGCAGTCGATGAGCCGTTGTTCGGCCATCGCTTTGCGCATCGCGTCGCGCGCCTCTTTGCTGTCGCCGTCATCGTGGTATCCGTTCTGCGACACGCGGCTCATATCGTACATCGTAGTAGCCACTGTGGCTTTGATGCGCGGGTCGAGGGCGGCGGCGTTGAGAGCGATGCCACCCCAGCCGCACACGCCAAGAATGCCGATGCGGTCGGCGTCCACATTCTCCTGCAAGGAGAGGAAATCGACGGCGGCGCTGAAGTCTTCCGTGTTGATGTCGGGCGACGACACATAGCAAGGTTCGCCGCCACTTTCACCCGTATAGGACGGATCGAAGGCGATGGTGATGAAGCCTCGCTCGGCGAGCGTCTGGGCGTATAGGCCGCTGCTCTGTTCCTTTACGGCACCGAACGGACCGCTCACGGCGATGGCTGGCAGTTTGCCTGTGGCATTCTTGGGCGTGTACATATCCGCCGCCAGCGTGATGCCGAAGCGGTTTTTGAAGGTGACCTTCTTATGGTCCACTTTGTCGCTCTGCGGGAACACCTTGTCCCACTCCTGTGTGAGTGTCAATTCCTGATTCATATTATCCTGTTTTGGTTCTTGATTTTTGTTTCCGCATGCGGCAATCATTAATACCGCTACTGCCAATAATGCTACTTTTCTCATTCTATAAAAATTCTCAATTTTCAATTCATCAGCCTCTTCTCGCCCCATTTGTACTGCGGGTAGGCTTTCTTGAGGTCGTTGTATGAGCCATCGACGGTGCTTCCGCCGCTGGTGGCGAACACGTTGAGGGTCTTGCCGCTGAGGTCGTGGGCCTCGATGAAGGTGTTGACGATGGTGGGAGCGGTGTACCACCACACGGGGAAACCGATCCACACGGTGTCGTAGTCGGCGATGTTCTCGCAACGGCCCTTGATGGCGGGACGTGAGCTCTTGTCCTTCATCTCCAACGTGGAACGCGAGTTTTTGTCGCGCCAGTTGAGGTCGGCATCGGTGTACGGCACCTCTGGGGTGATTTCATAGAGGTCGGCATTGTACTGTTGGGCCAATTTCTGTGCGGCAGCCTTGGTGGTGCCAGTGGCCGAGAAGTAAACGATTAAGGTCTTGTTCATTTCTTTGTTCTCCTTTCCTTGATTTTGGGTTTGGTTTTTCTGCGCGCAGCCACTCAGACTTATCATAAGAAGTGCTGCCATGATGAATGCGATTTTTTTCATCGATGATCCTCCTTTATATTCATTTTTTATTGTAAATACTTCTGTCGTAATGCTTTGGGTAGTTTCGAGGCTACAAGTTGATACGATTCACGAATCCATTCCTGAACCCGTGCATCTTTTATCTGTTCGTAATACACATCACTCCAATGTTTCTTGTTCCAATGCCAGGCAGGGGTTACAGCGGAAAATTGTTCTCTGAGTTCCTCATTTCTTTCTGGCGACATCTTCAGTGCCAGTCTGGGCTCAGAATCCTTCATATCATGCTCACCACCGCCCAGCCAAAGGCATACGAAAATCTTCCCTTCCAGACGGAAGGTGAGGACGTCATCGCCAAACGGCTGGTCTTCTGTCACGCCGTAGAGGGACAGGGTGTAGTCTCGTACTTGTTCGATGTTCATTTGTGGAATTTTTTTCGGTGCAAAGATACGCATTATTTCAATTCAAACAAAACAAGCATCGCCGGCAAACCTTTAATCCTTTCCGATGCACCAGCACATCAGCATATTGGTCTTCATCCCGCTCCGTTTGGCGACCTTGATCAATCGGGTGATATCGAAGGTCTTGAAAATGGTCACCTTCGGCATCCCAGCCGTCTTCCACAGCTCAAAAGCGAATCCGCGCGGCGAGTCTTTAGGGTCAATCTCTTTCTTCATTGCTGTTGTTTTGCCGCAAAAGTACAAAAAAAACCACAACCCAAGCCATTACCCAGATTGCGGATTCTTCATGGAACCTTGTCCAATTATTTCAATGTGTCATACTGCTCATCGCTGACAGGCTCCAACCACTCGTTGCTGGCCCCCTCCTGCACGTCCTTGTGGTAGGTGAGGTGCTGCATCCAGCTGTCCTTGGCGGCGCCGTGCCAGTGCTTCACGCCCTCGGGAATCTCGATGATCACGCCAGGCTCTAACTTGACGGCAGGTTTGCCCCATTCCTGGTACCAGCCGCGGCCATACACGCACACCAGCACCTGCACCTGCTTGTGGTGGATGTGCCAGTTGTTGCGGCAGCCCGGCTCGAAGGTCACGTTGACCATGCCGCCGTCGTAGGGCGCGAGGTAGCTGTTGCCGATGAAGTACTGCGCGTATGCGGTGTTGGGCTCGCCCCGCCGCCAGCTCGACTTCAAATCGACGTAGTCCTGAACGTATATGTCGCTGGCGAGGTGGTCGTTGGCAGGGTCGCTGATGCCCAACTGCTGAATGGCCACGGCGACACGGTGCGCCTCCATCTTGCCCACACGCTCCTGCAACACTTTCGGGATGGCGAGCAGCTGGGCGTCGATCAGCCCCATGTTCCGTGCGCCGCGCACGTGAGCGGCCAGCTGGGGTTCCACGCCCTCCAAACCAGCCAAGGCACTGACGGTCACCAACTCGCGGTCGGCGTGGGTGAGTAAGTCGCGGGCGAAGATGTCGCCGAAGAGGTGCGCCTTGAGGTAGTAGTCCTCGGCGGGACAGAAGTCGTAGTTGAACGGCTGACCACTGAGTTTGGTCTGCACCTCGGTGCCCTGCTTCAGGGCGTCGTAGGTGGCGGGAATCGGGGTGGACTCCTCCCCTACCGTCACCTCGCCACGCTGCTCCATCACCTTTTGCAGGGTGCCTAATGCGTTGAGCGAGCGCGGGAAGCCCGTGTAGGCGTAGAGTTGCGAGAGGGCTTCCTTGATCTGGTTGGCGGTAAGCCCCGCGTCAAAGCCCTCATGGATGGCGGTGGCCAGCGATGTTTGGTCGCCCTGCGCCTCGTAGCAGGCGATGGCCGTCATCGCCGCCGCCTGTTTCTCGTTGAATGTCAAAGTATTCATATCTTTGTCTGTTTTTGTTGTCTTGTTGCAGCCGGCCAACAGCATGACGGCGGCGAAAATCAGGAGGGTGTGTTTCATATTGGTTTTGATTATCAATGCAAATTTTCACCGAACCGGACATTGCGTAGGTTTTACTCTGCTATCCAACTGCGATCAAACCATTGGCGACGCTTTTGCCATTGTTCGGCAGCTTGCAGGGCATGAGACCTGAACAGGTCAAAATCCATAGTCAATGGATAGATGCGTCCATTAGCCTCTTTGACGGAAAGGACATACATTCCATGCCAACCGTTTTCAGGAAACTCTTCGGAACCGCCATTTATCATGCTGACGAATTTCGGCAGTCGCAGGAAATCACCGTCAAGCACGAACACCACGCTCCAAAAGAATGATTGCATTGCATGGATGGAGGGTTCTCGGTCGCGTGTGACCCGGTCGCGAATGCTGGTCTTGGCTTGCACGCAGCCGAAACAATATCTGCTGCCGTCAACCGTGAGGATACCATATAAATCGAAAATGTTTGCCTTTATTTGCTCTTTAAGCCAGCTTATGTCCCGCGCTAATTCGCCAGCCTTGATCAAGGTGTTCAGGTCGCGCTGCAAAACAATCTCCACTCCCGATCCGTGCAGGGCAAGCGAAGCCAGTTCTTTGACCATTTCCTCGAAGGTGATGTTTTGTTTTTTGTTAACCAAATCATAAAAAATCGCCGTCTCATTCGAGAGCGAGATTTCTATTTTATGATTGAAAGATATGTTATACATTTTCTTTTATCAGTTAATACGATTAATTTGCACACAATGACAGTGCTTTCAACACCGAATCGCCAATAACATAAGCGAGTTGTACAGGCACAGCATTTCCAAGTTGCCGCATGGCTTCTCCCCATGAACCTGTAATAATGTAGTCATCGGGGAAAGTCTGTATGCGCTTTGCCTCAAGTACAGTAAGATAACGTATTGTGCCATCTGTCATTCTCACCATATTTTCTCCGCCAGGGACGCCATGTCCACCAGCTTTGATGGTTTTGGAAGGTTCGTCAATGTCACTGCCGGTATGGCCCGGATAAGTTCGTGCTCCTTCTCGCAAACTATGTTCGCCGTGTCCGTTAGGCTCACCAAGTCCATCAAATGCATCACGCATAGTTTTCCAAGGTTTCAATTCAGGAGGCAAAAATCCGTATCGTTCAACAAGTTGGTTACAGATAGACTGGCATGTTGTTATGCTTTTTGAATTTGAAATATGGTGGCGACTCCAATACTCTCCCGTTACATATTTATCCCATAACAAGGAATCCTCACTATGTGTCTGTTTGGGAAATGACCATTTTACATGCAAGTCGCTTCTAAAGCCAACTATGATGACACGCTCTCGTTTCTGAGGTACGCCATAATTCGCTGCATTGACTAGTTGATATGTCACATTATATTTTGTGCCATTGTAATTTTGTTTTTTGTCGATTTCTTGTAAAGTTTTAAGGTCTTCCTTCCAATCGTTGTGCTTCAGAGAAACTTCCGGATAGGTGAGTTGCAATATGATAAAATGGAAGTATTCGGCAAAAGAGTTGCGAAGAAGTCCTTTCACATTTTCGAAAATAAATGCTTTTGGCATTAAAGTTCTAATGGCACAAATCGCAGCGGGAAACATATCTCTCTCGTCATTGTTACCTTTGGCTTTCCCGCCAAGGGAGAACGGCTGACAAGGAGGCCCTCCTGCGATAATATCAACTCTTGCGTCTTTGTAATCAGCGAATGTGAATTCTCGTACATCTCCTTGAAAAACAATATCTTTATCATAATTCATGCGTAAGGTGTTACAAGCATCAGCATTCCATTCAATGAAAACTTGATGTTTGGTTCCCGCCAATTCCAGGCCTTTTGCAAGTCCACCTGCACCAGAAAAAATCTCTATGCTATTCATCGGTTTCATTGTAGTATTCCAATGTTTTTTTCATTATTTCCTCTTTTGAAGGATGTTTACCGCGAAGCCTGTTCGCCCACACCCTACCAGGATGTAGAATGTCCCAATCTGATTTGGCCTGGTCATAGCGTCCGCTACCTGGATCGTGATTGCCAAAACCATCTATACAACAATTCCAAATTGGCAGGTATTGCCGAATTAGTGATGCCTCAATGGTGCCAATCATGTCGACAGCTCCATCTTCAAGAATCATAAAACGACATCTGAAATCATCAAGAAACAAGTTTTCTGACGATGAAATACTATTTTCATGGTCAGAAAGACGTAGAAAAAGTTCATTTGAGGCCTGTTGGACCCGAGCCTGCCGCCAACCACGCGGAACCGCCTTCCCAACATAAATAGGCTGGACAAATCCAATCCGGTTCAGATCATACAAATATTTGTACAGAGGATTTTTCCCAATATAGTATAAGGCATATACGCCAGCTCCTATAAAATTTTCTGGTGGTGGCAACTGATGAACAGGAGTGCCGTTGAAAAACCTAATTGTGTCCTTGATGATTTCTGAGAATGCATCAGAATGGAATACATGTTTTGAGCGATCAAAGAGTTCTTTCATGATTACATTATAATTTGATTGGACTCAGTGCCACCGTTGACGGGAACTTCTTGCCTGTGTAGTATATCGTTGCCGTACCGTCCAGGAAATGCTTCACATTGTCCTTTTTGACATTGCAAACCAAGACATTTTTTGACAAGTCCAAGTCCTCAAAATGTTCCGCGTCATTTTGATTGTTTACGATTTCCTTCGGGAATTCGGCTTGAACACTAAACAAGTCGAGTTCAGGGATTTGTACTGTATTCTTTTTCCTTTTCATTTTCTCTTTTCAATGCCGCAAAAATACAACTTTTCTCCGAATTGAGAAGTTTCCTTTTCTGTTTCATTTCCCCAGCATCTCCACCCCCACCATCGGCTTAGTGTCGATCAGCTTCAACGACCTCACCATTTGGACGGTGATTTCCTTGTGTTTTTTGAAATGGGCGGTCTGGCGATGACTACGCTTTACGCATATTCATTTTACGGAATGTATTTGACCAGCCCGAAGTTGGTGGCAATCCAAAGGGTACCGTCCTCTATGGCAATTTCGTTGATAACATTTTTGAACATACCTTCACGGAAAAAGACAGATGAAACCTTCTTGCCGTCGAATTTCACCAGACCGTTGTTTGTCGCCATCCAATAGTTTTGGCCGTCAAATTCAATGTCGCGGACCATGTGGTCGGAGATCCCGGAATTGGACTTGTTGTAGTGGGTCCACTTTTTGCCTTTCATCACAGAGAAACCTCCATCGCCAAAGCCTCCGCCATAACCCACAATAAGGGAGCCGTCGCCGGTAAATTTCAAGGCACGCACCACATTGATGACCAAGGGCGATTTTTTTTCGGAGAAACTTTCCCATTTGCCGTTTTCATACAACAGCAGTCCGCAGTCGGGACGTCCGAAACCGAGGGCTATGATGCCATCGTCACTCACGTCAACAGACAAAGCCACCATATCCTTTTCGGGAAGTTCCAAGAGTTCCCACTTGTTCTCCTTCAACATCACCAGAAATCCCTCTGGACCGGCGAAATAGAGCGTTCCGTCTTTCCCTTCACAAATGTCATGGACCAATATGTTATATGGACCAATATCTTCCGCTTTATACCACCACCACCGAGAACCGTCATAACGGGCCAAAACATCTATGTCGCCAAGCGCTGAGAAAGGCACCCACATATTTCCTTTGGAATCTTTGAAAATGGGAGTGAAGAAATCACCCTTTATATCAGGAAACGTGGTATAGGATTTTCCGTCGAAAACCAAAAGGCCGGATTGGGCGCTCCCTATCCATTTGTTGCCTTGGTCGTCAATCGCGATGCTCAAGAGGTTGTCTTCAGGAATGGAGGAGCTCTCTTTGTCGAACAGTTGCACTTCCTGACCGAACCCGTAGGTTGCCATTAAAACATAAAATAAGGCGATAAGAAAATTTTTCATACGAACAATTTTTCAAAAAAAACAACGGCAAAAGTACGATTATTTTTCGATGATCGGGTAAAGGTCGTGAAAAAATAGCCCGCACCGCAGTTATGAGGATATTTTTGTATATTGAAAAAAAAGTGTATTTTTACCAAAAGTTTTAAATATGGAGAGAATAGACAGGAAACAATGTACAGACCGCATCCTTAGTCTGTTGGGCAAAGGGGAAGTGGTAGTGTTGACCGGTCATCGCAGAGCGGGCAAAAGCTGTATTTTGGAATGCCTCGCCGCCAATCTGAGACGCAATGACGGGCATGTGTTGTATGTGGATATGGAGAATCCAGACTATGCTGACATCACTGACTATGAACAGCTTAACGGTTGGAGAAAATCCTGGAGAATGCCGTCTATAACAAACTTGTCAATGACGGCTATACGGTGTATGTCGGGCAAATGGATGGCAAGGAGATAGACTTCGTGGCACGGCGCGGCGATGAAACGGCCTACTATCAAGTGTCTCTGCAGATTTCATCCCCTGAAACATACGAACGCGAATTCGGGAACCTGAAACGCATAAGGGACAACTACCCCAAATATGTGGTAACGATGGATCCCCTCTCGTCGCTGCTGAACGACAACGGCATACGGGTGCTGAAAGCGGAATCGTTTTTGTGATTACCTCTCTTCCGCCCCATACGGGGCAGGTGTTTCCCTTGGGTCATGCCCGTTCACATCCACTTCTTTTTCCCCATCATCCGCACGATGCGGTCCCACCAGCGGGTGGGCAGCAGCCAGTGGAAGAACACCATCGCCACGGTCGGCAAACGCTGCTTGCTCGTTGCCAATTGTTTCTCATTTTTCATTCCGCAAGAATAGCAAATATTATGGAAGCAGAAACAACGGTCTCAAAGTTGCGACGCCAGTGTCCGGGCGGCGGCCTCCTTGACCTTGTTTGCAAGCGGGCGGGAGTCCCACTCGTCGGCGCGGATGTAATGCGACTGTGCCTCGTCGGTCAGGAAGAGGTCTTTCAGTTCGCGGGCGTAGGCGGGGGATTCGATGACGGCGGCGATTTCCTCGCAGAGCAGGTAGCTGCGGGGGTCGATGTTGCACGACCCCACCACGCCCACGGCATCGTCGCAGACAATGATTTTTGAGTGTAAGTATCCGGGCTGGTACAAGCCGATGCGGACTCCCGCCCGGAGCGCTTCGGTGAAGTAGCTTTTCGAAGCCCACTGGGTGGTCTCCCCGCGGTCGCCGCGCGGTGGCAGCAGCACGCGCACGTCCACGCCCCGGCGGGCAGCGTCGAGCATAGCCTTTCGCACCTCGTCCGGCGGGATGAAGTAGGGCGACTCGAACCAGACATATTGCGAGGCCCTGTCGAGCAGCGAGACGGTGTGGCGCATGATGGCCGGACCGGCGCCAATGGGACCGGAGGTGATGATGCGGACGGGAAACGCGCCCTGTTCGCACACTTCGGGGAAATAGACGGGTGCGGCCAAGAGACGGTCGGTGGCGTAATGCCAGTCGGCCGCGAAAGCGCGCTGCGCGAGCGCCACGGCCGGACCCTCTATGCGGATGATTGTGTCGCGCCAACAACCCCAGTCGAGTCCGTTCAGGTAGCGGTCCGCCACGTTGATGCCCCCGATATAGGCCACCCGACCGTCAACCACGATGATTTTCCGATGGTTGCGGTAGTAGTCCCGCTTGCGGATGAACGGCGGGTGAACGGCCCCGAAGCCTGCGGTCTCGACCCCCTGGCTTTCCAACTGCCGGTAATAGTCGCGCCATCTTCTGCACAAAATGTCATCGTAAAGCAGTCGCACTTCCACCCCGGCCTGCGTTTGCGCCGCCAGGGCCGCTCCTATTTCCCGTCCCACCCCGTCGGGTTCATATTTGAAAAACAGGAAGTGGATGTGATGTTTCGCGTTGCCGATGTCCGTCATCAAAGTCCCATACATGTCCTTCATGTTTGCGTATGTGTCCACTTTGTTGCCGTTTTCCGCATCGGAAGGCAACATGCTGTCAAGCTGCGCCGAGGTGGCCGCGTCGGTCAGCTCCGTCAGCTCCGGTTTCCCCGTTATCCACAACAGGAACGTCGCAGCTGCCAGCAGGAGGGCAAGCAGGAAAAAGGGGACGAATTTCATGTCAACGAGTCACGGACCTCCTGTACTCCAACGGCGACTGTCCGAGGTGCTTCCTTGTGTATTTGCAGAAGAAGCTGACATCGGGGAAGTCCATTTTAAAGGCAATCTCCTTCACCGACAGGTCGGTTTGGAGAAGATAGTACTTGATGTTGCGCACACAGGCCTCTGTGATCCAGTCCATGGCGGTGCGCCCGCTCTTCTCCTTGCAGACGGCGCTGAGGTATTTGGGCGTCACCAAAAGCCGGTCGGCATAGACTTTCACCTCACGCTCGTTGTTGCCTGTCTGGCTGACCATGGTGACAAAACGCTGGAACAGCACGTCTTTCTGGGAAATCTTCGACTCCGGGAACTCGTCTTCCTCGGTAATCAGACCGCCCATCTCATGCAGCACCTCCACCGCCATCGACTGGGTGACAAGCTTGAGGATGCGCTGCCGATATGGATTGTTGTTCTCTTCCATATAAATCCCGATAAGGTTGAAGTAGGCTTGAAAAAGCTTGTTTTGGTAGTTGGTGAGATGAATGACCGGGGTTTCCCGCAGGAGGAGGAGCTTCTTCCACCACGCACTGTCCAAATGGAGGATTTCTGTCAAGGCGTCATCGAAAATATGGCGGCCAGCGCAAATCAGTTTGCCCTTGAGGTCGGGTGTGCGCATGAATGAACCCGCCGTCATGCCGTTGAACTGTCCCACCATCAAATCCCCCTCCCCGACATAGTACGACTTCCCCTCCTTGGAGAACTGGAAAGATCCGCGTTCACAATAGACAGAGAAAAAATAGTCGTAAACGGTCTCATCGGGTGCGGACATCACGCTGTCCAAATCATCCGAAATTACTAAATCGTTGAAAATCTTTAACATAGTATCCATCGACTATTTGAGTTGGCAAAATTACAATCATTATTCAGATTGACAATGGTTAATATTACTTTTTTTACGTTCCAAATATCTTTTAGTGAAAAATAAACAGCAATAGTTCGTAAATAGAACGTTCAAAAAGTCGAAAAAGTGACTATTTTTGCAAAAAGATATTTGGTATGGAAAATAGAGAACAATCGGTACGGATACAGACCTCGTTGCTGAGCGGGGTGGAGCGGAAAGCGCTGGTGTGGTTAGCCGAGCGTCAGCCCCGGTGGATGACTTCGGATCTGCTCACCTACATCGGCCATCTCGGAGCCGTCGTCATCGCGTTGGGTTTTGTCCTGTCGGCCTATAGTGTTCATTTCCTGTGGCTGTCCTGCTTCGGGTTCGTCCTCAATTGGTACGGTGACTCGCTCGACGGCACGTTGGCCCGCGTGCGTAACACGCAGAGACCCGTGTATGGGTTCTACCTTGACCACACCATCGACGCCATCAACGAGGCGCTGATGTTCATGGGAGTGGGGCTGTCGCCGTTCATGCGATTCGACCTTTCCTGCGTCCTGTTGGTCGTTTACCTGATGCTCACCGTCAATGTCGCCCTCAACGCGCATCTGAAGGGGGAGTTCAAGCTGACGTATGCCAAACTGGGTCCCACGGAGTTCCGGCTGATATGCATCATTGCCATCGCGTTGCTGGTACTCGTGAAGCCCCTGCAGGTGTTTGCCTGCGTTATCCCGTGGGGAACCGCCACACTCCAGCTTCACATCCTTGATGTAATCGGGCTGGTTATTCTACTCATTCTGATAATCATTTACCTTGTCACCGTCTTCCAAGACGCCCGCTACTACGCGAAAACCGATCCCAAGCGCAAGGAGGACTGACAAAAAAATCAATATTCTGATACGATGCAAATTTCCGTCAAAGAGGTCAAGACCAAAAAGGATTTGAGGGCGTTTGTTCATTTCCCGAACGAGCTTTACAAAGACAACTCCTATTACGTTCCGCAAATCGAGTCGATGGACCGCGACACGCTGACCCCGGCTAAGAACCACGCCTTCGAGGTCTGCGAGGGCCGGTATTGGTTAGCGTACGATGAGTCGGGTCGGGTGGTCGGTCGGGTGGCGGGCATCATCAACCATCGGTACAACGAGAAGACGGGAGAGCGGATTTGCCGCTTCGGGTGGATAGACTTTGTGGATGACCGGTCTGTCTCGGAGGCCTTGGTGCGGGCGGTGGAGGGATATGCCCGCGAGAAAGGGATGGAGGTGGTGAGCGGCCCCGTGGGGCTTCTGGAATTCGACGTGGCGGGCGTGCTGGTGGAGGGATTCGACCAGACACCCACGGCTTACGGGAAGTATAATGCCCCCTACTATGAGGCGCACCTGCTGGAATTGGGCTATCAAAAGGAGGTGGATTTTGTGGAATACCGCATCCGGGTGCCGGAGTCGCTTCCGGAACGTTACCTCCATGCTTCCGAGTTGGTGTCGCAGAAGTACGGCCTCCGCCAAGCTGTACTCAAGAACCGCCGCGACATACGCCCGCACATTGACGGGGTCTTCCGGTGCCTGAACGCTGCCTACTCCCAACTGCATGGCTTTTCCGAACTCTCGCCGGGACAGTGCAAGGATCTTGAGAAACAGTTCCTGAACAACGTGAACGTGGATTACCTCTCCATCATTCTCGACAAAAGCGGGGAGGTGGTCGCTTTCGGCCTCGCCTTGCCGTCGCTCTCGGAGGCCATGAAGCGTGCCGACGGCCGGCTGTTTCCCTTCGGCTTTGTCCATATCCTGAATGCCTTGCGGAAAAACGACACCGTTGACATGCTGTTAGTCGCCATAGACGAAAAATACCGGAACACGGGGGCCGTAGCCATGCTTTTCGACAAAATCGCGGAGGGGATTTTCAAAAACGGCATCCAATATATCGAATCCACCCGCGAGTTGGAGGAAAACGCGCCGGTGCAGAACCTCTGGCATCCTTTCGAGCACACCCTGCACAAAAGGGCGCGCGTGTATCGCAAACGAATGTGATCCCCCTACGCACGTGGCACAAGTAAAAGAATCAATTCATCAATATTTTAAACCAATTTATTTGTTATGCAGCATTATGTAGTTACGTTCACGCACACCAAGATTGTCGGATGGGCAGTCTATTTGCATGCGCATGTGAAATACCTGAAAAAACTCCTTGCCGAGGACAAGCTCCAGATATCCGGGCCGGGAGTCGGCACGCCGGTGCGCAGCGCTCAGCTTGTCTTCAAAGTCACTGACAGGGCGGAACTTGACCGTTTAGTGGCCAACGACCCTTATTCCATTCACGGACTGGTGGCGTCGTCAACGGTGAACCTCTGGGACGTCAAGTACGGCAGCATGTTGAAACCCGCCACCCCGGATGAGAAAGGAACGAAGTATTTCCGCGCTACCTTTGAATTGAAGGAATCCACCGACACGAGCAGCGTTGAGGGCGAGCGCGACGCCTTCC
>CAJOKR010000074.1 GCA_905235135.1 uncultured Bacteroidales bacterium
CTCGGGTGTCCGCCACGATTGCGCGAGGTAGTTGACGACGGGCTTCAGACGGTTGGCCGTGTCGTAGGTAATCTGCCCGTTGTCGTTGAGGATGCGCCGGGTGGTCTGTCCGATGCGCTTGGCGGTGTCCAACTGCACCTGCCACAGTGCGTTCTCGTTCACCGTGTCGTAGGTCTCATAGACCACAATCACGTCCGACTGTCGGGAATCGTTGATTCCCAACGGTAGAGTGAAGGTCTCTGTCCCGCCGACTTCAAAGCACTTGTTGAAGTTCATGCGGGAGAACGCGGCGGGCAGGGTACCCGAAGACGGTGTGGCGTTAAACCCGTTGCCGGACACGTCAACCCAAGACGGCGCATTCAGCACTGCGCTGTCGGCGCGGAGCCAAGCGGTTGGGCGTTGGACTTGGGACTGGGCTGCAACCGCACAGAGAAGTGCGAACAGCAGCAGATGGTGTCTCTTCTTCATAATGGCGCAATATTACGTTTTTCTTCTTTTTGTCAAGACCGAAACCTTTTGAGGCTTAATTATATGATACAGAAAATCCAAATGGTTGCACTTTGTTGGAAACTTTTTTTTGAGAGAATGCAGAACAGCCTCAAAAACAACGACTTAATCTTTGCGGGGCAAAAGTACAAAAATTATCCCATCAGTTGCCGCGTTGTTTTCATTTTTTTGTCCCGAAGAAGTTTACCAAACACTCGTCACCCCAGAACTCGGCGGTGAGGATCTGCCCCTGAGTCTCCGTTTTTACAGAATGTGCCATAATCGTGATGTTTTCTGCATTGTTTGCGATGTTTTTGGCAAAAAACCGCATAAAAGTTGCATTGCGGATTTCATTGTCGAGCCTGCCGAGGATGACGTGGACGTTGGAGGCGTAGAACTTGGACTCGTCATAGAAGCGGTCGCCCATGAGGTCGCGGTGTACGGCGACCCAAGAGAAGGACGGTTCCGGCTCGTTGGGCGATATTTTGCGCCGCTTCGGGGCGCGGGCGAACACGTTGGGGTATTTCTCCTCAAGGTTGCGCCTGCGCAGCGTCTTGTAGCACAGCACAAAGGCGGTCAGCTGGTCTTCGGGGAGCGTGGCCATCATTTTCATCCGGGTGTCCGCGCCGTAGATGGTGAACGGCACGCGGCGGTCGGTCTCGCCCGTGTAGCCGCCCCGCTGGGGGCGGTAGAGCACCGCCGCCGCCTCGCGGAAACGCCCTGCCAGCATGTATCCGTCAGCGTAGATGAACTCCTCCCACGTGGTGTTGGAGAAGGAGGGCTGGTAGCCGATGAGCCGCACGCCGTCCGCCTCGATCCAGGGCAGCAGCTGGCGGGAGAACTTCGGCTCTTTCTCGAAAGCGAAATCGAAGAGGCGCATCAGGAAGTAGCGTTTCCCGAACGGTATCTCCCGCCACGTCTCTTCGGGGATTCCCGACAGGGCGGAGTAAAAGGCGGATTCGGAGAGCGTGCCGCCGACTGCGGAGCACACGGCCAGAAGCTGCTCGCGGGTCAGCTCGTTAAAGCATTCGGGCGCGTTGTGGACGGTCTGAACGCCGTCAATGTCAACCTTTATCTCGTTCATAGTCTCCAGTTTCTCGTGTCTATCTCGTTCCAAAAGGGTGCGCTGGTGGTGAACGTGTAGCGCATCCCCGCGTAGCGTTCCCTCACGTTCTGTATCTGGATGGCGGTCACGTCTTCGAGGTGGAAGTCCTTGACCACCATGCAGGCGGCCTCGTACTTGTCGAGGTTCATCCTGCGGATGATCTCGTCGCCGATGCGCTCGCAGAGGTCGAAAGCCTCATAGATTTTTTTACCATAAGGCTGGAATTTAAAATGTTAATTCCAAAAAACTATGTATTTTTGCAGCAAAGATTTGCAGCATTTTCTTGCAGCAAGAATTTGCAGCAAAAAATTGTTGTAACTTGCTGGGTGCAAGATAGTTATTTTTCAAATACAACCACATCCGGCAAAAAAAAATTTGCGTTCATTGAGGAATTACAAAAAAAATGCACCGCGATTCCCATATCGGGAACGGTGCATTAAGAATGCTGATAACTGATTGAAAATCAGTTATTTTTATTGCTTTGTTTCGGGACAGAATCGGGACAAAACTATGATAAAATGATTAAAAGTAAAAAATATAAAATTCTAACAATCAAGTTATTAGAATTTTTAAATTGACATTTTAGGGAGGGCGATATAACCGCGAGTTCGAATCTCGCTCTCTCCGCAACCAGAAGAGACGTTGCGCACAACGTCTCTTCATGTTTTTAAACATGAACCATGACAGCCTGCGCGGGACAATCGAAAAAATTGTACCTTTGCGTCCAAAATCCAAGTTATGAAGAAATCCGACTTTATCGTGATCGCCGTCATCGTCCTCTGCCTGCTGCCGTTCTTCTTGTTCGACAGCGTGTATGACGCCTACTGCATTGCCAACCAGCGTTTTCCGCTGTGGATGGCCTTCTTGAAATTCGGCATCCTGGCCACATTCGGTGAGATGCTCGGCAGCCGTGTGAAAACCGGTAAATACTATCACGAAGGCTTCGGCCTTGCCCCGAAATTTGTTGTGTGGGGTTTGCTGGGCATGTGGATTGCCCTGGCTATGAGTGTTTTCCGCCTTGGCGTGCCGGCTTTCATGGAACGCTACGCGGCCTTCAGCGGCATCTCCGCTGCCATGTCCGGCCCGATGTCGTGGCTGAAACTCCTTGGTGCCTTCTGCATCAGCACCATGATGAACACCTCCTTCGCGCCCGTCTTTATGACTGTGCACAAAATCTCCGACATGCACATCGCGGAGCATGGCGGCGCGTTCTCGGCCCTCTTCAAGCCGATTGAGGTGAAACGACTCATCTGCGAGATGGACTGGGGCGTACAGTGGGGCTTCGTCTTCAAGAAAACCATCCCGCTGTTCTGGATTCCCGCCCACACGCTCACCTTCTGCCTGCCGCAGGATCTCCAGGTGCTCTTCGCCGCCTTCTGCGGAGTCGTCCTCGGACTGCTCTTGTCGATTGCCGCAATGCGGAAGTCGTAAGATGAGGAGTGGGGGAGTGGTCGTTACGCTTAAATGATGAAAAGAATGAATGCCAAAATCCTGATTGTCGATGACAACGCGGGCATCCGTGCCACGCTGAAAATCCTGCTGGCCCCGCATTGCGGGGCGGTGGAGGCCATTGCGTCGCCCAAAACGCTCGTCAGCACGATGCAAACCTTCCGGCCCGATGTCGTGATGCTCGATATGAACTTCGAAACCGACATCAACACGGGCAATGAAGGACTCTACTGGCTGGCGGAGCTGAAACGACAATTCCCTGACGTTGAGGTGGTTCTGATGACTGCCTACGCGGATGTGCCCTTGGCGGTGGAAGGGATGAAACGCGGGGCCTTCGACTTCATCGTGAAGCCGTGGGACAATGACAAGCTGATGGATACCCTCCAAGCGGCGTGCAACCGCCGTGGTGCACCCCACGCACCCGATACCAAATCGGCTGCTGTGGAAATGCTGTGGGGCAGTTCGCCGCAGATGCTGGATATTCGTCGCATGACCGAGAAAATTGCCCCGACAGATGCTACCGTGCTGATTACGGGAGAAAACGGTACCGGCAAAGACGTGCTGGCCAACGAGATACACAGGCTTTCCACCCGTGCGGGAAAGCCGATGGTGAGTGTTGATATTGGCTCGCTGTCGGAAACGCTGTTCGAAAGCGAGCTGTTCGGGCACGTGAAGGGCGCCTTTACCGATGCTCGCACCGACCATACGGGTAAGTTCGAGTTAGCAAACGGCACCACCCTTTTTTTAGACGAGATCGGCAATATCCCGTTGAACCTGCAGGCCAAGCTGTTACGTGTGCTGCAGAACCGCTGCGTTACCAAGGTGGGTGACACGAAGTCCGTACCTATCGACATTCGGCTGATTTGCGCCACCAACCGGGATTTGCCCGCGATGGTGCGCGAGGGACGGTTTCGCGAGGACCTCTACTACCGCATCAATACCGTTACCCTGCAACTTCCGTCGTTGCGCGAGCGTACGGACGAGATTGCGCCTCTGTCCCGCTTGTTCGTGGAACGTTACGCCCAAAAGTACCATCGGAATGTCACGGGTATTTCCGACGAAGCGTTGGAATTACTGCAGCGATGCCGTTTCGATGGGAATGTGCGCGAGCTGCAGAACTGCATCGAAAAGGCCGTTATTTTGACGGATAACGAGATATTGCAGCCAATTGATCTCCAGATTGATAACGACGAGTTGAACGACGTCTCCATCCCATTGACGACCGAATCCTTGGAAGATGCCGAAGAACGGGTCATCCGCAACGCCGTGAAGAAGTACAACGGAAACCTCTCGTTAGTGGCCAAATCGTTGAATATCAGCCGACCGACTCTCTACAATCGGCTGAAAAAATACGGAATATGAGTACGTGGCTATGGATTCTCATCATTGTGGGTGCATGCGGACTTACCGCTTGCATCACCGTGCTGTGGGTAAGGCGCCGCGATCGTGAGAAAGTGGCCTACATGATGGATGCCTTGGAGGATGGAGAGACGAACTTCCGCTTCCGCGACAACACCGCTCTGAACCGCGAGCTCAACCGGATTCGCGGCATTATGGAGCGGCAAAGTCGTAAGGATGAGGACGTTTCGTGGGGGAAGCTGTTCCGTGTCATCACCCACGAGATTATGAACACCGTCACGCCTATCGCTGCCCTCAGCGATGCCCTCTCCAAGGATGACCAGTTGGACGTGAAAGCCGGACTGGAGACTATTTCCGCCTCTTCCAAAGAACTGGTTCGCTTTGTGGAATCGTACCGCAGTTTCACCAAATCGGTGCCGCCAGTCTGTAAGTCCGTGATGGTGGATGAGCTGGTGGGCCGTGTCCTGCGGTTGCATGAACCCAAAACCAGCCAGCAAGGCGTGTCGCTGACCTACCGGGCCGCTGTGCTCGACCTGCTGGTTTTTGTGGATGAGGGACAGATTATGCACGTCTTCAACAACTTGATTAAGAATGCGATAGAGGCGGAAGCCACCACGATAGCCATTACGGCGGATTTGGATGCCGATGAACGGACGGTGATACGGGTCAGCAACAATGGACGTGCGATTCCGCTTCGCAAAATGGAGGAAATCTTCGTGCCGTTTTACACGACCAAGTCCAACGGCACTGGTGTGGGGCTGAGTCTCTCGCGCCGCATCATGGCCGCCCATCATGGCACGCTCACCCTCGTGCAAAGTGATGATGCCCAGACGATTTTCGCGCTGGTGTTTGCGTGAACCGGTTTGTAAATTTCCCTTACACGTTGTAAGAATTTCTTACACTCTGTGTTTTCTTTGTTTTGCTGATTATTTGATAATCAGTAAGATATATCTTTGGCATCCTTTTGGCATATTCTTTTCGGAATCGTAGAGACGCGCCATGGCACGTCTCTACATCGGCAATCGGTCACCGTAGAGACGCAATGCATTGCGTCTCTACACAGGCAACAAACGAAAGGAAATGACAAAAAGAACGATAATAATCCTGTTGATGATGGTGTTCGGGGCAGCGCACGCGCAGGACACGGCGGTGATGACCTTGCGCGACTGCGTGCGTTACGCGTTGTCGCACTCGGCGGAGGTGCGCGTGTTGCAGGCCGACCTCGGGGACGCGCAGTTGGCCCGCCGCAACGCCATCCTCAACGCTTTCACCCCGGAGATTGACGCCAGTACATACGCCTACTCCAACTTCGGACGCTCCATCGACCCTGAGACCAATATCTACAGCACTACCACCTCCTTCCACAACGGCTACAGCCTTTCCGCAGGTATCACCCTCTTCAACGGTTTTCGGGCAATCAACAACATGAAGATCACGAAGATAGCGGAGGCGACGGGGGTGACGAGAATTCAGCAGACGGAGGACAAAATCACGCTTGCTACGATAGAAGCATACTGCAACGTGCTCTATTTCACGGAATTGTTGAGGACGGTGCAGGCGCAGATGGAGACGGCGGAGACGGCCCTTCGGCTTGCGCAACGACAGAAGGAGTTGGGGCAGAAGTCGCAGGCGGACGTGCTACAGATGGAGGCGGAACTCTCCGACCGTAAATACAAGTACATCGTCTGTGAGAACCAGCTTCAGAATGCCTATATCACGTTGAAAGACATTATGTTATATCCGACTGAACAGCCGTTTTCCGTTACGGATGTGGAGGCGGACACGTCGCTGTCGGATGCGGTGCGTGCGATGGAGGTGAGTCGGGCGGCAGATCGTCTGCCCGCTGTAATCATAGCCGAAAATGAGCGGCAGACCGCCCGCCTCGCCCTCAAGACCGCCCGCTGGCAGTTGCTGCCCTCACTGTCGCTGTATGGCGGCTGGTCCTCAACCTACTTCACCTACCCTGGCCGAACGGACTATGTGACTGCCCCTTACGGACAGCAGATTGCCAACAACGGTGGTGAGTACGTGCAGCTTTCGCTGAACATCCCGATCTATAATCGACTGTCGCGGCAGACGGAGATTGCACGTCGTCGCAACGACTGCGACCGTGCCGAAGCTCGATACGCGCAGGCTCGGCAGACTGTAGAGGTCGAGATTCATCGCGCCCTTGCCGACCGCGACGGGGCCGCTGCTGCCCTCCAGCAAGCCCAGCAGCACGCTGCCTTACAGCAGCAGCTGTACGCCATGAGCGTCCGCCAGTTCGAACAGGGCCTCATCTCCGCCCTTGACTACCAGACCGTTGCCGACAACCACCTCACCGCCGTTGCCGACCTCCTCAATGCGCGGTTGCAGCTGTTTCTGAAGACGTGGGTGGTGAGATATTATCTTGGAGTTAGTAGTTAGCAGTTAGTAGTTAGCAGTTATGGACAGACAGATAGAACCAACCAAAGGAATCCGGAAACTCTTCACCCGCAAAGCGCTACCGTATTGGGGCGGGGCACTGCTGCTCGTCTTCATCGGGTGGTTAGTGCTGCGCGACGATGCGCGGAAGCTGCGCGTGGGCGGCGAGGCAATCACCGTCAGCGAGGTGCGGCGGGGAGAGTTCAACGATTACATTCGCGTCAGTGGGCGCGTGGTGCCGATGACCACCGTACAGCTTAGCCCGTTGGAGGGTGGGGTGGTGCGCGAGATCGTTGCGGAAGAGGGTGCACACGTCCGTGAGGGCGACATCATCCTGATACTCAGCAACGAAAGTCTCGATATGCAGATTCTCAATGCGGAGGCCGACCTTGCCGAGAAGGAGAACATCCTTCGCAATACGATGATCCAGATGGAGCAGCAGAAGCTGACCCTGCAGCAGGAAAAATTGCAGCTGCAGATGGAGGTGCGCCGCAAGAAACGCACCTACGAGGCGCAGAAGTCGCTTTACGACGACAACCTCATCGCTCGCGAGGCTTTCCTACAAGCCGAGGAGGACTACCAGTTGGCCAAAGACCGCCTCACGCTGGTGGAGAACCGCGCCAAGCAGGACAGCCTCTATCGGTCGGTGGAAATCCGGCAGATGCGCGAAAGTTTGGAGAACATGAAACTCAACATGCAGATGATCAGGCAGAGGAAGGACAACCTCACCATCAAGGCACCGATTGATGGGGAACTTGGCCTGGTGGATGTGGTGCTCGGACAGTCTGTCGCGATGGGCAGCAAGGTCGGACAGATTAACAATCAGGACAACTACAAGATCGAGGCTCTGATTGACGAGCATTACATCGACCGGGTGACAGCGGGGTTGGAGGCTGACTTCGAGCGGCAGGGAGACAAGTGCAACGTGCTGATACGCAAGGTCTATCCCGAGGTTCGCGACGGCAAGTTCAAGGCTGACTTCAAATTCGCGGATGGTCAGCCGGAAAATATCCGCAACGGTCAGACGTTCTATCTGAACCTGCAGCTCGGTCAGCCGGTGGAGGCCGTCCTCATCCCGCGCGGCGCCTTCTACCAAAAGACCGGCGGCAAGTGGATTTACGTGGTCTCCTCCGACGGCAAGCGTGCCGTGAAGCGCGATATCCGCATCGGCCGCCAGAACCCGCAGTACTACGAGGTTTTGGAAGGGTTGGAGCCAGGTGAGAGGGTGATTACGTCGTCGTATGACGGCTATGGGGAGGCGGAGCAATTAGAAATTAGAAATTAGAAATTGTGGGAACGCAACATTTTGCGTTTCTACAAGGCGAACAACGCATCCCCTTTCACCTCGCGGGAAATCTTCCGGGCGTACATGTTGTCCAAAAGACCATTCGGCGTGATGAATGCTGGCAGCAATGACTTCTTCGTTTGGGTGACCTTACGGAAAATACGCATCCGGCGGGCGAGTTGGCTGTCGTAGCTTTTCGTGATTTCGTATTCGTCTGTGGAGTATTTCATTTCGCAGATGCTG
This sequence comes from uncultured Bacteroidales bacterium, assembly GCA_905235135.1. Lineage (GTDB taxonomy): Bacteria > Bacteroidota > Bacteroidia > Bacteroidales > WCHB1-69 > F23-D06. The sequence continues at coordinate 8,331 of CAJOKR010000074.1, forward strand.
ATGCACTTGTCGGAACGGTCAATGAGGAGGTCTATTTGAGCACCGTGCTTCAGGTCTTCGTCCGTTTCATCTGAGGTGTTTTTGGAAGGACGGTAGAACCACGAGCATGGTTTGTTGATGCTGCCGTCGATGCCCAAGGCTTGGACAATCTGGTCCAGGTGATTGAGGCACACAATCTCGAAAGCATAGCCGCACCAGCTTTCATACAGTGCGGTGGACTGCATCTTCTGCCAATAGCCTTTCATGTAGCTTCCTGAATCGCCCATGAAGCGGAAATGAAAGAGCGTGAAAGGGTCAATCAGCTGGTATAACGTGTCTTTCTTACTCTTTTTGAACGGAATGTAGCTGCGGATGAAAGCGCATTCTTCAAGTTCCTTTAGCAGGCGCGTCAGGTTTCCGTTGTTGGTTTGGTGGGCTACCGCTATGATTTCCTGTCGTGTCATGCCCATTCCTTTCTTTTCGAGTGCTGTCACTACGGCAATATGGTTGTCCGCTTTTTTGAAAAGTGATTTGAAGATTTTCTCGAACTCATTCACCATCTCGCCGCCACGGGTAAAGCAAAGGGACTCAATATTTTGCGCCACACTCTTGTCGCGTTCGAAAAGCGACAGATAGTAAGCCACGCCGCCCACAGCCATATAACTTTCGATGATTTCCTGTCGCTCGTATAGGAAGCCTTGCGACTTGAAGTATAATTCCGTTTCACCCAATGTGAATGGCGAGAGGAGCATGGTGTGTGTGGCACGGTTGTGCAGGCCGCCTTTTGAATTGATCACCTTATTGAGCATCCAAGTGGTCGCGCTGCCGCAGACGATAAGTTTAATATCGTTGCGGTAAGTAGCCCAATCGTTCCAAAAATGTTCCAAGGCGCTCACGAACTTGGAGCCTCTTGTGTCGAACCATGGCAATTCGTCGAAGAACAGAATTTTAGGGCCTTCTTCGGCTTCGTGTTCTATGAACGACTCAAGCTGACGGAAAGCTTGTGTCCAGGTTTTGGGCTGTTCAGTGGTTATTGTATAGTTGTTCAAGGCATAGTGGAAATTTTCCAGTTGTTCTTTGGTATTGGCGTTTTCCTTGCCCGTCATCCTGAACGTGAATTTACCTTCAAACAGTTCTTTTACCAGAAAAGTCTTCCCGACAGTCTGCCGTAGATGGCGACAAACTCCGATTTTTCGCTTGCGAGATACTTTTCCAGCTTGATTATCTGTTCTTTACGGCCGATGATGTTCTCTTTCATGTTTTTGAATTTTGGCGCAAAGATACAAAAAATATGAGATTGCGCCAACCTTGTGGTAGAATTCTGGCGTAATCTCAATTTTTTTATGAGATTACGCCAAGGAACTCGTTTTTGCAAAAGGGCGATGACTTGTCCCAAAAATAGTATCTTTGCCATTGTGAAAGTCTCAATGATGCCTTTTGAGAAAAACGATGTTGTCTGTAAAGAATCCTTACACTGTTGTAAGAAATCTTTACAACGGCTCGTTTGCTTGATATTTAGAAAATTGACAACCAATGGTTTATGTTTTTGGCACGGAAAATGATAATGTAGAATGAAGAATGTAAAATGTAGAATAATGAATATTCTTTGAGCAGCCTCGGAGAAGCAGACAAAAACGTAAAACCAAACATCAATTATATGTGTCGAAAAAGCAATCTTCTAATCCAGATACTCTCCCTCGGAGTGGGGCTCGCCATCGGCATTGTGCTGATAGCCAAGGTGTGTTTCGAGTTGTCGTACGACAGTTTCTATAAAGATGTGGACCGTATATATTGTATCCGTTCTGGTTACGAAGTACAGGGCGAATCCAAAGATTTCCCTCAGGTGAGTGGAGCGGTAGCATTTGGCTTCAAGTCAGAGGTGCCGGGAGTGGAAGAAGCCACTCGAATGACTTTCTATTTCAATAGTGACCGTTATTTGGACGAGGATGGCAATGTCATCACTGGAAATCTCCGTTTGGCCGATTCATGCTTCTTCCGCGTTTTTGACCGTCCCATTCTGGCTGGCAATCCGGAGAAAGTGCTGTCAGAGCCGCTATGTTTGATGGAGTCGTTTGCCAAAAAAATGGGTGGCGTGGAGGAATGTATTGGTAAAATCATCTACAACGAGGATGTCCCTTTGTTGAAAATGACTATTGAGGGCGTATTCAAGGATTTCCCTAAAAATGGTTCTATAGACGCCGACATTTTGCTGTCGATGGAGAGTTATTCAAAAAGCAGCACGGAGAACTGGGTCGGTAACGACCGCTATGTGGGATTTGTGAAATTGCAACAAGGTGTTGATCCGCAATCGCTTAACGATGCCATCCGTAGGATGCAGGAGGCTCATCAGCCTTTGCAGGAGTTTGAGAAGAACGGCATGAAGCTGTGGTATTATCTTGCACCATTTGGTAAAACCCACCTCAAAGAGTCTTCGGTGCATTCAATGGTAATACTGCTTTCCGTTATTGCAACAATGCTGATTCTCATCAGCTTACTCAACTATATCCTGATCACAATTTCGTCTATGGTACATCGAGCCAAAGAAATTGGGGTACGAAAGATGGTGCGAACGCTTTCAGTATTTATGGATTATTGGCTCGGGAGTCGATAATACATCTATTATTGGCACTCGTTTTGGCAGCTGCCATTATTTTTGCCACAAAAGGATTGATACAGAACTTGTTGGGTGTGCCATTTGGGACATTACTTGTTCCCCAAAGCATTTGGACTATTGTGGCTGTGCTGTTGCTTGTGCTGTTCGTTTCCGTTTTCGTTCCTGCGCAGCTTTACATGCGCATCCCCGTTTCGGTGGCTTTCCGCAATTATACGGAAAACTCGCGGCGATGGAAAATAGGATTGCTTGGCGTTCAGGTGTTTATCAATGTATTTGTCGTTTCGATGCTGATGGTCATCGCTTCGCAATATCATAAAATGATGAACGACGACCCGGGCTACAATTATGAGAATGTGCTGTTTGTGGATATGTACGACGGGAATCAAGAAGCACAACAACGTGTGGTGAACGCTCTTGACCAACTTTCCGAAGTGACTCATATCGCAGCAAGTTATGGTCTTCCTTATATTTGGTCGAATGGCGACAATATATATCTTCCCGGCGATGATCGTGAATTGTTCAACGTGGCCGACCAATACGAGGCCACAGAGCAATTCCATGCTCTTTTCGGGATGGAGTTTGTTGACGGTCGCGCACCGGCCGATTCCAATGAAGTGGTGGTGAGCGAGAGTTTCGTGAAACGAATGAATGACTTCACGGACTGGAGCGATGGAGCGGTGGGGAAACAGATTATGATTACCGGTCACGAAAACTCTTTGACAAATCTTAAACTGTTTACGATTACGGGTGTTTACCGCGACTATCGTCTGGGTAACCTCTTGGATATGGATACCCGACCGAGCGTGCGTTTCTACGGCAGTTTGGACGATGGAGAGTCTTATATGCCGTATCTGGTTTTCAAGGTAAATAAGATGGATGAAACCACGATGGGAAAACTGAAGGAAGCCATTTCTAAGGCCCTTGATGGAAAAGAGGTACAGTTAAAAGTATATGCAGACGAAATGCATTCGGCATACGAAGATAGTCGCAAGATGCGCAACACCGTTTTCATCGGTTCCATTTTTGCATTGATGATTGCCATGTTGGGTCTCATTGGTTTTATTCGCGATGAGTCGAGTCGTCGGAGCAAAGAAATGGCCATCCGCAAAATTAACGGTGCTACAGAGAGAGATGTGCTAAGCATTTTTGCTTGGGGTGTGTTGAAGCTATCTCTTATTATGTCGATTTTTGCGTGTGTTTTCGCCTACGTTGCCGACAAATGGCTTGAACAGTTCGCCGAGCGCATCAGCCTCTCGCCGTTGTATTTCATCTTTGGCGCAACTGTGGTTCTTCTCATCGTAGCAATTGTAGTCGTTATGAGTAGTATCAGAATTGCACGAATGAACCCTGCTGTGGCGTTGAAGAAGGAGTAGTTACTTGAAAAGGTCAATTGATATGTGCAAAATGGTCCAAATAACGGTTGAGCGCGGCAAGGGTGTCCAAATCCCCATCAAGGAAAGCCCTGCAGTAAAGTTCCCGGAATCGGCAGAGCTCTTTCAGGAGGGCTTTGCGGTTGGGTTGCCCATGCCTACCGTATGCGATGGTCAAGTCGATGAGCTCCTGCATCCGCTCAAAAGCCTTTTCGGCGTTGTCGCGACGGCCCTTGGCGAGCCATTTCGTGGCACGATAAGTTTCGCTCCCGATGTTGGCCATCTGTTTTGGAAAGGGCATATCGGCCCACGCTCCGTTACTGAGTGTCTCGTGCTGCATTATTCAACGAATTTTGAAACGATGGATTTTAATTGTTCCCTGACTTCTGGATTCTCAACATCACGGCTGCGGTTGCCTTGCCAAGAACGGATATTGATTAAGGAGTCGAATTCAATGAAGTCATCCCCTGTTTCTTCTGGATACAGGTTGAAACCCCAAAGATCACCCTGCTCCGAACCGTTTTCGAGTAACATCGACTCCAAGTCAGCATGGAGCTCTGCATCTACAGCAAGAAGACCTTTTCTCACATCGGCCACACACTTAATCATATCAATGAAAGTATTGGATGCCAATTCTTTAAGTTGTTCTCTTGATATTTTTTCAGTAAGTACCTGCATAAATCATTTTTTCGGCAAAAATAATAAAATATCAACTTCCTTAGAGCAGCCCCGGAGGGGCAAAACGCGCGAAGCGCAATTAACCCCACACAAGGCGAAGCGCAGTGTGGAGACTGTGACACAAGCGCAGCGCAGTGTGGAGACTGTGACACAAGCGCAGCGCAGTGTGGAACCTAAAACCAAATGATATGAAAAGCTACCTCAAATTCCTCAGCCGCAACAAACTCTACACCGCCGTGGAGGCGGTGGGGCTGGTCGTGAGCCTCGCGTTCGTGATCATCATCGGCAGCTACGTGTGGCAGCAGTACGCCATCGCGCATTCCACCCCTGATGGCGAACGTGTCTATGCCGTGAGCGCTGACAACTACTTCTTCGGACTCTCGTGGTGGGACAAAGCCTGCTTCGAGGAGGAAATTCCCGAGGTGGAGACGGCCTGCCGGATAGGCTCTACCGACGAAGATGCCATTGTCACGTATAAAGGCGAACCATTTAATGCCATTGTGACGTATGGAGACCCAGAGCTGTTCGAGATTTTCTCAGACCACCCCGTGGTGGATGGCAGTCTTGAACCTTACCGGTTGAAGGGACAGTGCCTTGTCTCTGACCCAACTTTCACCCCCGCCAAGGCGCACTTCCCCTGTTGGCGGGGGTTGGCGTTTCAGTCGGGAGGCCGCTGTGACCTACAGATTTTTATTTTCTT
>CAJOKR010000075.1 GCA_905235135.1 uncultured Bacteroidales bacterium
TTCCTGGAGTGTTCTTCAAGGGAATGTGACAATGACCAATACAGAAGAGCCCAATCAAGTGCTGGTGAGATTCCCGCAAACAGGAACCTACACTTTACACGCCGATTATGGGTGCGATTTCATAGTGTGCGGTCCGTTCAGCACTTCCAAGACCATTGTGGTGAAGGACACCATGAGCATCAACTCCACCGACCGCACCCTCTGCAAAGGGGCGACGGGACACTATACCACTTGGCATGGCAACAGCGTGACGTGGCGGATATATAACCAGAACGGCACCCAAATACACTATTCTAACGCCATCACCTTGTCCTACACGTTCGCCAATGCGGGCAACTACACGGTAGTGGCCTCCGGCAACAACTATTGTGACGATGCCGAATATCTGGTTGAAGTGCTGGCCAATCCTCCCGCACTTACCACCACAGAGGGTCCTCATGAGGCATGCCCCGGCAGCTCCGTTCTGTTGAGCGGCACGCCAACCCACCCCAGCTACTATTTGGAGTGGGCACCCGCCTGCACCACGGCCATTCCTTCTTTGACGGAAGGGAACGAGGCAACCATCAACTACGACAATGATGTCTGCGATGTGGCGGTTTATCAGGTTGACAGTGAAAATGGCTGCCGTTCAGCAGCTTATATCCATACGGTTCAGCCGTTCACGCTTGCGCTGTCTGGATTCCCGCCTTCTCTCACGAAATGTGCGGGCGAGACGTTCGTGCAATCCGTGCCGCTTCAGAACAATGTTCTGTATGAGTGGACCATATCGCCGTCCGGTGTGGCCTCCATACAAGGCGACCATCTCAGCAACAGTGTCAGCATTCTGGTCAACCACCTTGTCGGTAACCAGTCCGCCTCGGCAATGGTGACCTTGAAACGCACCGATTGCACAGGAGGCGCCACTGTGGAGTCCTTCAAGCTATACACCTTGGATGCCCCTGCCCCCAGCATCTCCTATACAACGCCGGTATGTCCGGACGACAACGACTATTTTTCCGTCAATTCCCCGGCAGGAAGTCCGTCGCAATACACTTGGCATATCGGTGGCCAGTCCATAGCGGGAACAAGCACGTCCTATATGTTCACACAGCCCGGTGCCCATCCCTTCACGTTGGATTACCAGCCGTTCGCCGCGTGCCCCTCCATTGTGGTGGCAGGCACTGTGGAAGTGGTGGAACCGCCGATGGTGGTGCCCTACCGTGACGGGCAGAATTTATATGTGATCGCTTATCCCAACGCATCGTACCGATGGGAAATGGTTGGCGACCCGACCGTATTGTCCACCGCCAATTATTGTTCCTATACCACTACGGGAGCCTCCTATTGTTGTACGGTCACCTACAACAATGCCCCCGGCTGTTCTGCAACAGGATGTTACACTTATCAAGAAACACCCGGAAACAATTGTGCCACGATGTCCACCACGCTGTCTATGCTGACCTGCACTTCGGCTTCCGTCACCGCATATCCTCCCGGCAATGGAGTCGCATCGTGGTCGGTTTCGCCCACCCTTGCCGGCAATACGATTACCCCAAACGGCAACACCGTCATGCTGGACTTTATCTATCCGGGAGTCTATACCGTGATTGCGGAAGCAACCGATAATGGTCAATGCTATTACAAGGAGACGCAGGTGGTGATAGAGTGCGTGCCGGATTTTGCCCTCACCTATTCGTGCAACAACCCCGTCGCGTTTGAAGACAAGACCCTCTGCCGGATAATGGGATCCATCGTTTCCCGGGAGATTGAAGTGCTGGAAACGGGATACACAAACAGCAGTTTCAGTGGCAACACCATTCCTCTCAGCGCATTCCTGTTGGGATCCACAAACCACGTCATTTACACCGTTACGCTGTCCAATGGTCTGGAATGCCAGGTTACAAAGGCAATCACGATTGACGCGTTGCCAACCATTACCAACTTGAATGTCAGCCCGACGATGTGCGCACAAACACCGTATTTGTTCTCCGCCACAGCAACCGGTTCGTCATTCAAATGGTTTTACGGGGACAATACTTATTCGTTAAGTAACGTTGTCGATGTATATCATGCATATGAATCATCCAACTCATCTTATCCGGTCTCATTAGTCGCGAGTAATGCAGACGGTTGTACCACAACCTGGCCAACAAATGTCAATGTCAATGTTGTCAATAACCCCCTGAATAATATTTCTCTATCAATTACAGGATCTCCTGTTTGTCCGGGTATTAGTAAAACGATAACAGCCAACCCTTACTCCACTTATTACACCTATTATTGGGAGCATTCCGCTACCGGCACCCAAAGCAACACCTACAACACCTACCAGACGGGGGATTACTATATGCTTGTCACAGATAACGTCGGGTGCAAAAAGGAAGCCATGAAAAACGTACCGTTCCTCAACGCCCCGACCGCCAAAATCACCGGCAAAACGGAGTACTGCATTGGCGATAGGGTGAAACTGTACGGAAACACGGGGGCAAACAACCAATATATTTGGACTATCACGGGACCGGTGACCGATACGAAATATACGCCCAACATCACGTTAGTTCCCACCGTACCAGGCACTTACAGTATCACGCTCACCGTCACTAACGTTTCGGACGGTTGCTCGGATGTGGCCACCACCACAGTTGTCGTGCATCCCCAGCCTGTGGCTCCTCCCATCTCCTTCGACGGGAACGTGTGCATCCACACGCCGCCGGTGATAGCCAAGTCCGACAACGGGCAAAGCCTGCTGTGGAGCAACGGTTTCCATGGAACTTCGGCCGAGTATTACACTCCGGGATATTTGTTCGCGCACTACGTTGATCCGATCACGGGTTGCCCTTCTGGTAATAACAAGTTGTTTATCCCGCCAGCACCCAATTATGGAGCACTTCTTACGGGTTGTTATGAAAAATGCGAGGACGAGCTGCCTACAACGCTCCCCGTTCAGAATCTCTATCCGTACAATGTTTTCAATGAAGCAATCGATTCCATCCATTGGATCTGGTATGAAGGCATTAATCCGATTTTAAGCGGCACCAATATATCCCTGGGCCTGCCTGTCAACAACTTCACCAGCTATTATTTGAGCACACAATACAGTAATGGCTGCATTGCCCAGTCCCCGATATTGAACATCAGCTCTAAAGACACTTGTTTTTGCGACAGCATAAGTGTTGCCGTAGGGAAAACATGTAAAATAGTGCATTGCAATCTAGTTTATTATTTGGAAGTTACCATTTGCAACAGCAGTACGCATACGGCTTACTTCAACCAACTGACTTGCCATCCTGGAAACAACATCTTATCTGTAAACACGTTGCCCGTTACGGTTCTGCCAAACGATTGCCAGACAATATACATAGCCGTCGATTTCCTGAATTTTGCGAGTTCCTACGTGGAGTTCTCACTGTACGATCCTGAAAATGATTGCGAATTTTCTTTTTCGGAGAATTTTGACTGGGTAAACTGCATTGGAGATTATATATCGGAATCTGCAAGCACAACGTTTTTGGATAATCTGAGCACCCCGCACCAAACGTCCTACTTCAATGTGCTAATGAATCTCCCATTAAGTGCCACCAGCCTCATTGCCTTGTGGAGCAATCCCCCTCAAATCCTCTCCTACACCTATACACCCTATACGGGCATTGACGCATTGCTGATGCTGAACTACGGCCAGTTGACGCAGTTGGCGGCCGACAATGAAAATATCTGCATCCATGCCATAGTCTGCATTGAGGATGATTACCTGTGCCATGCGGAAAGTTGTGTTCCCGCGACGACATTCCTGGGTTTAATCCCCAATAACTTCCGTCTGCTTCCCGACTCCACCACGGCGGACAACGACACCACGCGAAGCATGCACTCCGGCACCGTTCTTCCCCAGAAGAGCAAGCCCTATCTCGCCCCCAACCCCACCCGAGACGAGGTGGTGGTGATGGGCATAGTCCCCGAGGAGGTAGCCGAGGTCACCGTCCTCACCATGCAGGGCCGCCAGGTCGCGAACTTCCGCAACGACCACCGATTCAGTGTCAGCTCGCTGGCAAATGCGGACTACATCGTGCGGGTGGTGACGACGGAGGGGAAGGTGCATTATCTGAAATTAGTAAAACAGTAGTTTGGTTTCAAAGAAATATTTTGGGGTGGTGGATGTGCCGTGCCAACCGTTTTTTTTGTATTTTTGCACCGAAATTTTATCCCCTAACATAAAATTAAGAACAAAGAATTATTATGAACAACGCGAATTATGTATTCAGAGAACCGCAAAACGAGCCGGTTTTCTCCTACGCGCCCGGTACGCCGGAAAGAGCCCTGTTGCAACAGGAACTGGACAGACAATACAACCAAGAGATCGAAATTCCGTTGATTATCGGCGGAAAAGAGGTCAGAACTGGTGACATGGGTCAAGTGGTGATGCCCACCGAGCACAACCACGTGCTGGCCAAATACCACAAAGTTGGCGCCAAAGAGGTGCAGATGGCCATCGACGCAGCCATGGCCGCCAAGAAGGACTGGGAGGAGACCCCCTGGATCCAACGCGCTTCCATTATGATGAAGGCCGCCGAGCTGCTTGCCACCAAATACCGCTACATCCTGAACGCCTCCTGTATGCTGGGCCAAGGCAAGAGCCCCATGCAGGCTGAAATCGACTGCCCGTGCGAGGCTATCGACTTCCTGCGTTTCAACACCTATTTCGCTTCTCAGCTCTACAGCCAGCAGCCCATTTCCGACCACGCCACGCTCAACCGCAACGAGTACCGCGGCATGGAAGGTTTTGTGTATGCCATCACCCCGTTCAACTTCACCTCTATCGCGTTGAACCTCAACGTGGCTCCCGCCCTGATGGGTAACGTCACTATCTGGAAACCGTCCACCACGGCCATCCTTTCCAACTACTATCTGATGAAACTTCTCCAGGAGGCTGGTCTTCCCGATGGCGTCATCAACTTCCTGCCCGGCAGCGGTTCCGTCATCAGCAGCGTGGCCTTCAAGTCACCGCATCTGGCTGGTATCCACTTCACCGGCAGCACCGGCACCTTCAAGAGCTTCTGGAAGCTCATCGGTGAAAACATCGACATCTACAACACCTACCCGAAGATCGTGGGTGAGACCGGCGGCAAGGACTTCATCTTCGCCCACAAGACCGCTCCCGCCCGCGAGTTGGCCGTCGCCATCCTGCGCGGTGCCTTCGAATATCAAGGTCAGAAATGCTCGGCCGCTTCCCGCGCCTACGTGCCCAAATCCATCTGGGACGAGACGCTGAAACATATCAAAGATATGATGAAGACCGTGAAGATGGGCGACGTTCGCGACTTCTCCAACTTCATCAACGCTGTCATCGACGAGAAGTCCTTCGACAATATCGCCGGCTACATCGACCGTGCGAAAGCCTCCAAGGATGCGGAGATTGTGCTCGGCGGCAACTACGACAAGTCTGTCGGTTACTTCGTGGAGCCCACCATCATCCTCGCCAAGACCACCACTTACGAATCCATTTGTGAGGAGATCTTCGGACCGGTCATCACGGTGTATGTCTATGAAGACGACAAATACGAGGAAATGCTGCACGTTTGCGACGAGACTTCCCCGTACGCCCTCACCGGCTCTATCATCGCCCGCGACCGTTACGCCATCATGCAGGCTGAGAACATCCTGCGTCATTGCGCCGGCAACTTCTACATCAACGACAAGCCGACAGGCGCGGTGGTGGGTTGCCAGCCCTTCGGCGGCGCCCGCGCTTCCGGCACCAACGACAAGGCCGGCAGCATCCTCAACCTCGTCCGCTGGATCAGCTCCCGCTGCATCAAGGAGACGTACGTTCCCGCTACGGACTACGGTTATCCGTTCCTCGGATAACACTTGCGAATTTTGCAGATTTCAAAAAAAGAAGGGCGACTTGTAAAAGCCGCCCCCTTTTTTGTTGTGTTATTATTTCTTCTTCTTGGGTATTATCGGTACATTATACTCTAACTTCAAGGCAACCATGCCATGGAATTGGGCATATTCGCCAGACGACAGAATGGGTCTGACTTCATTTCTTCCGGAAATGCTCTGTTGATACTCCCATTCAGGCATGCCGTTCGGACGAATTTCCTTATGGTAGCTCTTGTCAGACTGATAGACCCAACGTAACAGGTCGGCTTCAATCCCGATGCCGAAGTTACGGATGGCTATTCCGAAAGAAAGAGAACCGTAGAACCCATTCATGGCCGCTTTTTCGTCATATTGGTTCCAGGAATCCCAGATTCCATACAAATAGGTGTCTCCCGTACCCTCCGAATATGGATTCCCTGTCGATAAAAAGTTGCGGGACACGGAAACAACAGGATTGCTGGCTCCGAAAACATAACCCAATTTCAAGTCGAAAAAGGGCTGGCATTCATTTTCAGACAGGTAAAACCGCACATCCGCATACAGAGGCACAGCGTTGATGGCCTTGTATGATTGTTTGGTGTTCCGCGTGTGGTTGTCGCTGTTGTATTCATAATAGTTGTAGGAGTAGGATCCTTTGCAGAATTGGTAGCCTATTCCGATACCGGCAGAAATCCTCGGAGTAATCTGGTATCCGAAGTCGAGCGTGGCCATTCCGCCGAAGCCGGGGATGTATGAGTGGTAGTCCTTTTCCCCAAAATAGAAGCCTCCACCGATTTCGGGACGCAAATAAAAGCCTTTGACACGGGAAAATTCCGTATGCACTTTTTCCTTTTTCGGTTTCTGAGGCTTTGGCTTCTTCGCCTCTTCCACGATGGCACCTTTGCCTACCGTCTGTAATTGGACTTTGTTTTGAGCGGACACATTGCCAAAAGTAAGGGACAATATGATAATTGCAACGGCTATTTTGAATAATCTTTTCATAATCTGAATTTTTCGATGGTGAATATGTTATTTTGGAGAAACAGGCTTGACCCCTTTGTGCTCTTTGCGTTTATCTACCATGGGGCACTCCATGTCATCGTTGTAGAAAGGGAAGTTGCAGGTGGGTAGAATGATGCCTTTCTCCTCCAGTTTTTGCCCAGTCACAATCATTTCACTTAACCGGATGGACTCGAAATCCTCCTTCGTTGCATCACGGAAATTCGTGTAACGTGCCGGATACCCCGTCAGCGTCACCGTAATCGTGGTGTAATCCTGGGAGGTTTTCACGTCAATCAACGGGGAAACAATAATGTCCGCATTGTTCGCTATCGCCGCCTGTGTCAGCGTGTAATTCTTCATATATTGCACGACGGCGGGGGTGAAAGTGGCGTTTGCGTCTTCTTCGCTCAGATTGTTCTTAAATTCCTGCACAAAAGAGATTCTTTGTTCTGACACGGTAATGTCGCTAATGAGCGGAGTCACGAAACCCCTGCCCCGAAGTTCCAGATAGTAGGCGGAACTCTCGTCATACTTGACATAGTGCGGAGACTTGCACGCTGCAAAGAATGCAAGAGAAAACAAAAAAAGTAGAATTTTTCTCATAATGTAACCCTATACGTGTCGGGCGCAACTTTTAGGTGTAGCTCTTTGTATTACAATCGCAACCGGACAGAGCTTTTCATCCAAATCGCGACGGGTGTCAACCTAAGGCAACATTGTCAGTTCTTTTTGTCGCGGCAAAAATCCGAAATATTTCAATACGTAGTATGCGTGTTTTGTTGCAATGTTTACCCCAACTCGTCGCTAATTTTACCCTAAATCACGGGGATTCATCGCCTCGCTTCCAAGTTGCCTGTTGCCTAAAAAAAATGTATCTTTGCCCCCACTTTAAAACCTCATAGCAATGAAAAGTCTGAAAATCATCAAGAAAGAATACCAGCGGGTCGGTTACGACGCGCAAGACATTGAACCTGTGGAATATACGGAAGGCTATGCCGAATATGACGACCACGGACAGCTTCTCCGGGAGGAGCGCTACGAGCCCGACGGCACCCTCAACACGCTCACCGTCAACACCTACCGTGACAACGGCGTGTTGGCGCAGACCGAGCAGTATGACCAGGACAATATCCTGTTGCAGAAGACGGTCAATCAATACGATGAGAATCAGCGGCTTGTGGCACAGTCGAACTACTACGGTGACGCTTCCGAGGAGTATGTCACCAAATACTACTACGATGCCGGTAACAACGTAGTGAAACAGGAGGTTTATGTGGATGGGAAGCTGGATTACGTGGAGAAGACGGCCACATATCAGGACGGCCGCTTGGACACCGAAACCGAGAACGATGACTACGGTAATGCGATGTATGTGCATCATTATCAGTACAATGAGAAAGGACAAGTGTCGGTTTATACCCGCGACGAGGTACAGAACAAGGACCGCCGCACCTACGAGTTTACCTACAACGACAACGGTGACCGCGTGAAAGACCTTATCTACGACTACGATATGATGCTGATTGCCAAGATTGTCCGCACGTATGACGAGCAGAACCGTCAGATTGAGGTTGTGGAGGAGGATTTGGACACCTACCGCCGCATCACGATGGAATATGATGGCGACCGCGTGGTAAAAAACACAATGTTCGACAAGAAAGGTGGGATCACCGGCTGGGCGGAGTACGAATATGCTGACGACGGCCGCCAGAGCATGGCCCGCGAATTCATCCACGATGAGGTGGAACCGGAGAATTTCCGCATGTTGCGGGAGACGGT
>CAJOKR010000076.1 GCA_905235135.1 uncultured Bacteroidales bacterium
CCCTCCGGCCGCGAGTTTCTGCCGACCATCCTGGAGGCGATGCGCGACAACAAAATGCTGACATTCAGCTACAAACCCTATTGGGTGGAGGACGACTATGTGTCGAATCTCTACCACGTGGAGCCCTATGCGCTGAAGGTCTTCAAACGCCGGTGGTACCTGTTGTGCAAGTACGGCGACAGTCCGCTGAAGGTTTATGCATTAGACCGCATTCTGGATATCGACATCGAGTTCGAGAATTTCACGCTGCCCTCCGATTTCAACGCGGCGGAGTTCTTCGGTTCCTGCTTCGGCATCATTGTCGGCGACGAGGAACCGCAGCTGATCCGGCTGAAGGTCGATGCCTTCCAGTCCAAGTACCTGCGCTCGCTGCCGCTGCACCCGTCGCAGAAGGAGGCCAAGCGCACGGAGGAGTATTCCGTGTTCACCTTTGTCCGTCCCACCTTCGACTTCGTCCAGGAGCTGCTTTCGCTCGGCGAAACCGCCGAGGTGCTGTCACCCAAGACGTTACGCAAGGAGATTTCCCGCATCGGCAAGACGGTGTGGAAGCTGAACGGGTGAGCAGGTTGCAGCTGACCGTTAATGGCTGATACCCAGTAGTTTACAGCGTTTACCCTCCGAAATGGCGGATAATGAGTGAAATAGAAACGGAAAATGGAGAAAACAAAGGTTGAAAGCTACTAAAAATTGTTAAAAATGCATTTACCCCTTGACAAAGCCTCCTTTTTTGTGTATATTTGCAAAGTTTTTGGCGTATTCATCATGCCTGCCGCCTGAAATCCGTCCGGCATGCAGCATACCCAAAATTGAAATCGGTCACGTGACGGTTTCAGACGTTCTTTGACATATTGGAAGATTCATATTAGACGGGAGACTTGAGACTTAAGGGTTGCAGGAGTTATCTGCGTATCCATGCAACCCAAAAAAATCGTATCTTCGCGGCCTTTAATTTTGAATGATTAATGAACACCATTTTTACACTTGCTGACGTTGAAAAAATCGTTTACGGCGATAAGAAGATAAACCTTGCCGAGCTGCCGATGGACAAGGTGGCCGAGTGCTACGACTTTTTAGAAAAGTTCAGCGCGGACAAGATTATCTACGGCATCAACACCGGCTTTGGGCCGATGGCGCAGTGGCGCATCGATGATGCCGACCTTACCGCCCTGCAATACAACATCATCCGCAGCCACTCCACGGGCGCGGGCGAACCCCTGCCCGACGAGTGCGTGAAGGCCGCGATGGTGGCCCGCCTCGGCACCTTCCTGCAGGCCCGCTCCGGCGTGCATCCCGACCTTGTGAAGCTCCTCGTGGAGATGATCAACCGCGACATCCTCCCGAAGATCCCGCAGCACGGCAGTGTGGGAGCCAGCGGCGACCTCGTGCAGCTGGCACACCTTGCCCTCGTGATGATCGGGGAGGGGAGCGTCCACTACCACGGTGAGTGGCGGCCCGCGGCGGAAGTGCTGCGCGAGAACGGCCTCGAACCGTTCCGCATCCACATCCGTGAGGGCCTCTCCATCACCAACGGTACCGGCGTGATGACCGGCGTGGCGATGGTCAACCAGTTCCAGGCCGAACAGCTCCTCGACTGGGCCACGCTCGCTGCGGTGATGATGAACGAGATTGCAGGCTCCTTCGACGACCTGATGGCCGAACCCCTCAACGCGGTGCGCCGTCACGAGGGTCAGCAGGTGATTGCCGCCCGTATGCGCATGCTCGCCCGCGACAGCCAATGTCTGCAACAGCGTGAGCATCAGCTCTATAACGGCAATCATACAGAGACGACCTTCGACCACAAGGTGCAGCCTTACTACTCGCTGCGCTGCGTGCCGCAGATTCTCGGCCCGATTTACGAGACGCTGCTCAACTGCCGCCGCGTGCTTGAAGAGGAGGTCAACTCCGCCTGCGACAACCCGATTGTGGATCCCGAGACCCGCAACGTCTATCATGGCGGCAACTTCCACGGCGACTACGTCTCGCTGGAGCAGGACAAGGTGAAGATTGCGATGGTGCGTTTGGTGATGACTGCCGAGCGACAGCTCAACTACCTCTTCCACGACCGCATCAACGGTATCCTGCCGCCGTTCCTCAACCTCGGCAAGTTAGGACTCAACTACGGGATGCAGGCGTGCCAGTTCACCGCAACCTCCACCACCGCCGAGTGCCAAACCCTTGCGATGCCCAACTACGTGCACAGCATCCCGAACAACAATGATAATCAGGATATTGTGAGTATGGGTACCAACACAGCGCTGCTCACCCGCCGAGTCATCGACAACGTCTGGCAGGTGTTCTCCATCCAGTATATCGCCCTCGCGCAAGCCGTCGATTGTCTGCATATCGCCGACAAACTGGCCCCCATCTCCCGACAAGTCTATCGCCAAGTTCGCGAAATTTGTCCCGTGTTCATTGAGGACACTCCGTTCTATGAAGATTTTCGGAATGTGGAGGCGTTCTTGCGCCATCAACAGCTGAAACTGGATTAGGCAATAGGGTTTCCAAGAGGGCCGAAGGCCTGAAGTATGCTAACCTATGGTGAGACGAAGTCGAGCCATAGGATCAAATAACGAAAACGATAACGAATAGATAACGATATGAAATATGCATTAGTAACTGGCGGTTCCCGCGGCATCGGCCGTGCGGTCGCCCTGCGGCTCTCCCGCGACGGGATGCCCGTCATCGTGAATTATGTCAGCAACGACGCTGCCGCTGAAGAGACCAAGCAAATGATTGAAGACCAAGGCGGTGTATGCGAATTGCTGAAGTTCGATATCGCCGACGCACAAGCTGTGGATGCCGCGTTGGAAGGGTGGGAGAACGCTCATCCCGACGACTTTATCTCCGTGCTGGTGAACAATGCCGGCACGCGCCGCGACAACCTGATGATCATGCTGACCGACGAGGACTGGCACAGCGTCATCGATGCGCCGCTGAACGGCTTCTTCTACATCACCCGCCGCGTGGTGAAGACGATGTTGCGCAAGCGCGAAGGCCGCATCGTCAACATGGCATCGCTCTCCGGCTTGAAGGGTGTGCCCGGCCAGACCAACTACAGCGCCGCCAAGGCCGCCATTATCGGGGCGACCAAGGCATTGGCTCAGGAGGTCGCCAAACGGAAAGTTACGGTTAACGCAGTGGCTCCCGGCTTCATCGCCACCGACATGACAGCAGGCCTGGACGAAGCCGCCCTCAGCCAGCTGATTCCCGCGCAGCGTTTCGGCACCCCCGACGAGGTGGCCGCTGCCGTCGCGTTCCTCGCTTCACCGGAAGCTTCGTACATTACGGGGCAGGTGATTCAAGTGAACGGCGGAATGTACAGTTAGTAGTTATCAGTCACTGAGTGTGAGGATTTTTTTTTGACTCGGGGTAACCGGAAAAAGTGTATTTTTGCGCCTTTTCTTGTTACAACAAACAAATGGAAGTTTTAAAACATGAATGTGGCGTGGCGATGGTTCGCCTGCTCAAGCCACTGGCGTTTTACGAAGAGAAGTACGGCGACAGCCATTACGCCCTCGGGAAGCTCTATCTGATGATGGAGAAGCAGCATAACCGGGGACAGGAAGGTGCCGGTGTCGCCTGCGTCAACATCCACCAGACACCTGGTCACGAGTACATGTACCGCGAAAAAGCGGAGGGCAAGGACGCCATCACCAAGGTGTTCGACACCATCTACCGCCAGACGTCCACCCCCGATCCCGATGACCCATGCGCAGGTCCCGCCTTCTCCGGCGAGCTGTATATGGGTCATCTTCGTTATTCAACCACAGGGAAGGGCGGGCTGAAGTATGTGCACCCGTTTCTCCGCCGCAACAACTGGCGGGCGAAAAACCTCTGCCTGTGCGGCAATTTCAACATGACCAACATCGAGGAGGTGTTCGAATATCTCACCTCCAAGGGTCAATATCCCCGCGTATATAGCGACACTTACATCTTGCTGGAACTGATGGGTCACCGTCTCGACCGCGAGGTGGAACGTTGCTACCAAGAGGGTTTGGCTATGGGGTTGGATGATCGGAAGGTGACCGAATACATTGACAATCACGTGGATATGTGTAACGTGTTGAAATCCACGTTGTCGCATTTTGATGGCGGTTATGTGATGTGCGGTATGACGGGAAGCGGTGAGATGTTCGCGATGCGCGACCCGTGGGGCATCCGACCGGCTTTCTACTACCGGAACGATGAAATTTGCGCCATCACCAGCGAGCGTCCCGTCCTGCAGACCACCTTCAATCTGCAACAAGGTGACATCCAGGAACTGATGCCCGGACAGGCCATCATCATTAACCGCAGAGGGGAAATCCGGCTGGAACAGGTGCTGCCGGCGGAGAAATATGCCGCTTGCTCCTTCGAGCGGATCTATTTCAGTCGGGGCAACGACTGCGACATCCATCGCGAGCGGAAAACCTTGGGCTTCCAGCTCCGCGACCCGATATTGAAAGCGATTGACGGCGATGTGGAGCATACCGTCTTCTCCTACATCCCTAACACGGCGGAAGTAGCCTACCATGGAATGGTGGAGGGCATCCGGACCGTTGCGCCGACTGTGCGTGCCGAGAAAGTGGTGTGGAAGGACATCAAGCTCCGCACCTTCATTACCGAGGGCAGCACCCGCAACGACTTGGCCGCGCATGTTTATGACATCACCTTCAACTCCATTCGCCCCGACATCGACAATCTGGTGGTCATCGATGACAGCATTGTGCGCGGAACGACCATGCGGGAGAGTATCCTGCAGATGTTGGGTCGGCTGCATCCGAAGAAAATCGTGGTGGTCAGCTCAGCTCCGCAAATCCGCTACCCTGACTTCTACGGCATCGACATGGGCCGCATCGGGGAATTCATCGCCTTCCAAGCTTGCATTTCCTTGCTGAAAGAGCGGAAGATGGAATGTTGGGTGACCGAGGTGTATGAGGCTTGTCGGCAGAATCACGACGAGGCGTTGCGAAAACTGTACGAGCCCTTCACTGCGGAAGAATTGAATGCCAAGATGGTCGAGCTGCTGAAACCCGCCGGCGTGCATTGCCCAATCGAGCTGGTTTTCCAATCGTTGGAAGGTCTCCACGAAGCAATCCCGAATCACCCCGGCGACTGGTATTTTTCCGGTCGTTATCCCACCAAGGGAGGTGCCCGTCTCGCCTGCCGCAGCTTCGTCAATTGGTATGAAACACAAATCCTTAAACCTTAAACCCTAAACCTTAAACTATTATGAAACGCTATATTTTTGTAACGGGAGGCGTGGTCTCCTCTTTGGGAAAAGGCATCATTTCGGCCAGCATCGGGAAACTGTTGCAGGCGCGTGGATATACCATCACCATTCAGAAATTCGACCCGTATATTAACATCGACCCCGGTACGCTGAACCCTTACGAGCACGGAGAATGCTACGTGACCGTTGACGGGATGGAAACCGACCTCGATTTGGGCCATTACGAACGTTTTACGGGCATCCGCACCACCCGTGCCAACTCCATGACCACCGGCAAAATCTACAAGGCGGTCATCGACAAGGAGCGGCGCGGCGACTATTTGGGCAAGACCATCCAGGTGGTGCCCCATATCACCGATGAGATCAAGCGCAGAATGCTCCGCGACGACGATGTCGATTTCGTGATTTCGGAGATTGGCGGCACTATCGGTGACATTGAGTCGGCGCCGTTTTTGGAGGCTATCCGTCAGCTGAAGTGGGAGCTGGGCGACCGCGCCGTGAGTGTGCACCTTACCTATGTGCCTTATCTGCGGGCCGCTGACGAGCTCAAGACCAAACCCACCCAGCACTCCGTGAAGGAGATGCAAGGAGCGGGTATCCAGCCCGATGTGCTCGTCCTGCGTACTGAAAAGCACCTCTCCGACGGCATCCGTCAGAAGGTGGCCTCCTTCTGCAATGTTGATTTGGAGTGTGTGGTGCAGAGCGAGGACTTGCCGAGCATCTACGATGTGCCGGTCAATATGCAGAACCAAGGCTTGGACGCTGCCATCTTGCGGAAGTTCGGTGTGCCCGTGGGCGAGACTCCCAAGATGGAGGGTTGGCACCGCTTCTTGGAGCTGCAACGCACGGCCACCAAGGAGGTCTATGTGGGCTTAGTAGGCAAATACGACCTGCAGGACGCCTACAAGAGCATCCGCGAGAGCCTGATTTTGGCGGGGATTTATAACCACGTGAAGGTGAAAATCGACTTTATCAACAGCGAAAACATCACCGAAGAGAATGTTGCCGAGAAACTCTCGCAAGTGGCGGGTATCTTAGTGTGTCCCGGTTTTGGGCAGCGCGGCATTGAAGGCAAGATCATCGCCGTGGAATATGCGCGGGTTCACAACCTCCCGGCATTCGGCATTTGCTTGGGTATGCAGATGATGGTGATTGAGTTTGCCCGTAATGTGCTGAAATACAGCGATGCGCACTCTGCGGAGATGGATCCGGCCACCACGCATAATGTCATTGACTTGATGGAGGAGCAGAAATCCGTCACCAATATGGGCGGCACGATGCGTTTAGGTGCGTACGACTGCACGTTACGCGACGGCAGCCGTGTGGCGGAAATCTACGGAACCTCGCAAATCAGCGAACGCCACCGCCACCGCTACGAATTCAACAATCGCTATAAGGAGGAATACGAAAAGCTCGGCATGCAATGTGTGGGCGTGAACCCCGATAACGATTTGGTTGAAGTTGTGGAGATTCCCGACCACCGCTGGTTCATAGGCACGCAGTTCCACCCCGAATACTCCAGCACTGTGTTGCATCCGCATCCATTGTTCATGAGTTTTGTAAAAGAGATTGCGAAATAAAATACGAGCCGCCACATTGTGACGGCTCGTTTACTAAATTGCAACGTTAGGAAGCGTCGGCTCCTATTTGCGGACCTTCCGCACAAATTCCTCCACTTCTGGCACACCACCTTGATAGACCAGGTAGCCGTCGTAGGGTTCGCGTGGGGTGATCTCGTCGTTGATGGGGGTGAGCATCAGCTTTTTCACATCTTCGCGCTTTTGGCCGCTGTCCTTGGTGAGGCCGAGTGCCCAGCCGAGCTTGATGTAGGAGCTCTCCGCCAGCATGTTGTCGGCGGGGATGATGCCGCGGGCCATCATGTCGCGGCCCGTGTCATAGACGAACATGTGGGTGTAGCCCCAGATGGTCTGCACGCTCATGTACTGGTGAACGCCCGCATCGGTGGCGCGCTGGATAGCGTCGAACATGTGCTTGTTGACGTGTCCTAATCCGGTGCCGTCCCAAACGATGCCCTTGTATCCATTGTCGATGAGCGCGTCCAACACGTCGGGTTTCATGCCCGGATAGTAGTAGAGGATGGCCACGCGGTCATCGAAAGTGGGCACGATGCGGGTGACGTTCGGGTCGTTCAGTGCCAGACTGCGCTTGTAATCCTCGTAGTTGGTGATGACCTCGACTTTGCGGTGTTGCTCGCCGTGACGGCGGTGGTTATAGACCTCCTTGATGGGCTGCACGCCGTCTCTGCGGTTCACAGTTGCTAACGGCGTGTCGCCGATGGTGCGGAACGTGGAACGATAGGAGCTGTGCATCTTACGCACGCGGGTACCGCGGTGCAGGAAACCGTAGTCATCGCTGGTAGGTCCGAACATACAGACCATCACCTCGGCGATGTCACCGTGACCCGCCGCCGTCATCGCGTGCATGAGGTTCAAGGCCGCGTCGGAGCTCGGACGGTCGGAGCTTCTCTGCGAACCAACCAGTACCACAGGCATGGGCAGGTTCTGGCACATGTAGGTCAGCGCGGTTGCGGTGTGCGCCAACGTGTCTGTGCCGTGACCGATTACGATACCCTCGATGCCCTTCTTGATTTCATCGCCAATCTTGTTGGCTAATGCCTTGTACTCTACGGGCGACATATTCTCGGAGAAGACGGCGAAGACCTTTTCGGTCTCCAAGTTGCAGATGTCGGCCAGTTCGGGCACGGCACCGTAGAGTTCGCCAGGCGAGAAGGCCGGAATCACGGCTCCCGTACGGTAGTCCAGCCGCGAGGCGATGGTGCCGCCGGTGCCGAGGAGCTTCACGTGCGGAAGTCCGGGCGTGTAAGGGAACTCCTTTTCCGGAATCTTGAAAACGGGCTGCGGGTCGCGTTCGCCCGTCATGCCGGTCACCGTCTCAATGTCGATGCCGATGTTGTAGCCGGTGGCCACCTTCATGACGATGTGGATGTCGTCGGTGTTCTCGGCCCTGGGCAGAATCTTGCCCGAGAAGTGTCCGCGGGTGGTCTCGACCTCGGCCTTGTCCCACACATGGACGTCGTATTTTTTGAGCATTTCCAGTGCTCTGCCTTTGTATCCTTGGAATGTGACTTTATCGTCCATATTCTTTATTGTTTGTTGTAGAGACGCGGCGCGCCGCGTCTCTACGGATTGAAATAATCGGTTCGTTAATTATTTTTTGGCTAATTCGGTGAAAGCTGAGTTGCCAATAGCTCTGCGTCTTACCCTACCGATGGCATAATTGCGTTTGTCGTTGTCGTTGCTGCGAGTCCGATAAGGTTCGAAATCACTGATAGCCTTGTTGTACAGGTCTTCGATTTCCTGCTTGGTCATCTTCTTATAGCCGGCGAGTCCTAGTATCTGCGGCATTTCTGCATTGGGATAGATGAATAATTCCTCCAGCATATCGCGAGCGATAGCCTTGTCAATGCCTTTTTGTTTCAGGAAGTCGAAGAGGTCGTAGATGCGGTCGATGTAGAACGGAATATTGCCGTATTGGCCGTGCAGGTGTTTGAGCCGCTGGCCGAAGAGGGTGCCGACGAATTTTGGGCAGACATCCAACTCGCTGACAATCCGCTTGATGAGCGGGAAGAAATTGTAGGTGAGGATGTATTTGTAACAGTCTTTCGGAACGCCCCATTGATCGAGTTGCGCGTAGCGGTCGGCGATGGACTCGGGGATGTTTTTCTTCAGACTTTCGATGTAGTCGTTGGTCAACGGAATGGGCGCGGAGTCGGTGTCGGGGTACATGCGGTCGGCACCGGGCAGCACGCGCTCGAAGATAGTGGTGCCATCGGGCAGCGCCTTGCGGGTTTCTTGCGGTACGCCGTCAAAGGCCATCAGCGCACGTTCCTCGATGGTCTCCAAAGCGGTCTTCACGTCGTCGTCCGCCGCCCAGAAGATGATCTGTGCGTCGTTCTCGCCGGCGTTCAGCGCGTGGGCGGCCTTCTCGAATACACTGCGGCTCACCACGTCCTCCAGATCTTCGCTGGTGGCCATGTTGGGACGCTCGATACAGGCGATAACCTTCAGTCTGTCAGCGAATTCGCAGTAGAACGGATGGCCGGGCTGCGTGAAGTGCGACAGCAAACCGGCGAACTGCGGCAAGTTGACGGCATAAACCTTCTCGCCGCGTTTGATGGCATCGGTGATGGGGTCGAAGTAGAAGTGGAACTGCTTGGGATCCAGCTCCATATAGTTCATTTTCCAATTTTCTTTTTGGATGCGGGACTTGAGTTGCTCACGGATGGCGAGCAGTGCCCACTGACGGAAGCATTCCACATGGGTGACTTCCGGAATCCATTTGGTGTGGGCCACGCCCTTCACCTCGATACGGGTGCCGCCTTTGCAGCTCACGTTCACGTCCTGACGACCCGCGCCGATGCCCGTGCGCACACGACCCGTGCTGCGGTTCAGGAAGCGGATTACGTTGCCAGCCTCCTCTACTTCGTCTGGGTTCACCATTTCGGGGTAGGTAACTGTCTCAATCAGCGGCATTCCCAAACGGTCGGTGCGGTAGATACGGGTGTGCCCGATGTCGGAGACCTCGCGGCAGGCGTCCTCTTCCACACTCAGCTGGATGAGGCGTACCTTCTTGTGGCGCAACGGAATCTCGCCGTCGATACCGAGGATGGCGGTGCGCTGGAAGCCTGTCGGGATGGAGCCGTCGAGGTACTGCTTGCGGGTGATGTGGACCTCGCCCACGACCTTCAGCTTGGAGGCGAGGGTAATCTCGAGGGCGTACTGTAGCGCCTCAGGGTTGATGGGGAACGGCGGGGTGTCATCGACCTCGTACGTACACGCGGTGCGGTGCGCGATGCGGTAGATGATGTTTTTGCGCGTTTTGAACTCCATGAGCGCCGTGCCGTCATACTCGCCCATCTCGGAGAGGGTGGGGCGCATGTGGCGCAGCAGCTCCGCGTCGAACTGGTCCGGCTTTTGGAAGATGCCGGCGGGGCAGCGGCAGAAGAGTTTCTCCTTGGTGGCCAGCTGCTGGTGTACTTCCAGCCCCGACATGAACCCGATACGGTCGTAGTCGGCTTGTGTGGCCTCCTTGCGGTCCACATAGCCGATGGCGGCGCGTGTGGCCTCGTAATTTTCTTGGGGATTGATAGTTTGCATTCTTATTCGTATATTTGTTTATTTTTCTTTATCGCCCCACATTACGCTTTGCTTATGTTGGGGTTAATTGCACTTCGTGCGTTTTGCCTCTTCGAGGCTGCTCAAGGAAAGAAAATTTTTCTATTATTGCCTTTTGCCTGTTCCCTGATGCCTCTATAAAACAAGCGGCAAAGATAGAAAATATTTTTCTGTTACTTTCTACGTTCGGTGAAAAATTTTTTCAAAAGTTCTGCACACTCGTCAGCGAGGATGCCTTTCCTGATCTCCGCTTTGGAGGGAAACTTACCGCCAGTATAGACGGAATAGCCGCGTTTCGGGTCGCTTGCGCTGAACACGAGGGTCTTCACCTGCGCGTGGGCAATCGCGCCTGCACACATGAGGCACGGTTCCAGGGTGACATATAAGGTGCAGGCAGGTATTTGGCCCCTAACGCATTGGCTGCTGCCGTAATCGCCATCATCTCCGCATGGGCCGTCACGTCGTGCAACGTCTCCGTCAGGTTGTGCCCCTTGGCGATGACTCGACCGTCCAACACGACCACCGCCCCCACGGGGATTTCACCCTCCGTGTAGGCGTCTTCCGCCTCCTGTAGGGCGATGCGCATGAAATAGGTGTCGTCGAGCATGTTACTTCGTGTTGGTTACTTCGTGTTGGTGACTTCGTGTTGATTACTTTGTGTTGATTATATTCGCAAAATATGTTTAATTCGCCGACCTACTTGCATCGCAGATGCAAGCCAGCGCGCACTCTTCGCAGTGGGGTTTACGGGCGGTGCAGACGTAGCGGCCGTGGAGGAGGAGCCAGTGGTGGGCGCGGGAGATGTATTCCTTCGGGAAGTGCTTGACCAGCTCTTTCTCAACGGCATCCGGGGTTTTGGCGGAGTCGGGGACGAGACCGAGGCGGTGCGAGACGCGGAACACGTGCGTGTCCACGGGCATGGCGGCCTGGTCGAAGGCGAAGGCGAGCACCACATTGGCGGTCTTGCGGCCCACCCCCGGCAGCTTGGTCAGCTCCTCCATCGTGGAGGGAATCTCCCCGCCGAAGTCGTTCACCGCCATCTGCGCCATCTGCACTAAGTGTTTGCTCTTGCTGTTAGGGTAAGAGACTGATTTGACGTAGGGTAGCACCTCTTCTTCGGTCGCTTTGGCCAAGTAGGAAACGGTAGGGTATGCGGCAAACAGGGCTGGTGTCACCATGTTGACACGCTTGTCGGTACACTGCGCGGCCAGCATCGTGGCGACCAGCAGTTCGTAAGCGCTGCTGTAATTCAGCTCAGATTCCACATCCGGCTGCGACTTAGAGAAGTAGTTTAGGATAAACTTGTATTTGTCTGATTTCTTTGACATTGTGTCTTACTGTTTCGTTTCTGTTCACTGCTAACTGCTCACTAATCTTCGCTATTACTGATAAAATACGCGGTGACGGCGTCCAAATAGGTTTTCGAGACGGGAATCTGCGGCAGGTTGGGTGCGCCGAAGTCGAGGTAAGGGCCGTTTTTGTCTTTCCGTAATAATAATATATTGTCAAAGTTGACGAGGTAGCTGCGGTGACAGCGAATGAACCCGTATTTCTCGAGCTTTTCCTGCTGTTTCTTCAGCGAGCTGCGCAGAGTGAACCGCTCGGTGTTCTCTTTGTTCCGGTAGTAGATGTTGACATAGTTTTCCGCTGATTCGAGAAAGTAGATGTGGTCGGGGCGAAGGGAGAGTTGCAATTCGTCCTTTTCATCGAAAAAGTTAATTGCTGGAAGGAGAAGGTTGAGGTTCAGTTGCAACTTCCGACTTCTGATTCTCACTGGGTTGTATGTCAGTATGTTGGGGTTCAGTTGGAGAGGTCAAATGGTTGTCGAGGATGAATTCGTCTCCGGAGAACTCTTCCGAGATTGCAAACTCCTCATCCTGGGGTGGGGTAGTGACGGATTTCGCTTGCTCCTGCCGTGATTCCAGCTCCTCGATCTTCTCGTCCTTGTAGCGAGAGCTGATGTAGAGGTGGGAGATGATCGTTGGAATCACGATGATGGTGGGTACGAAAATGACGGCGCGGGTGAATATGTCGGAAAAGTCGCGAACGTCTTCCACCACGTAGCGCACGATGACGGCGTAAAGCAGCGCAATGAAGAAGACTTCCACCACCATCCAGGCAAAATATTGTAAGTAGTTGATAGGCTTTTTCTTATGGGCATAATAGAGAATGGTTCGGCTGACAGCGAGGATGAGTGTGCCGCCGGCAACTATGATCAGCGTGTCGGTGAAAAGCTGTGCGCGGGTGTAGTGCTGGACATTGTACCACGCGCCTTGGAAAGGGGTGAACAGGTTGACGAACCCCAGCGAGAAGAAGAAGACAAATATCAAGTAGAAGATGATATTGTCCTTGGTGGTGTAATAGTCGGGTATGATCTTGTTCAACATCAGATTGAAAATTAGTCGGCAAAAGTACACAATTTTTTGATTCTCTTCTCGGAGGAAACAACAATTAACCGACATCGGGATGAAATTCCGGGTCTTTTTTGTGTCGATTTTTTATCCCTGTATTTTTGATTTTATCCCTGAATACATGTTTCTGTCCATTACAACGTACTTAATATCACATTTTTAAGATTTTTTAAGATAAAAGTTGTCTTTTTGCCGCCTGAAATTAAAACCAGACCAAATGGAATTGAAACGCATTTATGACATTATGCTCCGTTATGAGGAGCGCCACCCCGAACAGAAGATTGCGCTGTCGGGCAAAATCGGCAAAAACAAGTGGAACGAATACACCCCTCAGCATTATAAAAAGACAGCTAACGAGCTGAGCTGTGCTCTTTTGGCAAAGGGCATCCGCAAGGGCGACAAGGTGGCGGTGATTTCCACCAACCGTCCCGAATGGACCATCACCCAGATGGCCGTCACGCAGATCGGCGCGGTGCTGGTGCCCATCTATCCGACCATCACGGCGGAAGATTACCAGTATATTCTCAACCATTGCGAGGCCAAGCTGGTCATCTTGGAGGGTGAGATTGTGATGCGCAAGGTACAGTCGGTGGCCGACAAACTTCCCGAGCTGAAAGACATCTACACTTTCGTTGATCGCCAGGATTATCCCTACTGGGATCAGCTAATTGCTTTGGGTAGAGAGAATTACGACGAAGGCCGCTTGGCTGAGCTGCGTGCTGCCAACGACGAAAAGGAGTGTGCCATGATTATCTACACCTCGGGCACAATGGGCACGCCGAAAGGGGTGATGTTGTCACACCATAATATTATGTCGCAGATTGAGAATCTGAAACATATCCCCTCGAAGTGGTCGAAGAAGGGACTAAGCTTCCTGCCTCTCTGCCACGCCTACGAGAACATGATCGTGTTGCTGTACCAATATCTTGGCATGACTGTTTACTACGTCTCTAACTTGGCGACGATAGCTGAAGCCATGCGTGAGGTCAATCCGACGATGATGACGGCGGTTCCGCGTGTGCTGGAGAAATTCTATGAAAAGATCGAGGCTTCCGGCAGAAGCAAGACGGGTGCGGCGCGTTCCATCTTCGAATGGGCCGTCAAGGTTGCGCTGAAGTACAACATTGAGCCCGAAGACCGCTCCTTCGCCTACAATATGCAGCATAAGTTGGCCGATCAGCTGGTTTACAGCAAAATCCGTAAAGGTTTGGGCGCCGACAATTTCGATATCCTCGTCTCCGGTGCCGCTTCGCTGAAGCCCGAACTCTGCTCTTTCTTCTCCGCCATCGGAATGCCCGTGTTTGAGGGCTACGGTATGACGGAAACCTCCCCCGTGATTGCCGTTTCCTGCCGCGAGAAGTACGGTCGCGAGGCCAACACAGTCGGATTCCCGCTTGGTGGCGTCGATGTGGCCATCAACAAAGAGGGCGAGATCATTTGTCGTGGTCACAACGTCATGATGGGTTACTACAAGAGCGAGGAACTCACTCGCGAGATTATCGACGAGAGTGGCTGGCTGCATACCGGCGATATGGGTCGTTTTACCGAACGCGGACAGCTGGTCATCACCGGCCGTCTCAAGAACATCTTCAAGACTTCCATGGGCAAGTATGTCAACCCGCAGGTGATTGAGGAGAAGATGACGCAGTCGCGCTTCATCGACCAGATTGTGGTCGTGGGCGAGAACCAGAAGTTCGTGGCCGCGTTGATTATCCCTGATTTCGCCGCCATCAAGGAGTGGTGTGAGACGGAGAAGATTATCTACTCCCACCCGAAGGAAATGGTCGAGAATCTGAATGTCAAGAATTTGATCAAGAGCGAGATAGACAAGTATAATAAGGAATTGAGCAAGTCGGAGAATGTGATGAAGTTTGAGATTCTCGCTGATGAATGGACGCAAGAGAACGGTCTGCTGACCCCGACCCTCAAGGTGAAGCGGAATAAGATTGCCAAGAAATATGCTGATGTGATTCAAGCGATGTTTGAACACAATTAGCAGACGACAGACAGATCGTTTGAGTCTTCCCCCAAAGACGAGATCTGTTTTTTTTCATGTGTTGTGTTATGTGCGAAAGAGGCTCCAGTCGGGGCCTCTTTCGTTGTACAAATAAAAAATCCGGCTCGAAATGAACCGGATTCTTTATGTTTGGATGTAGAATTTATGAACCTGATGGTTATAATCCTATCTGTTTTACTATCAGCCAATGGCCAATAGCAAACAGCTAACAGCCAATTAAGCCTCTTCCTCGGTAGTTTCCTCGGTGGCAGTGGCAGCGGAGCCACGGGTCGGGACGACGGCGATGACCACCTTGTTGGGGTTGTCAACGATATCCAGGTTGTCAACGTGGATGTCGCCAACTTTGGTCACGTCATTGATGTCGAGGTTGGAGATGTCAGCGGTGATGTCTTCGGGGATGTTCTCCAGAAGTCCGCGGACTTTGAGTTTGCGCACGCGCTTTTTGAGCAAACCGCCCTTCAGGACGCCGGGGGAGGTGCCTTTCACCTTGAAGGGGATCTCGATGGTGATGGGCTTGCCGTCAACCACTTCGAGGAAATCGACGTGCAACAGTCTGTCGGTGATGGCGTGGAATTGGGTCTCTTGGACGATGGCCTTGCGGACGTCGCCGTCGATGTTCACTTCGGCGTATCTCACCTCGGGTGAATAGAGCAGGCCTTTGAACTGGCGCTCGTCAACCACGAACATCTTCTGATCCTTTCCGCCGTAAATCACGCACGGAATCATGCCCTGATTACGCTGGGCTTTCGCATCTTTTTTCCCTACGTTCTCTCTGAGAGAACCGCTAATAGACACTGATTTCATATTGTTACAATTTTAATTTGGGGTTTTTAAAACGGCGGCAAAAATACAAAAAAATCGCGTACCACCGACGGTCTTTGAAAATTTCCTATTTTTTGTGGCCTTGTTGTTCTGGTGATTTGTGATTTGTGAATTGTGATTTGTGAATTGTGACACTTACATAGGATAGAACCTCAAAAAATATAAAAAATGAAAAAAAGTATTCGTTATTATGGCCGTTTTGGCCGGGATGACCCTTTTCACTTCTTGTGAAAACATGATTGAGAACCTCATTGACAAGATCACGGGCAATGCCAATTCGCTTGTCGGCGGTTCCGCCGATGGAACAACTGCTGAATTCGACCAGGACTACACTTCCAGCATTGTGATGTTCGACAAGGACGCCGACCCGCAGTATGCCGTGAGCCTTTCCATGGCGTTGGAGATTGAGGACCTGCTGAACATCAATGACATGGAAGATGTCCAGTTCCCGTTCCTGCTTTACAGGGTCGTGGGCAACGATATCAAGACAGGATCCTCGTTTACGGTCAACAACGACCTGGCTGACGTGGAACTGAAGGATTTTGATTACCAGGATCTCATTTCCGGCGAGTTTTCAGAGAACAACTTGGTGGCCATCGCCGTGAGCCCCTCGATGTTCTACATTATGCGTACAGGCACCATCAGCCTGTCGAAGGTGAACAAGACGAAGGTGGTTGGAAGTTTTACGGGCGAAGGGTATGTGGTCAACCGTAATGCCAATCCGATGCTCGCTTCCGAGTTGGTGCCGATGAGCGGCAATTTCACGAGCCGCGTCACCGACATTTTGAAGTGGCTCATCACAGCCCAAGAGAAGAAAGGGAAATAGTCGCTGTATTACAGCAGCTCTACCATCCGATTCAGGAATTCAGCGTCCGTCTGGTCGAAAGTGTCCAGGTGGACGCTGTCTATATCCAGTACGGCGGTGACCTCGCCGTCGCGGATGACGGGCACGACGATTTCGCTGCGGGAGGCTGCCGAGCAGGCGATGTGTCCCGGGAACTGTTCCACGTCGGGCACCACCGCGGTACGGCGCTCCTTCCACGCGGTGCCGCACACGCCGCGCCCGTAGGCGATGCGCGTACATGCGAGCGGGCCCTGGAACGGTCCGAGCACCAGCTCGCCGTTGATCACCCGGTAGAAGCCGGTCCACCAGAATCCGAAGGTTTCGTGCAGCATGGCCGCCATGTTCGCCATGTTCGCGATGATATCTGCTTTGCTATCCATCACCGCTTGGACTTGCGGGAGAAGGGAGGTGTATTTCTCTTGCTTGTTCATATTTCTCTTTTTTGGAGATCCCCACACTACGCTTCGCCTTGCGGGTTCTGTTCCGGCCCCACACAAGCGAAGCGCAGTGTGGGGTTAATTGCACTTCGTGCGTTTTGCCTTACCACCCCGCCCTTCGGGCACCCCTCCAGAGGAGGGGAGTAGGCTGCTTGAGAAAGTTGTTTATTTGTATAGAAAGCGTTTGATGGAGCGTTTCGGGGTTTTCTCGAACTCGTTCTCTTTCAGTTCGATGTTGAAGATCTGGGCGTATTTGGGGGGTCTCTCGTTGAGTTTGCGGAGGTTTTCGCGCATCAGCTCGGGGATGGTCTGGCGGAAGCGGAGTTCGCCTTCGTAGTCGGGGAAGACCAGGGCGATGAGCTTGCCCTCGCGCTCGACCACCACGGACTCGACCACGCCTTCCATGTCGTTGAGTTTGCCCTCAATCTCCTCGGGGTAGATGTTCTGGCCGGACGCGCCGAGGATCATGGTCTTGTTGCGGCCTTTGATGAAGATGTTGTTCTTCTTGTCGATGAGCCCGAGGTCGCCGGTGCGCATCCATCCGTCGTCGGTGAAGGTGGCGCGGGTGGCCTCCTCGTTCTTGTAGTAGCCGAGCATGATGTGTTCGCCGCGCACGAGGATTTCGCCGACTTCGTTGTAGGGGTCTTTGGAGTCGATGCGGATTTCGTTGCGGGGGAGGATGTGGCCGGCGGAGCGTGGCACGAACTCGTGGACATAGCAGCCGCCGATCAGTGGGCCGCACTCGGTCATGCCGTAGCCGACGATGATCGGGAACTTGACGTCTAACAGCAACTTCTCGACATCGGGGTTGAGGGCCGCACCGCCCACGATGAAGTACTTGAGCTGTCCGCCGAAGGCCTTCATCAGTTTGCGGTTGATGGTGTTGACCACGAATTTGCGTATCACCGGGTATTTGAGCAACTTTTTCACGGCTGGCTTCTCCAGCGCGGGCATCACAGCGCGATTGCAGATTTTCTCGATGACCAACGGCACGGTGACAATGATGTAGGGTTTCACGTCGGCGAACGCCTTCATCAGCAGCGTAGGGGTGGGGGATTTGGTGAGGAAGTGGATGTGGCAGCCGGAAGCCAGCGGGTAGAGGAACTCGGCGAGCTGTCCGTACATGCATCGAGACCACATTCTGACGGCCTCCCGGGGGCAGGAACTGCAGTCCGGTGTCGATGTTGGAGGAGAGGCTCCGGTAGGAGAGCATCACCCCTTTCGGGTCGCCGGTGGAACCTGAGGTGTAGTTGATGAGCAGCAGGTCATCGAGGTCGCGCACAGTGAAGATGTGGTTGTTCTGCGGCACATGGAGCGGCTCGCGCGAAACGGTGACATCTTCGCGTTTGGAGGCGATGATGGAGAAGTCGGTGAGCGAGACGATGGACTCCAGGTTGGGCATGTGCTCGGCCTGCATGTTCTTCCAAACGTAGGGGCCGACGATCAGCATCCGAGCTTCGGAGTGGTTGATGAGGGCTTCGATGTCCTCGCCGGAAAACTCGTGCAGCACCGATACGATGACAGCGCCGTAGGAGGCGATGGCGAGGTAGGAGACGGCCCATTTGGCGCAGTTGTGGCCGCAGAGCGCGATCTTGTTGCCCTGCCGTATGCCCATCTCCTTGAAATAGTTGCGAAGACGCGCCACCTCCTCAGCCACCTGCTGGAAGGTGTAGTCATCGGTGCCGTTGTAGTCCGTCAAAGCGGGCTCGTTCCAATATTTCGGAAAAATTTCGTTGTAGTATGCGAAAAGATGTTTGGTCATTGTGTGTGAAAATAAAGACAAATAAGCCAGGAGGTTGATGGGAGTTAGATAATCACCTTGATTCTGAATCCTAACTTGGTGGGTTCTTCGACAATCTCCTTTGCGAGGGCTTTGATGGGTTCCAGCACCTTCGGGTCGAAGCCTTCGGTTTGGAATGGCGAGGTGGCGAGATCCTTTATCATAAAGTCGACAGCGGTGATCTCCTTGAGTTCGCCGTAGGTGAGGCGCACGGTCATCGGACGGTAGTCATAGAGCACGTTTGTGAGCATCTCGGTGGAGATTTTCTCGATGACATTGCGCTTCTCCGCAATATTGTATTTGATGCAGAATTTCGACATGTCAGACAGCATGCTCAGCCGATCGTCATCGTGTCCCTCCAGCTCGAACACGAGCTTGTGGATGCGCTGCACGAAGGCCTTGGTCGCACTGTGTACCGGCTCTTCGAAAATCTGGTGCGGAGTGCCGTCTTCGTGGATATAGCCGCCGTACATAAAGAAGATGCGGGTACTGACATCGTATGCGAACTTCATCTCGTGGGTGACGATGAGCATGGTCATGCCCTCCTTGGCAAGCTGGCGGATGACGCTCAGCACCTCGCCGACCATCGTGGGGTCAAGGGCCGATGTGGGCTCGTCGAAGAGGATGACCTCGGGGTGCATGGCCAGGCAGCGGGCGATGGCCACACGCTGTTTCTGTCCGCCGGAGAGGTCTGCCGGCATGGCGTTGGCCTTCTCGGCCATCCCCACCTTGCGCAGGAGCGTGAGCGCCTCCTCCTCGGCCTCCTGCTTGGTGATGTCGCGCAGCAGGAGCGGCACCTTGGTGACATTGTCGAGGACATTGAGGTGCTCAAAAAGGTTGAAGCTCTGGAACACCATACCCACTTTCTGGCGCAGCTTGTTGAGAGGATAGCCTTTGGCAAGGATGTTCTCCCCGTCGAGGATGATCTCGCCCGAGGTGGGCGGGTCCATCATGTTGAGGGCGCGCAGAAAGGTGCTCTTTCCGGTTCCGGAGGGTCCTATTATACTGATGACTTCGCCTTTTTCAATCTCGCAACTAACGTCTTTCAATACCTGATGTGTAGAACCGTCTGGATCGGAGAAGGTCTTTGTCAAATGGTTTATGGTGATCATTTTTGGTTGTTTTTTGGGGTTTAACGATGAGATCGAGTGCTTTGCCCAGCAGCCATGCCAGGATGAAATATATGATGGTGACGATCAGCAGGGGAAAGAAAGCGTCGAAGGTGCGGGTGCGGATGATGTCGCTGGCCCGCGTCAGGTCCTGGATAGCAATGTAGCCGACGATGGAGGTGTTCTTCACCAGCGAGACGGCCTCGCCCTTGTAGACGGGCATCACGTTCTTGACGGCCTGGGGCGCAGTGATGTGCCAGAAAGTCTGCCATTTGGTGAGCCCCAGTGCCAATCCCGCCTCTACCTGTCCTTTGCCGACGGACTGGATAGCCGTGCGGAACATCTCGCTGACATAGGCGGCGAAGTTCATGGCGAAGGCCAATACGGCGATGGCCGTGCCGCCCAGACCGGTTTTGGCGAAAATCACGTAGAACATGATCATCAGGAACACCAGCATCGGGATGCCGCGCATGATGTCAATGTAGATTTTGGCGATGCGGGAAAGCCCTTTGCTGCGGCTCATCCGCAGGGCGCAGATTCCTGCGCCGAACAGGGTGCCCAACAGGAGGGAGAACAGAGAAATCTTGACTGTCTCCCACAGACCGTCGGTGATGTATTTCCAGCGGTTCTCCACCACAAGGTTGTTATAGACCATATTCTTCAGTTTGTCGCCGAAACTGGCCGTCTGAGCGTTTTCATCTTTCACATAGTAGGCTGCGCGGACAGATAAGTGGGAGGAAGAGAAGTCCATGGTCTTTTGCCGCTCCTCCGTGATGAAAATCCCCCCGACGATGACGTGGATCTTATTACTCTGGATGGCGGAGATGGCGGAGGAAAGAGGGTAATAATCGAATTTCAGGGGACGACCCACATAGCGGCTAAACCGTTGGAGCACTTCGGGTTCGAAACCTTGCCAAACGGAGGAGACGTGAAAGGCGACCGGCGGCATTTCTATGGCAGATCCCACGAGGATGGGCTTTCCTGTCGGTTCGGGACCGAGGTCGGGAATCCTCATTTGCGACGGATTGTCGCTCAGGAACCACCTGTCGTGGATTTCCTGCATTTCGCCCGTGGCATTCAGGGAATCAATGAAATGGCTCAGGGAGTCGCGCAGACCGTCATCTCCCTTGTGCATGGGGAAAGCGCAGGGAATGGCTTCGTCGCCATAGAAGGCAATTGTGATGCCGAGGCGTTTCTGTTCATCGCGTGGAATGGAACTCTCATCTTCCACGAACACGTCCAGTTTCCCCTGTGTGAGCGCCAGCAAGGCATCGCTTATGGAGTTGTATCCCATTTCGGTGATGTCTTTGCGGGATGAGAGATGGAGGTCGTATGTGCTGCCCGTTGACACGCCCACCCGAAGTCCCGTCAGGTCGGCCTCGGAGTGCAGCTCCTTCATCGGTAGTTTTTCCGGCTGCTTCTTCGCGCAACCGACCAGGCATAAGGCCAGGAAGAAGATATAAAGTTTGTTCTTATTCATGAAAAAAAATTGGCGGCAAAAGTACAATTTTTACGGATAGTGTGAGTGCAGGTTGTCATATGTCCAGGGCTTACGCATCAACTTTTTTTAGAGGAGCGAGTTGACGAGGCTTAAGAGTCGACGTATCCTTGCGTCGTAATGCGTCCGCTGGTGGTTCGTCCA
>CAJOKR010000077.1 GCA_905235135.1 uncultured Bacteroidales bacterium
CTCCAAAGTGCTGGAGTACAACTTCTTCAAGGACATCGCGGATTTGGTGGACGAGACCACGGCAAACTGCTGGGCCGACCTGTTCATATCTTAAATTCATCCCCACAGTTCCTCACAATCAGGACAATGTTCCATCACGCTCAGAACTAAAAAAAACGTCCGCTGATAGATTTCCGGCGAAGAACGGCTCTTTAAGTAAAAAAGGTGTGGAACATGAACGATGACAATACGAAAAAACTGTATGAACGGGGTGCGAGCTTCAAACTGAACATTCATTTTGGCGACCTCATCAAGAGCAGATTGAAGCAGGACAGGAGAAGTGTGCGGTGGTTCGCCGAACAGATGAACAGCGACCGCAGCAACATGTACAAGCTGCTCTCCCGCGCCCACCTGAGCACCGATTTCATCATTCGTGCCTCCAAAATCCTCGACCACGACTTCTTCAAGGATGTGTCAGACCGGCTGCAAATCCCGGATTGAGCCCCGCATTTCCAAAGTTATTTCCGTGCTTGTCGCGTCACTTCGTTTTTTTGTTTATTTTTGCGGCTGGAAAATCAACAGTCTGCAGAATCGAAAACGTCAAGGATATGCTTAACAGAGGGAAACACCCGTATATCAGTCTAAACATCAAGGATGGGCGACAGACGGAACATCTCATCCTGAACGCCACAAACAGGGACACGAACCATGACTGACAAGGAAATCATACAAGGGCTGATAGACAGGGACAACAAGGTGACGGAGGAGTTCTTCTTCGTCAAGAGCCGGCCGCTGTTCCTCGACATCATCAGAAGGGTCTTCAGCGACGAAGTGGATTACGACGAGTTCGTGAACGAGTTGTACCTCTACCTCATGGAAAACGACGCCGTCAAGTTGAGGCGTTTCGAATACCGGTGCTCCATCTACCAATGGCTGAAGGTGGTCGCCATCCGCTTTTTCATCAAGAAACGGGACCATCTGGCGGAGCCGGGCAACCAAGAGCCCCTCACGGAAGCTTCAGCGACGCTCGTGGCCGACAACGCCGACACTTTAGCCAAAGGAGATCTCTTGCGACTGTTTTCGTTAATGCCCAACAACCGATACGGCCACGTCCTCAAAAAGCTCATGGTGGATGGCTGGGAGCAGGAGCAGCTGGCCATCGAGATGAACATCACCGTGGACAACCTGTATAACATTAAGCGGCGAGCCATGGCCCAGCTGACCAGGGTCGCCCTAAACGACATCAGAGAATATGGAAAATAAGAACAACCTGTCCGACGAATTGATAGCGGCCTTCCTCGACGGCAATACGAACGGGACGGAGACGCAAGCCATACTGCAAGCGCTCAAGACGGATCCGGAATTGCGCGAGGTGATTGAGACCGCCACGCAGGTGGAGCACGAGCGCACCTACGACGTGCTGCCCATGATGAAGATGGC
This sequence comes from uncultured Bacteroidales bacterium, assembly GCA_905235135.1. Lineage (GTDB taxonomy): Bacteria > Bacteroidota > Bacteroidia > Bacteroidales > WCHB1-69 > F23-D06. Next base: position 1,420 of record CAJOKR010000077.1, read on the forward strand.
CGCCAAAAGCGGGGATAACATCTGCAGCGTGCTTTGCGAGGCCTTTATCCTGCACAAACGGGGCGTGCCCTTCGAAGAACAGGCGCTCCTGACTATAGCGCAGCAGAACCGCTGGCTCACCCCGAAAGGCTCGCCACTCCATTCCGTCGGGCTGCTGCTGGCCCACCACGGGCTGATGGTGACTCGGAAGTACGACGCCTCCCTGCACGACATCCAAACGGTGCTTTCCCTTGACAATGACGTGATCGTGGTCGTGGACAGCGGCAAACTCTATCCAGACCGCCATGAAGAGGGCGATTCGCCCAATCACGCCGTGGTGGTGACGGAAGTCAATGCCGACTCCGTGACGATTTTCGACCCCCAGGAAAACACCGCCCTGCCTGTGCCTGTGCCGCTGTTCGAGCCGGCATGGGAAGCGTCGCGCCACTACATGGTGCGGGTGCTGCAGTCCGTCGAAGACTACGAGCCACAACCCATCCAGCTGGAGAACATCTCTCTGACCGGCGACCTCATAGAGCTGCGCGAGGCAATCGCGGAAAACGCCCATGAGGTCTGGGCTGAGGCAAGGATGAACGAAGGATGGACCTACGGTGCGCAACGCGACGACATCCACAAGAAGCATCCCGACCTCGTTCCCTATTCCGCTTTGCCGGACAGCGAGAAAGAGTATGACCGGATCATGGCCATGAACACCATAAAGCTGGTCTGGCGACTGGGCTTCGACCTGGTGAAAAGGAAAGCTTGACAAGTGTTTGACAACCGGAACGGACATGGAGACCTCCTTCAAGTATTTCGCCTTTATCAGCTGTAGCTCGAAAGACACCGTCTGGGGCAAACGGCTGCAGAAGAAGCTGGAGCACTACCGGATGCCCGCCACGCTATGCAACGAGCGCGGGTGGAGGCGCACGCCCATGAACCCGGTCTTCTTCGCCCCCACAGACATCCAGCCCGGCAGTCTGTCGGAGGAACTCCAGAAACAGCTGAAGGCCTCCCGGAACCTCATCGTCGTCTGCTCGCCGAACTCCGCGAAATCCGAATGGGTAAGCATGGAAATCGAGCATTTCCACCAGCTGGGGCGCGGCAAGGACATCCATTTCTTCATCGTAGATGGGGAGCCTCACAGCAAAGACCCGCAGAACGAGTGCTTCAACCCTGTGATCGAACGGCTCGGCATCCCGGAGATTCTCGGCGCGAACATCCACGAGAAATACTTCAGGCAACCGCGGCTGAACCGTGAGCGGGCTTACGTGCAACTCATCTCCAAGCTGCTCGAAGTGGAATTTGACACGATTTGGCAGCGGCACAAACGCCTGGCCAAAAGGAGGATTGCGGCCTGGACAATCGGGGCGACCGCCGTGGCGGCCACCCTCATCGCCGCCCTCGTCGTCAGTCGTCCGGCGGATGTGCGCGTGCGGGTGCTCGAAGCCTCCGCGCCTAACGGGAACCTGCCGCCACTGAGCAACGCGGTGGTCTCGCTGATGACGGGCAACATCCGGGAGACGGACACGCTGCGCACCCTCGACGACCCTATCCTGTTCCGGAACATCCCGCACCAATACCTGGGCAAACCGGCCCGTATCACCGTGGATTGCGAGGATTTCCTCCCCGCCGACACCACGATTGTGCTGAGCCGACAATCCACGGTGAACATCTCCAGAGACCCGAAGATGTATGGCGACATCCGTTTCCGGCTGTGGAACCAGCGCACGGAGCGCGTGGTTCCCGGGGTGTCGGTGGAGATTGCCGGACTGACCGCCGTTTCGGATGCCGAGGGATGGGTCACACTCTCCGTGCCGCTGCCCAGACAACGGAAGACCTATCCGATAACCGCCTCGGCAACGCTCCACGAAGACAGCCTTTACATGCCCTGCGGCAACGACTATTACCTGTTTGTCAATGAATAATCCATAAAATCAGTATAACAATGAAGCATTTTCTTACAACCTTATTGCTATTGGCGGGAATCTTCCACTACGCCGCATCGCAAACCATCCAGTACGGCTACGTGAAAACCCGTGGACGATTGGACAAAAACAACCAGGTGATTCCGGGCGTCCGGCTGAGCGGCGTCTCCATCGTGCTGACGGGCGGGCACTCGACCGTGAGCGACGCCAACGGGGACTTCAGCCTGACCATCCCGGAGAAGAAATTCTACCTGCAAAGCGTGCAGAAGCAGAATTACGTTCTCTCGGACCCGGAAGTGCTGAAAAAGCAGTACTACTACTCCCCCAACCCCTTGGTCATCACCATGGACGACCCGAACGTCCAAAAGTCCGACCTGCTGGCAAAGGAACGGAAACTGCGGCGCGACTTGGAACAGAAACTGCGGGAACGCGAGGACGAGATTGTGGCCATGAACATCTCCTTGGAGGAGAAGAACCGGCAGCTGTCGCAGATAAACCGCGAAAGGGATGACAACGAAAAGATTGTCAAGCAGTTGGCTGAATACTACACCACCCTCGACTATGATCTGTTGGACGAATTCCAGCGTCAGGTGAACCTCCTGCTGGAACAGGGCGCGCTGGAAAAAGCGGACTCCCTGTTGCGCTCCCGTGGCAACCTTGCCGACCGAATCAAGGAGGTGAGAATGGAGCAGGAAATCGAGGACAAGGAGGCCAAAGAGCTCTCGAACCGGCAAGAGAAGCTGGAGGAGAGCAAGGCCGGCACGCAGCGGAAGCTGGAGATCATCGCCGCCGACTGCTTCAACTTCTACCAGCGTTTCCTGTTGGCACACCAGAACGACTCCGCCGCCTATTACCTGGAGCTGCGGGCGAATCTGGACACCACGAACGTGGAGTGGCAGATCGATGCCGGCGCGTTCTTGGAGGAGTACATGGCCCAGTACGACAAGACCATGTTCTACTACCAACGCGCTCTGCGTCAAGCGGTTGCACTGTTCGGCGAACAGAACCTGCTGGTCGCGACATGCTACTGCAACATGGGAGCCACGCTCACCCTTGAGAGCAAACATGCGGAGGCGTTGTCAATGTTGAACAAATCGCTGGAAATCAGGAAGATGCTACTCGACGAGAACCATCCCGACATGGCCACCCTATACAACAACCTCGGGGCAGTCTATGACATGCAGGGCGACTATCCGTCTGCTTTGGAATACAACCAAAAAGCGTTGGACATCCGGCGGGCGGTGTTCGGTGAAACGCACCGTGACGTGGCGCGAAGCTACAACAGTCTCGGCAAGAACCACAACTACATGGGGAATTATGCCACCGCCATCGAGTGTTTCCAGAAGGCGCTGGACATCAACAAGAAGCTCTCCGAGGAGCAAAGCAGCGATGTGGCTCTGATTTACAACAACATGGGCAGTGTCTATTATGCACAGAAAGAATACGATAAAGTCCTGGAATACAACCAGAAAGCCTTGGATATCTGGTTGCAAATCTATCACGAAAACCATCCCCAGGTGGCATTGGCCTACAGCAACATCGGGGTTCTCTATCATAGGATTGGCGAATTGGACAAAGCGGTGGAGTATGACCTGAAAGCCCTGAATATCAAGAAGTCCGTATATGGGGAAAGCCATCCGGAGGTGGCCGTCAGCTACAACAATGTCGCCACCGACTACCTCAAGAAGAAGGATTACCCCACAGCCTCCGAGTATTACCAAAAAGCGGTGGACATCTTGAAGAATTTCTACGGGGAAAAGCACCCCGACCTGGCGACCATCTACAAGAACATGGGCAAGTCCAGCTCCATGCAGGGCGACCACGTCCAAGCCATCGACTTCTATCAAAAGGCGTTGGACATCCGGAAAGACGTTTTCGGGGACGTCCATCCCGAGGTGGCCATCAGCTACAACAACATCGGCGCCGAATATGCCGCGATAAAGGACTACGACAAGGCGTTGAAGTTCATGCAGAAAGCCCTGAAGACGAGGATTGCATTCTACAAGGAGAACAACTATGACATCGCCGTCGATTACGGCAACATCGGCTTCATCTACGATGCCATGGGGAAAACGAACAAGGCGGTGAGGAACCTCCAGAAGGCCTTGACCATCCTCAAGACCCTCCCCGACGTAAAGCCGGCCATCCTCGATGCCTATCAGGCCATGATCGACGAGGTGAAGGAGGGGCAGAAGAAAAAGAAATGAGTTGCGGAGGGGGGCTGAATAGACTGACAAGCGCACTGGAATATCCTTCGCAAATTTGCCGGACGTAGCCGTAACGCGGTAATATTTGCAACACTCTGTGGTAAAAATAGCGACAATAAAATGTTGGTTTATATTTAAAAATTGCAGATTTTTGCGGAGAATAAAAGACAATAGCGTTTTTATCAGTAACAATCTGCATGTCAGCAACTTCGCTATTATATACACAGTCTAAGACGATGGGCGGCTTTGTGGCAGGTGCTGTCACGCAGAAGAACACCTATCCTGTAAATTTGTGGCGCATTTGTAAGGCGAGTTGCAGATTTCATCAAAACGAAACCATAATAAGTGCGTGCATAATTGAACCAGCTTTAACCCCCTTTTCACAGAGGACGACAAACGTTTTCGAGACGGCCGTCAATCGTCTCAAAATCAGCATGTTACCCTTAATGGGGGGGGGGTGAAAAATCTAATAATCAACAAGTTGTATTTTCCAATACGGCAAGAGGCTGCTTTGAAAAGGCAAGTCTCTTGCCGTTTTTTTTGTTTTGTGTGAAATAATAAACATCAATATGAAAAGATCAATAGGTTTTGTGTTAGCAATCGTCTGTTTGTCGATGGCGCCTGTGTTAAGTGCGCAGCCGGAGACGATGAGTGGATTCGTGGCGGGAGCCGTCACGCAGGAGAACACCTACTCGGTGCTGGGGCAGCCCTTCGTGGGCACCAGCGAGGGCAACGGTTACCAGATGACGGAGGGCATCGCGCAGACGCAGTTAGTGCGGGAAGAGTACTTGGAGGCCGTGAACTACAGCGCGGGATACAACGCCCACGGATTTTACTATCCGATGAGCACACCCGTCGGCCTCTACCATGACTATCTGTACTATGGACACGGAGGACCGTACCATTACGATTATGTGAAGGTGCTGGATCTTGAGGTGGTGGCGATTCCCTGCGGCGACGATGTCTATGACGTGGACAACAATATGTATCCGACAGTGGCTGTGGCGGGGTATTGCTGGACGAAGAAGAACCTCATGGTGGAACATTTTCCCGACGGGGTGACGGTGATCCCGGGTGCCATGGTCTATAGCGGCAGCATATATAACAATGTAGAATCGAACCTCACCACCTACGGCCGGCTTTACACGTGGCACTCCGCAGTGAACGTGCCGGAAAACAGCAGTGCGATACCGGCTCCGGACGAAGACGGTTTTGTGCGGGGTATCTGTCCGGAAGGCTGGCACATTCCCACCACCACGGAAATGACTGCATTGCAGGCCGTTCCGTTGTCGGATCTGCGCAGTCAGACGCTGTGGGTAGGGACTTCCAATACGAACAGCACGGACTTCACAGCGCTTCCCGCAGGTCTCTACAAAGCCTCGGCAGAGAGATTCGAAGGGCTGTTGACTTTCACGGACTTCTGGACGGATGCCCATCCCTCCACTACAGCGGGCACTGCTATCCCAATGGTCTATTACTGCGAGGAGCCGGTGGAGATGTCCCCCGGTCCTTCCGATGCGCTAAGCGTCCGTTGTGTCAGGAATTTGTAGTAAACAGAAGGTCGAATGACGAGAATGATAGTTAACCTATAAAAATCATTGAGCAGTCCCGAAGGGACAATATCTTAATAACCCCACATAAGGCGTAAGCCGCAGTGTGAGGAACAAGAGTAAATAAAAAAAACAACAATATGAAGAAAACCTTCACCCTTTTCGCAGCAATCCTGTTTTTTGCGGTCGGAGCAGTCGCACAGAAACTGAGTTATCAGGCTGTGGTGCGCAACAGCGCCAACGAGCTGGTGTATGACGCGACGGTGACCGTGTCGCTGAAGATCCTGGCCTCCGACGGGGTCACGGTGCAGTATGCCGAGACGCAGACGGCGACCACCAATCAGAACGGTATGCTCACCCTGATTATCGGTGAGTCATCCTCTGCCACAGGCAGTTTGGACGCAGTGAACTGGATCAATGCGAGCATCCGGACCGACATCACGCTGCCCACGGGCGAAGTGGTGACCAACATCATGCCGGTGACGGCGGTGCCGTATGCACTGTATGCGGATATTGCGGGTGGGTCACAAGGTCCTCAGGGTGAGCAGGGTCCACAGGGTGAGCAGGGTCTCCAAGGAGAACAAGGTCCTGCCGGTCTTGGTATCCAGTCTGTCACGGGTCCTGTAACAAATGGTTTGGAAGATACTTACACAATACATTACACTGATGGTACCTCCTCCACTTTTGTGGTGACCAACGGTGCCGCTGGCGATACAGGCTTGCCCGGCGCGACTGGTCTGTCCGCCTACCAGATTTGGTTGAACGCCGGGAACACGGGATCAGAAGCTGACTTCCTTGGTTCGTTGAAGGGTGCTGTTGGTGCCGATGGTAAAGGCATAGCCTCCATCAACAAAACCGAAATGGTAGGTTTGGTAGACACATATACCATCACCTACACAGACAACACTACGAGTACTTTTACGGTGACCAACTGTGCTACCAATGCAGAAGAGAACGTGCAAGCCGACTGGAATGTGACCGACAACACCAACGATGCCTTTATCAAGAACAAGCCAACCATCCCCGCCGCGCAGGTGCAAAGCGACTGGAATGCAACATCCGGGATGGGCGTGATCCTCAACAAACCCAATCTCGCCGCTGTCGCCACCTCGGGTAGCTACAATGACTTGAGCGATAAACCGACCATCCCTGCTGCACAAGTTCAAAGCGACTGGAATGCAACATCCGGAATGGGCGTGATTCTCAACAAGCCCACACTAGCAACTG
>CAJOKR010000078.1 GCA_905235135.1 uncultured Bacteroidales bacterium
GATAACGGGAAAGTACCATGCGATGATCGTCTCTGCCGCCACCCTGAAAAAGCTGCCCTCCAACATCCGCGAAAAGGTGCCGAACCTGCTTTGTGACCCCACCAACAAGCTCGACCGCATGTCGTTCGGCATCGACGGGGTTTCGGTGCTGAAAATCAAGAACGGGAAGATTGTAGCCTGCAAGAGTATGACCCCGGAAGACCTGAAAAAGGATCCGGCAGCGTTCTTTGTGCCGATAGAAAAGTGACAACCTAAATCTGCGAATCACAGAAATATAACAGTGACGGAGCATTAGCTTGGAGCAATCAAGTATATTCTCGTGCTCAAACTCCTTCTGACTATGTGCGCGTCACCTTATATGGCAGCGTTGTTCTTGACAACAGCGTCTTTGTTTGTGGGGATGCTGAAAATCGTTACAATCAAAATTCTATTATCTATTTCGAAAACAATGAGAACTATTTCTTAGACAGGGCCTCACAAAATCAAAATTGTAGAGCTTTTTATGTACAATTTGATAAAAACACAGGCCATTATTTGGGCCATTCGTTTATTCCTGACGAGGAATTATCCAAATTCATTGAGACATCTCACGCTGTTCCAGTAGCACAAAATAATCAACTCATCATAGCCGCAAGAAAGGGTAAGACATCAAATAGTAAAATCGGAGTGACAAGATGGAGTACAGACGGTTCATTTATTGACTTCACACCTGCCAACACATATCCCTCACAGTTGATAGCCACAAGTCCTACAGCAATGGATGGTAACGGGAATGTGGTTATAGGTGGATCCATGAAAGGAAGCGTCAATTTTGGCGATGGCGTTGTTGTCAATGGCAGCAATGAACATTCCAATGCGGCGTTCGCCCTCTATAGCAACCCCGAGTTCACCCAGCCCTTCGTCCCCGACGACTCCGTGGGCATCGACGAGTACTACCAGAACCGCGAGCGCGAGATCTACCTCTATCCCAACCCCACGGACGGGCGGACCACCGTGTGCGGCTACATGTACGGCTACCGCAGCATCGAGCTGCTCGACCTCCAGGGCCGCAGACTGGCCACCCTCTTAGATTCGCCCCACGGCACGTCCCTGCCCGAAATCGACCTCTCGCCCTATCCCGCCGGCACGTACCTCGTGAAAATCAACTTCGAGCGCGGGGTGAGCGTGGTGAGGAAGGCGGTGAGACGATGAAGAACGATAAATGGCGATGAAAATACGTGAAGATACGAGCGATACGCGGAGATAAACTTCTCGGAGATCGTCAGAACTCGTACCCCACACCCAAATTGACGAACCCCTTGATGCCGGCACCCAGTTCGAGGCTGCCGAACCAATGATTTCCGCCAGCTTTTAACCCGAAGGCGGTCAACTGGAATGCGGAAAATACGTCTGTGCGATTGTGCGGCCAACCTGACGGATCGTCATCAGGCGACCAACCTTCATTAACGAATTGATTCATGCGCTCTGGAGTACGCCTGACTATCAATAATCCAATATCTAAGCCGGAATAAAGGGTAATATGCGGACGGTTCAGGTAGGAGAACCGCAGCGAAGGCATGATCAGAAAATTGTGTTGCTTACACACCCAATGATCGAGATCGGGAGACACGATACCATCGGGATAATGACTCTCTTTGTAGAAACCATATCCTGTGGAGAGGCCCAACCAAAACCATTTGGCTGCACGATAGTGGTAGTCGAGAGAGAATACAGGTGTGTACAATAAATCCGTGCATACCGTATTGGGTAAATTTTCTCCAACTGCATTTCCTCCTATTTCTCTATGAAATACAAAGCCGAAATGGTCACTCACGCCCAACCGAAACTCGTGACGATAAAATGACTTGTCATCGTTCCAGTGCGGTTGCGCCTGTTTGATAGCTCGCATCTTGCTGAAACTGTGCAGGTAAGCAATTTGGAAGTAAAGGTAGTGGTTTCGTTCAAACAGATACTGTTCTCCGTTCAGTTGGGGAGACTCAACAAATCCTCTCGCAAAATCGGTTGTGGCAATGTCCAACCCGACCAAAAAACGCAGATAATCCTGATTGGGCAATTGGTAATACACGCCGACATCTGCCATTATATCTGCATAGAAAACACGTCTGTTGTACGCATATTGTTTATAAATTCATGAAATCATCGAGATACAGATTGAAAAGGTTCCTTCCCTTTGTTCCGTCATAACCGTGTGTGAAAGTTGCCAAAGGCATTCGCAATTGGGCACCAAGATTGCTAGTGATCCACAATTTGTCCGTAACCGGATAGTGGAATTCAAATTTAACAGGCATTGACAACCCATAATAAATAGTAGTTCCTAAATTTGCGATGGGAGAAATACATCCCATATCCAGGGCGGATGAAACGCCGAAAAAATCCGCAAAATGATAGGAAAACTCCAGACCAAACCGACCTCCAAAGCGGACAGAAGAGAAAGATTTTTTCGCAGTGAGGGTCGAGATCATTTCCACCGGATGTACGATGTCCGACTCCAGCGTGTACCCGAAATGGAAACCGTTGAAGGGGCTGTCGTGAAGCACCTTCTGCACCTTCGTCTGATGCGGTGGTGTCGTGGGCGAAGGGGAAGGAGTCTGTGCGGGCGCGAGGGAGTTCAACCCTAAAAGCATGAGCCCCGCCAATCCGTATTTTTTGATGCTGTCCATAGTAGAAACGTTTTGTTGTTCATACTGGATGACGCGATTTTCCAAAAAGGTAACGGTTTGCGCCCACAATTTTTCCAACGAATCGGACGGCATCTGCCCATCAGCACCGCTCAACTCGTAAAACAGCCGCTTGAATTCCTCACTGTGGATGTAGTCTGCGATAATGATGGTGTCCTGCACGCGCAACGTGTCGCGCACATAGACGGTGTCGCGCACCACGTGCCGCTTCACCACATACATAGTGTCTGTGCTTTGTGCGGAAAGGCATCCTATAGTACTGAATACTAAGATGATAAACGCAACAACAATCTTCCCTTTCATGGCTTTTGCATTAAATAGACCGTGTCTTTCACTATTGCGGTGTCACGGACAATCACCGTGTCGTTCACCACAATCTCTTTGGTGACGACGATGATTTGGGGTTTGGTTGCCGACTTTTGTTGTTTCACTGGCACAATCGCTTCGGAAGGCTTGGTTGTTGAGCCGAGCTCTGCTTGCAAACTGTTCTCGGCGATTGTGTCGGCTGGAAGGCTTACTGAGGATTCAACGGGTGCGACAGGCTCTTGCAACGGACTGTTATCCAGTGCAGTACGATCAACCTGCCAAATACAGACGCCGCCGGCGATCCCCGCGATGGCGGCGGTGGTCAAGGCCACGCGGTGCGCTGCCACAAAGACACCCGGACTTGACGGGGCTTCTTCCGCCGCCTGCTGTATCTGGCTGGTCGAGAGCGGTTTCGACGGTGCATACGCTAACGAGGAGAGCCCGTTTCGGAACAGTCGGTCGGTACGGGCCGCCTCGGAATGTTGTAATAAGAATAGTAGTATCATGACAAAAACTCCCTTTTTGCGTTTTTCTTTCTCTTGGGCCTTTTGGGTGAGCATCTCCCGCAGCCGTTTGCGGGCGCGGTAGAGCGTCTCCTTGGAGCTGGCGATGGAGATGTTCAGCAGGTCAGCGATGTAGGCATGTGATTGTCCGTCAATGGCATAGAGGTTGAAGACGGTACGCTGCGGAACTGGCAGCTGCTGCACGGCTTCGAGCAGTTCCTCCTGTGTGAAGTCCACTTCCCAAATGGATGTCTCTTCCGTGGCGACCTCCGGAGTCTCCTCCTCCACAAACGGCACGGTATCAAGGCTTTGCCGCAGGTGCTGGATGGCGTGGTTCACGGTGATGCGCATCAGCCATGCTTGGAAATTGCCGGTTGCGCGGTAGGTGTCAGCACGCTCCATCGCCTTGAGGAACGCCTCGTGCGCCAGGTCCTCCGCCAACGCCAAGTCGTTGACATAGCGGTGGAAAAGCCCGATCATCCTATTGATGTTGGCCGCATACATCCGTTCCCAAAATGCCGCATTCTCCATTTTTCGCCTTGTTCATGAATACGACGCAAAAATAGTAAAAGGTAACACTCGCGGGGAAAATAATTTTTGAGGTTGTTGGATTTTAGTTTAGCTGTTCTATGCAGATTGTTGCGGAAAGGGGGCTTCGTGCCGCTTGTATGGGGTTATTGAGATTTCGTGCCGCTGGCACGGTGCGCAGGCGGATGCCGTCGTGAGCGTAAGTTGCTGAAAGAATAAAAACAGCGGCACCCATAATTATTTTTTGTACTTTTGCGGCCATAAAATTATACACATTATGAAGAAAGTATTTTTAATGCTGGCCGTTGCGGCCACCATCCTCTGCGGATGCAACAAGGACAAAGACAAACTGTCTGACAAACTGATTGGCAAGTGGATGCAGACTGAAATAGACGGCTGGCCCGCGTTGACCAACGAAAAAACGGTTATCACCTTCGTCTCCGACACAAAAATCCTCAGCGCATCAAGAGCTGATTTCACACAGACGGAATCCAAATGGAACGCTTATTTGGAATGCGACGTCCAGATCGACGACAACATTGTGACAATCACCGGACAAATCGGCGAGGACAGAAGCATTGTTTTTAAATACATTGTCAATTCCATTACAAAGGACGAGATGTCATGCCACTTCAAGGCAACTTTACACACGAATGGGAACGCATTCAACTATCCCGAGGAAGACGTTATCTTGAAACGCGTCACTGTTGATTACAAAAACGATGTTGTCGGAACCTGGGAAGGCCGCATCACCAGCCAGGAAGGTTCCGAATTTGACGACGGCGAGCTCCACCGCTGGGAGTACAAGGCCAACGGCACCTACGTCTATTATCGCCAGACGGAAGAAGGCCAATGGGTGGACGACGTGAATGCCTTCTCCGAATATTTCGTGGACGGCAACCTGCTTTGCACACGCTGGATGAACAACGGTGAGGGTCAGTTGGAGAACCGCGAATGGTGGGAAATTACCTCCATCAAGAACGGCGTGATGAGTTGGACGGCGCTGCGCGAACACGAGGACGGCTCAACTTACACCGCCACCTTCAGTATGACAAAAGTGAACTAACAGACAACCTCGCATAGCGCGAGCTATTTGTCTCATTCAGTTCGCTCTCCAGAATTGATTTATATGAGAGACGTGCCGTGGCACGTCTCTACTTGTAATCGACCTTTCGTTCTATCCCGCTGGCACCTATCTCGCGAAGATCAACTTCGAGCGAGGGGTGAGTGTGGTGAGAAGTTAGTAGTGTCTATTCCCAACTTTTTTCCCTCCTATGTCACATTTTTAATATTTTTGCTACTAATATGGCAAAAGAATCTTGACATGAGCGATAAACGAGAAGAAGAATTCATGGCGATGCTGGCGCGGTGCGAACGGACAGTGTTCAAGGTGTGCCTCTTCTATACCGACCGGCAGCCTGACAATGTGCGGGATATGTACCAGGACATCGTATGTAACCTCTGGCAGGCGTGGCCAAGCTTCCGGGGCGAGAGCAAAGAGAACACCTGGGTCTATCGTATCGCATTGAACACCGCGGTGGCACAGCTGCGCAAAAGGAGCCGCACCCCATCCTTCGTGCTGCTTACGGACGAGATGGTCACCACCCTCGTGGACCCTCAGCAGGAGGAACTGCAAAAACAACTGTACAGCCTTATCGACCAGCTCAACAAAGCGGACAAATCCCTCATATTGCTCTATTTGGACAAGATTCCATACGATCAGATCGCCGAGATTGTGGGCGTCAGCGAAGCCGCTGCCCGGAAACGGGTGGAGCGGATCAAACAGAAGTTAATCATCTTAAACACAGAAGACAATGGAAAAAACATTTGAACAGTTAGAAGCCCTATGGCAGCAGCAGGACGAGCGGCTGCAACATATCGAACACGTGCAGCAGGAATCGGTGCGCCGACTTTTGCACCGAAGCATCACCTCCACCCACCGACGCTTTCTGATCGAAAACATCTGCGCTGTGGTTTTTGGCCTCATCTTGGAGATCTTCATCCTCTCGAAGGCGGAAATGTGCTTCGCCAGCTGGAGTTTAGCGATACCCTACCTGATTTTCAACATTCTGTACCTTTCCTGTATCATCTGGTATGCAGTTTGGGTGGTCCGTTTCTGGAAGCACAACCCGCTGGACAGCCCCACGGTTGAGGCTATGCGCTTCGCAGACCGCTGGCAGTTAGCGTTCAAACGTTCGGTAATATGGGGCTTCGGTGTTCTCTTGCCGCTGTGTCTCGCCGCCGGTTTCCCGATTTTCACCTACATCTTTACCCGAAGACCATTCCACTATGCCGATCTGCAATATATGACCCCGTTGCAAATCCTTTTGGCCGCGCTGTTTTACACCGCCTGTATCGCCTACGCCATTTATGAAATAAGATTGACCCGCGAACTGAAGGAAAACCTGAAAATCTACGACGAACTTTTGGAGGAGTAGAAACGCAAAATTTTGCGTCTCTACCAACCAGTGTTATACAAATAGATTAGTTAAAAACATCAATAATCAAATAATTATGAAAAAAGTTATCGTTTTCGCCATCATCGGAGTTATGCTCCTTACGGGCTGCCACCAAACCAAGGCCGTCCAATACAATGTCGATCCCGACCAAGTTTTCGGCCAACATTACACCGCGAAAGATTTCGGAATCTGGTATCTGCTGGACTATTACGAAAACCAATACGCCACGTTGGTCAATGCGGCTATGGAGCGCTTGCCCGAGGACAAGCAGACTGCCTGTGATAACCAAAAGGGGCTCCAGCTCCCTGCTTCGGACACCGCTGCTTTTATGAACGCTCTGCGGGAAGGGAAAATGCCGCTCTCGCCAAATGGCAGCAAGCTCATCCCTTGTTGGCTTCCGGTATCGCCATCACAAGAAGAACTATACCAGTTCAACGTGTGCTACGGCGATGCCTCGGGCAACCCAATCTTTAACGGAACGCAAGTCAAAAAATGCGCCGTCGAGAAAAGCGATTATACGGGTGGTTACGAGGTGCTGATGCAATTCGACATGAAAACGGCTGACCAGTGGCAGAAGTTCACGGCGGCGAATGTCCACAAGCGGGTCGGGATGATGCTCGGTACCGACCGACTGCTAAATGCACCGCAAATCATGTGCGAGATTGCCGGCGGCGCCTGCTGTATCTCTGGAACGACGGAGGAAGAGTGCTACGCCATCGCCAACATACTGAACAAAAAATAGTCAGTTCGCCAACAACCTTAAACCTTAAACCTTAAACTCTAAACCTTAAACCATTAAAAATACTATCTTTGCCGCATCAAATTAAAACCTACCAACTATGGCTATATTCGTGAAAAACATAAAGCAGCTGGTGCAGGCAGAGACCAAGTCCGTGAAGTTTCGCGCCGGCAAGGAGATGCAAAATCTTCCCTTGATTGACAACGCATATCTGCTTACCGAAGGCGACAAAATCAAGGATTTTGGACGGATGGAGGACTTCAACCCCGACATTCTGAAGAAGATCAAGGAGCCGATTGAGGAAATCGACGCTACGGGCAAGTTCGTGTTCCCCTCTTTCTGCGATTCCCACACGCACATCGTGTATGCGGGCAGCCGCGAGGTCGAATATATCGACAAAATCAAAGGGCTGAGCTACGAGGAGATTTTCAAACGCGGGGGCGGCATCCTCAATTCCGCAAAACGGCTGCACGAAACCTCCGAAGAGGAACTCTACGACCAAGCTTGGCGGCGGTTGGAAGAGATGGCCTCCTTCGGCACGGGCGCGTGCGAGATTAAGAGCGGCTACGGCCTCACCACCGAGGATGAGCTCAAAATGCTGCGCGTCATCCGCAAGCTGAAAGAGAACTCCCCGCTGACCATCAAGGCGAACTTCCTCGGAGCGCACGCGGTACCGCTTCTCTACAAGGACAACCCCGACGGCTATGTGGATCTCATCATCAACGAGATGATTCCGATGGTAGCTGCCGAGGAACTCGCTGATTTTGTCGATGTTTTCTGCGACAAGGGCTTTTTCACCACCGAACAGACCGAGCGCATCCTGATGCAGGGCATCAAGTATGGTTTGCGTCCGAAAATCCACGCCAACGAGATGGCCTGCTCCGGTGGCATCCAAGTCGGCGTGAAATACAACGCCCTGTCTGTGGATCATTTGGAATACACTGGCGATGAGGAGATTAAGGCTCTCTACAAGAGTGAGACAATGCCCACAGTACTGCCCGGGGCTGCTTTCTTCCTCGGCATGGTCTGCGCCCCTGTCCGCAAGATGATCGAAGGCGGACTGCCCGTCGCTTTGGCCTCCGATTTCAACCCCGGTTCCTGCCCGTCCGGCAACATGCAGCTGGTCTTTGCGATGGGTTCCGTCATGTACAAGATGCTGCCCGAGGAGACAGTCAACGCCACGACCATCAACACGGCCTACGCCATGGATGTCTGGCGCGAGTTAGGCACCATCACGAAAGGGAAAATCGCCAACTTCTTCATCACCAAGCCGATGGACACGCTGTATTATATGAACTACGCGTTCGGTTCGAACAAGGTGGAGCAGATTTTCCTGAATGGAAAGAGAATGTAACCGTTGTAGAGACGCGCCATGGCACGTCTCTACATTTGTTTTACGGCGCGTTTTTACATTAACGCCTCTTTCACGTAATCGATAAATTTCTTCAGATTGGTTCTGCCGTAGAGCCAAATCACTCGCTCTTTGTCTCCTAACTTGGTAATTACCACGAAGTTGGAGCAACCTCTCGCGTCTTTTTCCGAGGCACAAATCTTCAACAGATAGTCCGACTCATTGAGCTCGAACACAATGTTGAAATTCTCCGTGTATTTGCGGATATCCTGGTTGAACTTCTTGTATTTGTGGGATTTGGGTTTGGCATCGCAGGAGAGAATCTTCACGAAAGAAGCATTGTGCGCGATAAGGTTCAGCCATACGGGCTTCTGATCGCCGTATTCGAACTTCTCGAAATGGCGCTTTTTTTCGTACTTGTTGAACAATTTCGCCATGTCCTCCGACTGGGCGAAAGCGCCAAAGGAAAGGCCGATGCAGAGCATCACCAATCCGATTTTGTGCAATACATTCTTCATTTTTTGATGGTTTAAGTGATTACGGTTTAAGGTAGTCGTTAAACTATCGTTTTGGGAAAAAGTTTAATTGTGACATTTATAGACACCATTAGACCAATAATCTTACGTCTCACATCCAAAGACTCAAGTCCTACGTCTTAAGTCTCAATATTCCCGTATTCGATTCTCTATCGCCGCAATTGCGTCGCGGTATTCGGCAGCCTTCTCGAAATCCAAATCCTTCACGGCCTTTTCCATTTCTTTGCGGTACAATTTTTTCTTCTTTTCCAACTGCTCCATGTTGTACATCGCCAAATCTTCCGCCGCGACCGACAATTTCTTCTCTTTCTGGACGTACTGCACCCCTCTTTTGTTTTGTTTGTTGCTGTCGCCGGACATGCCCGTGAGCAGCATCTCCTCCGATTTCACCACACCTTTTGGTACTATGTGATGTAACTCGTTGTAAGCTATCTGTTTGGAGCGACGGCGGTTGGTTTCGTCGATGGTGGCCTGCATCGATTTGGTGATCTTGTTGGCGTAGAAAATCACCCGCCCGTTCACGTGGCGTGCAGCACGGCCGGCCGTCTGCGTGAGCGACCGCACATTGCGCAAAAAGCCCTCCTTGTCGGCATCCATGATAGCTACCAAGGAGACCTCTGGCAAGTCCAAACCCTCACGCAAAAGGTTTACGCCCACTAATACGTCAATGGCACCCGCCCGCAGGTTTTGCAAAATCTCTACCCTATCCAATGTCTCCACGTCGGAATGGATGTAACAAGCTCGCACTCCGATATTTATGAGGTACGTATTCAGCTCTTCAGCCATGCGCTTGGTCAGCGTAGTCACCAACACCCGCTCGCCCTTATCGACCGTATCTTCAATCTCGTTCAGCAAATCATCGACCTGATTGGTGGCGGGACGTACCTCGATTGGAGGGTCCAAAAGTCCTGTGGGCCGGACCACCTGTTCGACCACTATCCCACCCGACTGCTCCAATTCGTAGTCCGCCGGGGTCGCGCTCATGTAGATGGTTTGTCCTACCAGCGCCTCAAACTCGTCGAACTTCAATGGACGGTTGTCCAAGGCTGCGGGTAGCCGGAAACCGTACTCCACAAGGTTAATTTTACGGGAACGGTCGCCACCGTACATAGCCCCGATTTGCGGCACCGTGACGTGACTTTCGTCAATTACCAACACGAAATCGTCGGGGAAAAAGTCGAGGATGCAGAAGGGCCGCATCCCGGGTTCGCGCTTGTCGAAATAGCGCGAATAGTTCTCAATGCCGGAACAGTAGCCTAACTCTTTCATCATCTCCACATCATACGTCACTCGGTCTTCCAACCGTTTGGCTTCCAGATGCTTGCCGATGGATTTCAGATAATCGCGCTGTTCACCCAAGTCCAACACAATCTGGTTGATGGCATCGTTCATGCTCTGCTGGGAGGTCACGAAAAGGCTGGCCGGATAGATTACAATCTTCTCCTCCTTGGTAATTACCCCGCCCGTTGCAGCTTCTATAATTGCCAGTGATTCAATCTCATCGTCCCAAAAGATGATGCGGAAAGCGTGCTCGCTGTAGGGCGGGAAAATATCGACCGTGTCACCCTTCACACGAAATTGTCCGGGCTGCAAATCCAGCTCGGTGCGCGAATCTGGACACGAACTTCAGCAGCAGCGCGTTACGGTCGATTTGCATTCCCGTATGCAGATGGATGACGTTCTTGGCGAAATCATCCGGATTGCCGATACCGTAAATACAAGATACAGAGGCCACTACAATCACATCCCGCCGCCCCGACATCAACGCAGCGGTCGTATGCAACCGCAACTTCTCAATCTCATCGTTGATTGAAAGATCCTTCTCGATGTAGGTGTTCGTGGTCGGGATATAGGCTTCAGGTTGGTAGTAATCGTAATAGGAAACGTAGTATTCGACCGCGTTTTCGGGAAAAAACTGCTTAAACTCACTGTAAAGCTGCGCAGCTAACGTCTTGTTATGACTAAGCACAAGCGCCGGACGATTCACCTGATTCAGCACATTGGCAATGGTGAACGTCTTGCCGGACCCAGTCACGCCAAGCAGCGTCTGCGCCTTTTCGCCGTTGTTCAACCCGGCCACCAGCTGTTTGATGGCCTCGGGTTGGTCGCCGGAAGGTTCGTATGAGGATGTGAGTTTGAAGTTCATAGGAATGATTAACGATCAATGGTTAACGATTATTGTGGTTGTAGAGACGCAAAATTTTGCGTCTCTACAAATTCACAAATCACAATATAAAACAAAACGCCGATTAACCGGCGTTTGTTGAATTCTGCAAAATGTATCTATTAGTGGAATCTGTAACGGAGGCCAACACCAAAGTTGTAGAGACCACCGAGAACAGCACTGCGAGTCGTGTAATAAGGATTCACCATGCCCAACACGTTGACCATCGGACGCCAGTCAACAGTAAGGTTCAACGGAATGCCAAACTGCCATTCAAAACCAATCTGACCACCGACATTCAAGCGGAAAGGCATATAAGGTGCATCATAATAATAATCGTCGTAAATAATACCGTCATAAATAGATCCTTTTCTGCTGAAATGACCATATCCGGCACCATAACCGAAACCAACACCAGCTGCGGGACCTACAAACCAGTTCCAAATACCTTTGATATTGAATGTCCAGTTAAAAGAGACATTGGCATTTACAGAGCTGAAAGATGTCCAAAGATCACCAAAACCGGCAGTCAAATCCGCATACAAACCATCATTGATGGAATGTTGATAAGAAAACTCTTCATAATTCCAACCCAGACGACCACCGATGGCGCGGGGTTGAGCGAATGCAACACTTGCCACAGTAAGCATAACTAAAATTGTTGTAAACAGTTTTTTCATAATCTTGAATTTTAAGTTTGAAACCGCAAAATTAGCATTTTTTAACAATTTTATCTTGGTTATTCCAAACAAGTTATAAACATATAAAAGTAGATAAACCGGCCATGTAGAGACGCAAAATTTTGCGTCTCGGCCACGAATAAATCATACCTCCAAGCATATTTGTAATTTATGTACCTTTGCCGTTTTGCTTATCATAATAAAAAACGAAAAAAAATAATAACTAAATCATTGATAATATGAAAGATATAAAACGCTACACGGTTACGTCCGCCCTACCCTATGCCAACGGTCCTGTCCATATTGGCCACCTCGCCGGCGTGTATGTGCCCGCAGATATCTACGTGCGCTACCTCCGCAACAACGGAAAAGAGGTGCTGTTTATCGGCGGTTCCGACGAACATGGGGTGCCTATCACGATTAAAGCCCGAAAAGAGGGTGTGACCCCGCAAGACATTGTCGATCGCTACCATGCCATTATCAAGAAATCTTTTGAGGATCTCGGAATCTCGTTCGACATCTATTCACGCACATCGAATCCAACCCACCACGAAACTGCCGCTGCATTCTTCAAATACCTGTATGACAACGGGAAACTGATTGAGAAAACTTCCCAGCATTATTACGATGAAGAAGCGCACGAGTTTTTGGCCGACCGTTATATTACCGGTACTTGCCCGCATTGCAACAACGAGCACGCGTATGGCGATCAATGTGAGGCTTGCGGCACTTCTCTCAGTGCCACCGATCTTATCAACCCGAAATCAGCACTCAGCGGCAATACCCCCGTACTGAAAGAGACTAAACATTGGTATCTGCCTCTGAACGAGTACGATGCATGGTTGAGAGAATGGATTCTGCAAGGACATAAGGCCGATTGGCGCCCGACAGTTTACGGTCAATGCAAATCGTGGATTGAGCAGGGATTGCAACCTCGTGCTGTCACCCGCGACCTTTCTTGGGGGGTGAAAGTGCCGTTGAAAGAGGCTGAAGGCAAAGTGCTATATGTTTGGTTTGACGCACCAATTGGCTATATATCAGCTACTAAGGAATGGGCTGAAGCGCACAATACCGACTGGAAACCCTGGTGGCAGGACGAAAGCTCCAAACTGGTGCATTTCATCGGCAAGGACAATATCGTGTTCCACTGCATCATTTTCCCGTGTATGTTGAAAGCCCACGGTGGTTACATCCTGCCCGAGCAAGTGCCTGCCAATGAGTTCCTTAACCTCGAAGGCGACAAGATTTCCACCTCCCGCAACTGGGCCGTATGGGCGCACGAATACATCAAGGATTTCCCTGGAAAACAGGACGTTTTGCGTTATACGCTGACTTCCATCGCGCCGGAAACCAAAGATGCCGACTTCACTTGGGCGGATTTCCAAGCCAAAAATAACAACGAGCTGCTGGCCATTTTCGGTAACTTTGTGAACAGGACGGTGGTACTTTCCCACAAATACTACGGCGGTATCATTCCCGAATGCGGCGAACTGACCGATTATGAGAAGGAAATTCTCGAAAAGATGGCCGAATTTCCGAGTAGGATAGGGGAGTGCATCGAACATTACAAGTTCCGTGAAGCGCAAGCCGAACTGATGAATTTGGCCCGACTTGGCAATAAATACCTCACCGATACTGAACCTTGGAAGAAGCAGAAGGAGAATCCGGAATACGTGAAGACCATCTTGCACGTTTCGCTGCAGATTTGTGCTTCGTTGTCTATCCTTTGCGAACCTTTCCTGCCGTTTACGGCGAAAAAATTGCAAAATATCCTCAATTTGGACAACAAGAAATGGTCCGACGGCTGTCGTCACGATCTGTTGAAAGCGGGTGAAAAACTCAATCCAGCCGAATATCTGTTCGAAAAGATTGAGGATGAAACCATCGCAAAGCAGGTGCAAAAGCTGCAGGACACGAAAAAGCAGAATGAGGCCGACAATGCCGAGGCTATCCCCGAAAAGGAGCAAGTCACATTCGACGACTTCCAAAAGATGGATATCCGCGTGGTGAAGATTCTCGCTGCTGAAAAGGTGGCAAAGACCAAAAAGCTGCTGAAGCTGAAGGTCAACACTGGAATCGACACGCGGGAAATCATCTCCGGCATTGCGGAATATTACCAACCTGAAGATCTCGTTGGCAAACAAGTGCTCATGCTGGTCAATTTGGCTCCCAAGAACATCAAAGGGGTCGAATCCCACGGCATGATTCTCATGGCCGAAAACGCCGACGGTTCCCTTTCCATTATGCAGCCGCAGAAACCAGTTAAAGAAGGTAGTACGGTGAAATAATCTCTTATCAGGAATCGTTTTACCCATGATGAAGAGACGCATAATTATGCGTCTCTTTTTCATTTAAAATGCGTCTCTACGTGTTTTTTTATAACCCTCTTATCTGTAATACATTACCTCGAAAATGCCCTAAAATAGGGATTTTTCAAACATATCAACAAAAAAATGAGACACAGAAAATTACGGAGTAATCAACATCGAAAAGTTGATAAAACGACTTTTTATCCCAATAATGCAAGTTACGATTTGAAATCTCTGTGGAAAAAAATCGGATAAGTTTTGAGTGCACAATTCCGGCGATTTTTGAACATCTTTTTTGAACTTTTTCACCGGTTGAAAAACGCACATTTTATCCACTCAAAAAATTTGGAAGAAAAATGTCGGGGATGTTTCCCTCCTTAAAATCCGTCACTTAGAATTAACATTATTCACTTTCGGCTGTTCATTAAATTTAATAACTCACTTTTCCAAATTTTTGGCCGAAATAATATCCACATATCAACAGCTATAATCATCATAGAGAAATCAATTTTAAATCTTTTAAGATAAATAGTCAGCTAAAAAATGGAACGGAAAAGCGGCCGCATACATTCATCTTTTTTGTATTTTTGCGGCCATTATGGAATATGCTAAAATGAAGATTTACATTGGGTCAGACCATGCGGGAGTTGACCTCAAATCGCAGATAAAGACGCGGTTGCAAGACCGTTTTGAATTCGATGACGCGGGAACGTTCACGTCGGATAGCGTGGATTATCCCGATTTTGCGCACAAGGTTGCCGAAAATGTGCTGTCCGACAGCGGCTCAATCGGCATTCTGATTTGCGGAACCGGCAACGGGATGGCCATCACCGCCAACAAACATGCCGGCATCCGTGCCGCCCTTTGCTGGTCGCCAGAGATTTCCGCCCTTGCCAAGCAGCATAACAATGCTAACATCATCGTTCTGCCCGCCCGTTTCATCTCGACCGAAATGGCCATGGACACCCTCAATGCTTTCCTCACCGCCGAATTTGAAGGCGGCCGCCACCAAAGAAGAATCGACAAAATCAACATCTGATTATGAAAGCGCCTTTTTTAGACCAGGATTTTGAAAGCGTCAGGAAGAAAGCTTACGCCATTCGTCACAACTACTTTGACGATATGGAGAAGCATTTGCTGGCGCTGGAGTCCGCTTTGGTGCGGAAAGGCCTCAATGTGCTTTGGATCAAGGACAAGAATTCGTTGGTTGAATCGGTGAACTCCTTGGCGGAAAGCCAGAACGTGAGAAGAATTGGTTTCGATACCGAGACGCAGATTGAAAGTTATGTGCCGTCTCGTTTGGAAGTGGTGCCGATTGAAAAGGCGGAAACTTCCAGCGACGATCTCGACCTCTTGGTGGTGGATGCGGATTATGCCGTCTGCGACTCTGGATTGCTCGTTCTTTTGGACAAAAAGTCGCAATGTTGCTTCAACAAGGCCAAAAACATGGCCATCATCGTCAATATTGACCAGTGCATCGCTTACCAACAGGATTTGTCCTTTTTCTTGGCGCTGAAGTATTGGTTCAAGGAGAAAAAGATGCCGGCAGATCTGAAAGTAATCCAAAATAGGATGCAGTACATCTTCCCGTCAGACTTCACCTACCTTTCCGACCAGATGTTCACGCAGGAGAGCATGAACATCACGGTGCTCCTCTATATGAATGGTATTGAGGAGGTTATGACGTCTGAGATTTTGAAGGAATCCCTCTATTGCATTAACTGTGGACGTTGTTTGGAAGTTTGTCCGGTAGCTTCGTCGCACGACAGCATTTCTCCCATCAACTTGGTGAAAATGAACAGTCTCGACAAGTACAACCGTTCGCAGCATCTCTTTTCGCATACGACCCTGTGCGGCGCGTGCGAAGATGCCTGTCCGGTGCAAATCCCGCTCATCCGACTGATGCTCGCGGAGATGCAAGTATCGAACATGGTGTCCAAGTCATCGAAGTCCAAAATGCTCTATTCGCTGTTCGCTAAGCGCAGCAAATTGAACAAAATGAACAATTCTTTCTTCAAATTCTTCTTTTTGAGACACTTTTTTGGCCGAAACAAGAATTTATGCCGCTATTTTTCCAATCAAAACAGCGATTTTTTCAATATAACTTACCAACCTCCTTACGAAGATAATCCGAATGAGCTCATCAAAGATTCAACTTTTGAATGATAAAATAAGGCAGTTTCTCAAAAAATACTACCTGAACAAGCTTTACAAAGGGATAATTCTCTTTGTCATTATCCTTTTGGCCACATTCATCGCCTTTTCCCTGTTCGAATACTTCTCCTATTCGAACACTGCAGTCCGTTCCGTCCTTTTCTATTCGTTCATCGCATTAGCGTTGGGCATCGCTATTGCCTATATCATTATCCCGGCGTTGAAAATCGGCGGTCTTGGCAAGCAGCTGACTAATGAGGAAATTGCCAAAATCATCGGCAAGCATTTCGATCAGATTGATGATAAATTACTGAATCTGTTCGAGTTGCAACAGCAGATGGAGCGTGGTGACTATGTGAGCTACGATTTGCTTTCCGCTGCCATCGACAACAAAATCGATTCATTCAAGGCATATTCCTTCGTGCAGGCCATTCCGGTGGAAAAAACGAAACGTTTCGCACTGTGGATGCTGCTGCCGATTGCTATTTTCCTGTTGCTCTTTTCCATCAAGAAGGAGCTTTTTACGGAACCTACCAAGCGTATTGTCCACTATTCGGAAGTTTATGAGAAACCCGCGCCCTATTCGTTTGTCATCACCAACGATTCGCTGAATGCGTTCCAGTACGAGGATTTCACGGTGAATGTGAAAGTGGAGGGCAGTGAGGTTCCGGATGAGGTCTATATCAAGTACAAAAACCGGAACTACAAGTGTCAGAAAAACGCCAATTCGGAGTTTTCCTATACTTTTTCGAATCTTCAGCAAAACGTTGAATTTCAAATTAATACCGATGAAGTAAACTCCACGGTTTACGAAATTAATGTTCTGCCGAAGCCAGTGATGCTCGGTTTCAACATTTCGTTGCATTATCCTTCCTATCTGAACAAGCCCGATGAGGCATTAGAAAATGTCAGTAATTTAACGGTCCCTGAAGGCACGGTGATTACCTGGAATTTTATCACCCGAAACTCAGAAAATCTTATCCTTATAGTAGATGATAATCAGAAAGTTATCTCTTCGGATAAAGATAATTATCTCGTGAATGTAACCGCCCGCAACTCATTTACGTATTCTATTCTGAATAAGAATAAATTTATGACGGGCAAAGATACCTTGACAGATGAAGTGACGGTTATCAAGGACCTGTATCCTGACATCTACGTGCAGTCGCAGCAGGATTCAGCCTACCACGACCGTGTCTATTTCAAGGGTAACATCAAGGATGATTACGGCTTCTCCAAGCTGGTCTTTGTCTATAATAAGTTGAACAAGGATGGTAAGGTGCTGAGTTCGCATAATGTGGTGCCTATCAAAATCCAAAATAACGTCACCATTCAGGATTTCTACTACTATTTCGATCAGGGAATGTTCGATCTGAATCCTGGCGAACAAATCGAATATTACTTCCAAGTATTTGATAATGATGGAGTTAATGGTGCTAAATCGACAAAATCTTCCGTGCAGTCGTATCGTGTGCGCACTATGGAGGAGATTGAAAACGATTTGCAGCAGGCGGAAGAGCAGACTAAGTCAGAATATAGTGATTTGTTGAAGGAATCCCAGCAATTGGCCAAGGAAATTGAGAAGATGCAGCAGAAAATGTTGCAGGAGAAGGAACTTTCTTGGCAGGATAAGAAGAATTTGGAGAAGCTGATGAAGGAATACCAGCAGCTGCAGGACAAAATAAATGAGTTGAAGCAGAAGCAGGAAAACCATCAGCAGGTGGAGAACCAATACAAGCAGATTGATGAGGATATTCTGAAGAAGCAGGCTGAACTCCAGAAGCGTATGGATGAGATTCTGTCGGATGAGATGAAGCAGATGATGAAGGAGTTGGAGCAGATGATGCAGAATATGAACAATGACAAAATCCAGCAGCAGTTGGAGAAGATGAAGCTCTCTTCTGAGGACATCAATAAGTCTTTGGATCAGCAGCTGCAGCTCTACAAGCAGTTGGAAGTGGAGAAAAAGTTGAATGAGACGGTCAATAAGATGCGGGATTTATCGGATGAGTTGCGTAAGAATGCACAAAAGACGGAAGACCGTCAGAATTCCAAGGAATCCCTGCAGAAAAACCAACAGGAACTGCAGAAAAAGTATGATGAATTGAAGAAGGATATCAACGAGCTGAAGAAGATGAACAATGAGCTTGAAGATCCGACCAAATTCAAAGATAACCAGGAACTGCAGAAGGATGCTGACCAAAACATGCAGCAAAGCCAGCAAAATCTGGATAAAAACAACCGTTCTAAATCGGCTGATAACCAAAAGAAGGCTGCCGATGACATCGAGCAGATGGCCGAGCAGATGGAGCAGGATTTCAATGAAAGTGAGTTAGAGAATATTACGGAGGATATTGCCACCCTTCGACAGATTTTGGACAATTTGGTGAAGATTTCCTTCGATCAGGAGGAGGTTTTGAAGAAATCACAGAAGATGTCTTCGTATTCGTCGTTGATGTCGGATGTGATTCGCAAGCAGTTTGAGGTGAAGCAGACGATGAAGCATATTGAAGATTCATTGAATGCGTTGGCCCGTCGTCAGGCTGCTGTGAAACCCTTTATCCAAAAGGAGGTGACGAAGATTCAAAGTAATATTGAGACAGCCCAAACGGAATTACAAAACCGCAGACCCTCTGTGGCTTCCAAGAACGAGCAGTTTGCGCTCACTTCCATGAACAACCTCGCTTTGATGCTGATGGAATCGATGAATGATATGCAGCAGCAACAGAAGCAGAGCCAGTCGAAGTGCAACAAGGCTGGCAATGGCTCTTGTAAGAAGCCAGGAGGCAAGGGTAAACCGAATAAAACGTCTGCCCGTGAGTTGCAACAGCAGCTTAACCGCCAGATGGAAGCGATGAAGAAATCGATGGAGCAGCAGGCCAAGCAAGGACAAACGGGCAAACCGCAACCGA
Source organism: uncultured Bacteroidales bacterium (assembly GCA_905235135.1). Lineage (GTDB taxonomy): Bacteria > Bacteroidota > Bacteroidia > Bacteroidales > WCHB1-69 > F23-D06. The sequence continues at coordinate 19,320 of CAJOKR010000078.1, forward strand.
CCATGAGCGAGCAGTTTGCCAAGATGGCTGCCCAGCAAGAGGCTATTCGCAAGATATTGCAGGACTACCAGTCGGAGTTGAAGCAGCAGAATGGGGTAGGGGACAAGGCTCTTGACAAGATTATTGAGGACATGCAGAAGACGGAAAAGGATCTGTGGTGAATCGTCAGATTACCCAGCAAACCATAAACCGTCAGAAAGATATTACCACCCGTTTGCTACAGAGCGAGCGGGCTGATATTGAGCGGGAAAAGGATAAGGAGCGTAAATCGAACGAAGCGCGCCAGATTCCGAATATGAACCCGCCTAAGGATTGGAATTTCGACCGCGAGCAGAAACAGCAGAATGAGATGTTGCGTTCTGTTCCCGCAAATCTGAACTATTATTATAAGGCAAAAGCGAACAACTATTTTTATAACATCGATTAATATTTTACGCCTATGATTGAGATATTGTTGACGAATTTAAACAAAACTAATTTCTATGAGGAGACACTCAAGTCCATTGAGCACATCTGTGACGAATATGGCATAGACCAGCATTTCGGCACCTTGTCGATGGCCAACCAGATGGTGTGCGATTATCTGGAATCACTGGACAGATTCATAGTCGATGTTGCGTTCAAAATTGAGAGTGATGAGGTGTCATTCGATTACACGATGCAGACAGGTGACTTCAGCCGGTTCTCCCAAAATGTTGATCAGGAGAATACGGGCATGTTTGTACTGAGCTCATTGGCGGATGATATTTCATTCTCCACTGATTATGACACACTTACTACCACTTTTCACGTGAAAACCAAGGTAGTTATCCAAAGGGAGATCCGGCATCAGGAAATTAGAAAAAACGTGTTCCATATTTGATGAGGAAAGTCTTACTTCTTTTAATATCCGTTTTTCTCTTCTCCATTGAGATTCACGCTCAATCCTGTAACGTTCTGTTTATTGGAAACAGCTACACGTACGTGAACAATCTGCCCGATATGGTATCGCAAATGTATGCCACATCGGGTGATTCTTTTGATTATACCATGAGTGCTCCCGGTGGATGTACCTTCCAACAGCATTGTACCGTTTCTTTGCCCTATATTCAGCAGGGCGGATGGGATTATGTGGTGCTGCAAGAACAGAGCCAGCTACCCTCATTTCCGATGAATCAGTTCATGCAGGAATCGTACCCGTATGCGCAAGAGCTCTGTTCGCTTATCCGCCAGTACAGTCCTGATGCGAAGATTGTGTTCTACATGACGTGGGGCCGAAAGAATGGCGACCCGCAAAACGGGCAGTACTATCCGCCTTTATACACCTACGAGGGAATGGACAGTCTGCTATATGCCCGCTATATGCTTATGGCGGCAGACAATTATACCTGCGTTTCTCCAGTTGGGGCAGTATGGCATTATATTCGCGATAACTATCCTTACTTGGATTTGTATCAGTCCGACGACAGCCATCCTTCCTATTTCGGATCCTACGTGGCAGCCTGTTGTTTCTATACCTCTTTTACGGGCCGAAATCCACATAATATAGAGTGGAACGGCACTCTAGACGTAAATACGGCCAATATTGCCAAAAACGCCGTAAAAAGGGTTGTTTACGACTCTTTATCGAAATGGTGTTTTGCAGGGGATACTATTCCGCACGATTCTACGGGAATTCATATCTGGAATCCATCCATTTCTGTTTATCCTAATCCCGCCAACACCACATTGCATATTCAAATGTCAGACCTCAACGAGACAGTCTCTCTTGAAATTTCGGATATGAAAGGCAATACCGTCTATCGTCAGTTGGAGATAAAGTCCGACGAGTCTATTGATATTTCCACTCTTCCCAACGGACACTATTTATTGTCTGTAATAGAAGGTGTACGTCGTTATACGAAAGTCATCACCATTTCCCATTCGCTATGATTACATTTGAATACATTACAGAGAGTCCGTTCAAGCCGTCGGTGCAACATAAGATTTGGTTGCAGAAGGTGATTCGCAAAGAGGAGAAAGTGCCCGGTGACATCTCCTACATCTTTTGCGATGACGAATATATGTTGGGACAAAACCAGGCTTTTCTCAACCACGACACCTATACCGACATCATCACCTTCGACCAGTGTTTCGGAAGTGTCGTTTCGGGTAGTATCTTGATCAGTCTGGACAGGGTGAAAGAGAATGCAGACAAGTTCGGCAAGACATTCGAGAATGAGATGTTGCGGGTGGTCGTGCATGGCACTTTGCACCTTTGCGGCTATAAGGACAAGACCGACGAAGAAGCCAAGGTGATGCGCCAAAAGGAAGATGAGTCGCTGGCATTGTTAATGAGTTTAATTTCTTAATTCTCTTATAGTCAAAAAATTTCGGGAAGTTTTCACGTGAAAAGATGGAGAATCGTTACGATATAATAGTAGTGGGAGCCGGACATGCCGGGTGCGAAGCAGCGGTCGCTGCAGCCCGGTTGGGACATCAGGTGATGCTTGTCACGATGAACCTTGCCCTCGTGGCGCAGATGTCGTGCAACCCTGCCATCGGAGGTATCGCCAAAGGACAAATCGTCCGCGAGATTGACGCGTTAGGCGGTATGACCGGTATCGTGACCGACCATACGATGATTCAGTACCGGATGCTCAATCGCTCGAAGGGACCTGCCATGTGGAGCCCGCGAGCGCAGTGCGATAAAACCGCGTTCTCCCTTTATTGGAAAAACGTTCTCGAAAATACCCCGAACCTGCACCTTCGTCAGGATACTGTTACGGAACTGTTGTTACAAGACGGAAAAGTTACCGGAGTCAAAACCCAGTTGGGCAAGACCCTCTATTCCCAAATTGTCATCCTTACCAACGGTACCTTCCTTAATGGTAGAATACATGTCGGGGAAGTGAACTTTGCCGGTGGTAGGATAGGGGAGAGTGCGTCATTCACCCTTTCCGATCAGCTGAAAGATTGTGGTATTGTAACCAAGAAGCTTAAAACGGGAACCCCGGTCCGTATTGACGGTCGTACGGTGGATTTTTCCAAAATGGAGGAGCAACCCGGGGAAGAGAATCCCGGACGTTTTTCGTTCACCAACACCCCGCCCTTGCATCGGCAGTTGAGCTGTTGGATTACCTATACTAACGAGCAAGTACACCAGGTGCTCCAGAAGGGCTTTGAAAAGTCACCCATGTTCCAAGGGCGCATACAAGGGGTCGGACCGCGTTACTGTCCCTCTATTGAAGACAAGATTGTCCGGTTCGCTGATCGTACCCGTCACCAACTGTTCTTGGAACCGGAAGGCCGCCATACTAACGAATACTACCTGAACGGTTTTTCCTCCTCGTTGCCGGAGGAGATTCAGGTGGAAGCCCTTCATCTGATTCCTGGTCTCGAAAAAGCGGAAATCTATCGTCCGGGCTATGCTATCGAGTACGACTACTTTGATCCCACCCAATTGCACTTTTCGTTAGAGTCGAAGGTGGTGAAAAACCTCTATCTTGCCGGGCAGGTGAACGGCACTACCGGATATGAGGAGGCCGCTTGTCAAGGACTGATGGCCGGCATCAACGCACACCTTTCGTTGGTCGGTCAGGAGCCGTTAGTGCTCACCCGTTCGCAGGCGTATATCGGGGTGCTGATTGACGATTTAGTGACGAAAGGCGTGCAAGATCCTTACCGCATGTTCACCTCGAGAGCTGAATACCGTATTCTGCTTCGTCAGGACAATGCCGACTTCCGACTCACCCCTATCGGGAAACAGTTGGGTTTGGTGGATGCCGAACGGTATGAGGAATTCCTTCACAAATACGATATCCAACATCAGATTTCGGATTATCTGAAACACCATACCACCCATTTCCAAACACTCAATGAACTGTTGGAAAAGCGGGAAACTTCCC
>CAJOKR010000079.1 GCA_905235135.1 uncultured Bacteroidales bacterium
CACCGAGTGGTTATCGACCACGAAAATCTCCCCTTCGATTCCGCGCATAGCTTTCACCGCCGACGCGAGCGCCTGCTCCAAGAACGCCGAAACGTTGTAGTTTACTATGACGACACTTAACTTCAATGGCTTGTCAACTTTCAGGGCCCCACACTGCGGTTCACGCCTTAGCTGGGGTCTTTGTTACAGTCCCACACTGCGCTTCGCTTGTGTGGGGTTATTTGCACTTCGTGCGTTTTGCCTCTCCGAGGCTGCTTAAGGAAAATTTTCTATATATATGGGTGTTATACATTCTGCATTAAAAATAAGCCAACACGGTCTTCTTCGACACCACCTTGTCCCCCTTGTTAACTGCGACGACGGCGTTTTTGGGGAGGAAGACATCGACGCGGGAGCCGAACTTGATCATGCCGACTTCCTCGCCCTGTTCCACATGGTCGCCGACCTCGGGATAGCTGATGATGCGGCGCGCCACGAAACCCGCAATCTGCCGGAAAAGGACCTCAATTCTCTCGTTGCGCACCACGATGGTGTTGTGCTCGTTAGATTTCGGCAGCTTGGCAATCGCGTACTTGCCCGGATGGTAAGCCGTGTAGGTAATCTCGCCTGTAATCGGGTAGCTGTTCACATGCACGTTGTTGATGGACATGAAGATGGAAATCTTCAGCCGCTCGTCCTTGAAATACTCGTGTTCGAAAGCCTCTCCCACATAGACAATGGTACCGTCGGCGGGGGAAAGCACGCCGTCATCGACGATATTGACGACGCGCGTCGGAACGCGGAAGAAACGAAGGATCAGGATGCCCAGGATCAGCATGATGCTGAAGAATATCAGGTTCACCCACCACAAGTTCGCCAACAGCAGCACGTAAAAGAGCGATGATGGTGACGAAACTGACGAAGATGATCAGCTTTCCCGCCTGATGGAACTTCATGCCTATCACCGGTGACTACTTCTTATATAAGATATAGGTGTGAGTCGGAACATTGTTTTCCGAGGAGACCGTCACCCACTGGCGCGGATAATGCTTGTCATTCATGTAGTGCAGGCCCTCGTAGCTGTAAGTGATGTCCTCCACCTTAGCCAAGTTATTCGCCACATATTTTTCAATATGCTCGGTCAACGGGAGGTTGAGGTAGTAGCCCGTCAGTCCTGCATACGCAAACGGCAGCCCGTAGAACGGGTTGTAGGAGCTCACATCGTAGGTGAGCGTGTGGTTGAACACCGTCAGCTCTTTGGGGATTTCCTCAACGTATGAGCTGATATTGTTGTAATCCTTGTGTTTGCCTGGATCGTAGGTCAACCTTCTGACAGAGTAAATTTGCAGATCCTTGGAACCGCTTTTGACAACCGCCTCGGCAATCTCCCTGTTTTCACCGAACACCTTGCAGAAAAGCTGGTGTCTCATGCTCTTCGGGTTAGTGAACAGGCTGTCATAAAATGCACGGTCACAGGTCGTTTCAATGTAATCAATGCGGCCCTTGTCCGGATCTTTCTTGCCCGTGTGGCGGTGGAACGTATATTCAGCAATAACACGGCCGTCCGTGGTATAGGTCATCTTATCCACCAGCTGGTTGGTCCACTGGAAATCGATGGTTTCCGTAAAATCCTCGCCCACATGCACGATTTTGCTAACCGTCTTGTCCTTGTTGTAGGAGAAGGTAAAGGAATAGAGGCTGTCGATCACAATCTGCTGCAGCTCCTTGCCCTTGCTGTCATAAACATAGACTTCGTTGGGCGCGCCCACATCGCTGCGGTACCAGATTTTGCTGATCTTGCAGGTGGGGTTGTAGATTTCTTCATCGGGCTTGCAGGAGGTGAAAGCGGTCACCAGCACAGCCATCACTAAGAGGGGTAATAAATATTTTTTCATAATGCACAATTATTCTAAAATACGGCGGCAAAGATAATATTTTTTTAAAACGCCTCGGCATTAAACCCTTCGGCACGCAATTTCTCAACAATGCCGTCCAAGTAGGCCTTGTCGAATTTGTGGAGGTTGAGGGCGGGCGTCTCGCGGTCGAGGGAGTAGATGACGATGCGTTTCGGGTGGATGCGGCGGATGCGTGCTAACCACTGCGACCACTCGGGATCCACGGAATTGTCGAATGCCCTACCCTCACGCTCGCCGCTGAGGAACATCGTCTGGATGACGACGTTGCCCTCGAAGGTGCAGAGTAGGTCGGTAACCTGCTCTATATCAACGGGAACGATGGGTGCATTGAGGGTGTTGAGCATCTCCTGCGTACCCGCGTCGAGCTTCAGCATCGGGTTCTCGATGCGCTGGAGGGCGTCCACGATTTCGGGACGGTGAAGCTGCGTGGCGTTCGACAGGCAGGTGATGACCGCCTGCGGATAGTATCGGTCACGCAGTACCAGCAACCGGTCGATAACCTTGTCGAACCAAGGGTACAATGTCGGCTCACCGTTGCCGGAGAAGGTGATGCTATCAACGGGCGTATTTGTGCGGACGCACTCCGCCAGCTTCCGCTCGATGGCCTCCATGACCAGCTCCAGCGGATAGGGTTCCCGGGCTTTGAGGTTCTTTTCCAGCGTCCAGCCGCACTCGCAGTAGAGGCAGTTGAAGGTGCAGATTTTCTCATCCACGGGCATGAGGTTGATGCCTAACGACTGTCCTAATCGCCGGCTATGTATCGGCCCGAAGGCGATGGATTCCCACAAGAAGGTGCTCATTTGAATGGTTATTGGTTATGGGTTATGGGTTATTGAAGCCCCACATTGCGGCTTCGCCTTATGTGGGGTTAATTGCGCTTCGCGCGTGTTGCCCCTCCGGGGCTGCTTAAGGAACATTTTTTATTGTTTGTCATATTTTACCACTTCGTCGGAGAAAAACTCCAGTTCAACGCCAGCCTGGCGGAACATCTCCTCGGATTCGGCGCCGGCGTGGTATTTGTTGGCACAAACCACCCGAACGATGCCGCAGTTGATGATGAGCATGGCGCAGGTGCGGCAGGGGGTCATGCGGCAGTAGAGAGTGGCGCCGTTGAGGGAAATGCCTAACTTGGCGGCCTGGCAGATGGCGTTCTGCTCGGCATGGACGGTGCGCACACAGTGCTGCGTCACTGTGCCATCCTCGTGGACCGTCTGCTTGAGCTGGTGTCCAACCTCATCGCAGTGCGGCAGCCCTTTCGGGGCACCCACGTAGCCGGTGACCAGAATCTGGCGGTCGCGAACCACCACACAGCCGCTTCGCCCGCGGTCGCACGTGGCCCGCTTGCTAACCGTATCGGCAATCTCCATAAAATACTCGTCCCACGACGGACGTACATGCTTCTTCTCTTCCATAATTGCTTATTTTAAGACTTGAGACTGGAGACTGGAGACTTAAGACTTAAGACTTGAGACTTTAAGACTTAAGAATCTTCCCTCTTCCCTCTTCCCTCTTCCTTCTTCCATCAAAAAACCGGCGGCAAAGGTACATTTTTTTTACGTAGTTTCACAAAATTTTACTACCTTTGCGCTTTTATTGCCAAATTTTGATTTTTAACATCAAGTACTTATGAGTCAGAGATATAGCGATTACCTTTTTGAAACTTCCTGGGAGATTTGCAACAAGGTGGGCGGCATTTACACCGTCCTTTCCACCAAAGCGGCCACCGTGGTCAACAGTTACCACGACCATTACATCTGCATCGGCCCCGACATTTCCAAAGAATACAACGACGATTTCGTGGAAGATTCCACGCTTTTCAAGAATTGGCGCGACATCGTGGCCCGCGACGGGCTGAAAGTGCGCATCGGACGTTGGCAGATTGTGGGCTCGCCCGTGGTCTTCTTAGTTGATTTCACTAACTTCTTCGAGAAAAAGAACGAAATTCTGACCAAATTCTGGCTGAGCTGCAAGCTGGACTCCATTTCCGGACAGTGGGACTACATCGAACCCGCCCTTTTCGGTTATGCCGCCGGCCGCGTCATTGAGAGCTTCTACAACTTCTACTGCAGCTCGATGGACAAGATTGTGGCGCATTTCCACGAATGGATGACAGGCACCGGCATCCTCTATCTGGAGGCCGTGGCCCCGCAAATCGCTACCGTCTTCACGACCCATGCTACCGTGCTCGGTCGTTGCATTGCTGGCAACGGTCTGCCGCTATATGCTGACACTAAGCAATATAACCCTCTGGACACGGCCAACCGCTTCGGGGTGCAATCTAAGTATTCGCTGGAGTCACTGTCTGCAAAGTATGCCGACGCCTACACGACGGTGAGCGAAATCACCAACAAGGAGTGCGACGCTTTCTTCGAGAAGCCCGCCGACGTGATTACCATCAACGGTTTCGAGAATGCCTTCGTGCCGAAAGGAGAGGAGTTTGACCGCAAGCGCAAAGCCGCCCGCGAAAAACTCTTGCAGGTGGCCTCCACGCTCACGCAGACGCAGATTTCCGACGACGCGCTGCTGGTCATCAACAGCGGTCGCTATGAGTTCAAGAACAAAGGTATCGATGTCTTTATCAAGAGTTTGGCAAAAGTAGCGGACGCCGATCCCGAACGTACGGTGGTGGCGTTCCTCACCGTTCCTGCCGGCCACAGCGGCCGCAACGAGGAGTTAGCTGCCCAGATGACCCAAGCAGTGAGTGGGGTTCCCATGACCGACCGTTTCACCACGCACGTCTTGCACGACCCCTATCACGACCCGATTCTCAACGAATTGAACAACAACGGGTTGCACAATCAACCGGAAAAGAACCTCAAGATAGTCTTCGCGCCCGTCTATCTCGACGGCGAAGATGGCATCTTCAACATGAAATATTACGACCTGCTGATCGGTTTCGACCTTTCCGTGTTCCCATCTTATTATGAGCCATGGGGTTACACGCCGTTGGAGAGCATCGCGTTCGGCATCCCGACCATCACGACTTCCTTAGCCGGGTTCGGTGCGTGGGTACAAGAGCATTTCACCCAGCAACAGAGCGTTAGCGTAATTCAGCGCACCGACCACAACGACGAAGAAGTGGTGAGAAACATCGCCGACCAGATTCTGTTCTACCTCAACTGCACCCCGCAGGCGATGAAGGATATCCGCAAGACCGCCATGGCCATTGCGGAGAAAGCCCTCTGGACGCACCTTTTCGCCAATTATGAGAAAACCTACGAGATTGCATTGGGCAAGAGCGGCGGTCGTTATGAACAGTATAAGAACAAGACCTCCAACGTGGGCACGATGGTGAAGGAGTTGAAGGTCGAGCAACCCAGCTGGCACCGCGTCGCCATCAAATCGCACCTGCCTTCGGAACTCCGTATGTTAGAGAAGCTGTCGGAGAACCTGTGGTGGAGCTGGACCTTCGAGGCCCGCGAGCTCTTCGAGGAGATTGCCGGTCCGTCGCTGTGGAAAGCATGCGAGGAGAACCCCGTCCACATGTTGCAGGTGCTGCCGTTGGAACGGATGGAGAATTTCGCGCACAACGACGTCTTCCTCAATAAGTTGAAAAATGTTTACGATCGGTTCACCGCCTATATGAACGAGCCGCGCAGCCGTCAGGAGGACCGCATCGCCTATTTCAGCATGGAGTTCGGTATCAGCAACGAGCTGAAGATTTTCTCCGGCGGTTTGGGCATGTTGGCCGGCGACTACCTCAAGGAGGCCAGCGACTGCAACGTGGACATGCTCGGCGTTGGTCTGTTGTACCGCTACGGCTACTTCCAACAGCAAATTTCCGCGTATGGCGAGCAGGTGAACCTCTACCCGCCGCAAAGTTTCTCCAAACTGCCCATCAAGCCGTATAAAGACAAGGACGGCAATTGGATTATGGTCAGTGTGGCGATGCCGGGTCGCAACCTTTTCGCCCGCATCTGGCGCGTGGATGTCGGTCGTATTCCGTTGTATCTGCTTGACACAGACTTTGATAAAAACTGGGAAGAGGATCGCGGTGTGACAGCCACCTTGTACGGCGGCGATGTCGAAAACCGCCTCAAGCAGGAGATTCTGCTCGGTATCGGCGGTGTCCGTATGTTGAAGGCCATCGGCGAGAATCCGACCATCTTCCATCTCAACGAAGGCCACGCCGCTTTCCTGAACTTGGAGCGCATCCTGCAAATGATGCAGAGCGAGCACGTGAACCGTCAGGTGGCGGTCGAGCTGGTGAAGGCCTCCTCGCTCTACACCACGCACACACCCGTTCCCGCCGGCCACGATGCCTTCACGGAAGACCTCATGCGTACCTATTTCGCAACTTACTCCCAACAGTTCAACGTGAGCTGGGAGGAATTCATGGGGCTTGGTCGCAAGCACGACAGTGACACCTTCGACAAGTTCTCCATGAGCATCCTCGCGTGCCGTCTCTCGCAAGAGATCAACGGTGTGAGCCGCATCCACGGCCGCGTGTCTCAGGAGATGTTCGCCGACCTTTACGAGGGCCGTTTTGCGGAAGAGTCACACATCGGCTACGTCACCAACGGCGTGCACTATCCGACATGGGCTCATAAGAAATGGCAGACCCTGCACCGCAGCGTTTTCGGAGAGGGATTAGCCGACGATTGTTCCAACCCGCTGGTTTGGAAGAAGATACAGGACGTTCCCGACAACAAGATCTGGCTCATCAAGCAGGAACTTCGCCAGGAGATGATGACTGCCATCAAGGAGATGCTGGCCGAACAGATGCGCACGCGCAACGAATCGCCCGCGCTCATCGACGCCACCCTCAAGGCGTTGCGCGACGATGTGCTGACCATCGGTTTCGCCCGTCGTTTCGCCACCTACAAGCGTGCTCATCTGCTCTTCATGAACGAGGAGAAGCTGAAAGCGCTGCTCAACAATTCCGAGAAGCCGGTGCAGTTTATCTTTGCCGGCAAGGCTCACCCGCACGACAAGGCCGGTCAGGACCTCATCAAGCGCATCATCGAACTGAGCCGCAGACCCGAATTCATCGGCAAGATTGTCTTTGTGGAGAATTATAACATGATATTGGCCAAGAAGTTAGTCTCCGGCTGCGATGTCTGGATGAACACCCCGACACGCCCGTTGGAGGCTTCCGGCACCAGCGGAGAGAAGGCCGTCATGAACGGCGTGCTGAACCTCAGCGTGCTGGACGGCTGGTGGGCTGAAGGTTACGTTCCCGGCGCCGGCTGGGCGTTAAAGGAGGAAATCACCTACCAAGATAACCGTCTGCAAGACGAATTGGATGCCGAGGTGCTCTACAACATTATCGGAGAGCAGATTTCGCAGGCCTTCTACAACCGCGACGAGCAGGGAGTGCCCACCGAATGGGTCGGCATGATGAAAAAGTGCTTCATGCTGATTTCCCCGCACTTCACCATGAAGCGCCAGTTAGACGACTACTACAACAAGTTCTATCACAAGCTGATGAACCGCTACCACAAGTTGAGCGCTAACGACAACGACAATGTCAAGGTGCTGCTGAGATGGCGCGAGCATGTGCTTGCCGCATGGCACGAAATCGAATGCGTGGGTGTGGATTACACCAAGAACGAGAAGAGTACCTACAGTGTCGGCGAGCGCTTGGAGTGCCGTTTGGATGTCCGTCTCGGCGACTTGCGTCCGCAGGATGTGAAAATCGAGCTGGTGTTCGTCACGCCCGACAATCACGGCAAGCGGCCCAAACTGGAGTTCAAGGTGCCTTTTGTCTTTGAAGTTGAGCACAACGGCATCTACACGTTCGTCTCCAGCAAGATGGCGCAGCGTATTGGTATGTGGGATTGCGCAGTGCGTGTAATTCCTAATCACGAGTTGCTGCCGCACGACCAGGACTTCAATATTGTGAGATGGATTTAGTTGGCTGTTGGCTATTGGCTTTTGGCTTTTAGCTTTTGGCTTTTAGCATAGATACTGATTATGGATCAATCTCACATAGATTTTTGGTTGAAGGAGTTCGAGCATTTCACTACGGCGATTGTGGCCAACGGTGAGGTTCCTTCTTCTGAACTGTCTATACGATTGTTACGAAATATGAAGCGTGTCATCTGTTGTGATGGCGCGCTTCAAAAATTATTGTCCATTGATATTATACCCGATGTGGTCGTGGGTGACGGGGATTCGATGAATGGAGAATTGTTGCAAAGAGAAACGGGTTTTGCGCAAAAAATAATGGATATCCTCCATCGTAGAGACGCAAAATTTTGCGTCTCCGTAAATGGCCATGAAATTCCTTATTACCCTGACCGCAGCGAGGAATACAACGACCTTCAAAAGGCGTTAAAATATTGCACGGCGAAGGGTTATGACAATATTCTGCTGATGGGTTGCGGTGGTCTGCGCGAAGACCATTTCATCGCGAATTTGAGTATCTTGGCGATGTATTCCGAGGAAATGCATCTCACCATGCTGACCGAGCACGGTGTCCTTAACGTGCTACGCGACACATCCACGTTCCGTTCCTTGCCTGGCATGCAGGTCTCCGTCTTCGCCCGCAGCCCGCACACGAAGCTCACCTTCTCGGGCCTGAAATACCCCGTCAACGACCGTTCTTTCAACTGGTTATGGGAAGGAAGTCTGAACGAAGCGGTGGACGACGAGTTCGTTGTGGAGGCGAGCGACGGGGAACCGGTAATTATCTATCGAGTCATCTACAGTTAATTCAATTCATATTGGATGTAGTCCAGCCTGTACTTCTCGTAAAGCTTCGCTTTGCCGTCACTGGTGATGAATGTTAACCGCTCATCAATGCACTGGGCTATTAACAAGCGGTCGAAAGGGTCTTTATGTATAGCCTCCTGCTCCAGCGTCTCCAAACGGACAATATGATGAACATTGACAGGAATGATTTCAACCCAACTTTCACCCCCTAAAAAAAAATCAGCCCAAATCCAGGGCTGTTTCCGGAAATCTGATTCCACAAGTCGCTGATAATCAACATCCGGTCTCGCATCCTACACGTGGTCTGCGTTTTGTAGGACACTTTCGTTTAAAAAACATATTGTATTTTTGCCGCC
>CAJOKR010000080.1 GCA_905235135.1 uncultured Bacteroidales bacterium
TGGCAAAACAAGACCGTCCTCTGCACTCCCGACTGCCGCATCATTGTCCGTCCGGGCGGTTTTATGACTTTGGACCACACCACCCTGACTTCCGCCTGCCCTAACCGGATGTGGCAGGGTATTGAAGTGGCGGGAAACAGCGGATTGCCCCAAATACTCCATAACAATGGGATACTTTACATTGAGAACGGTAGTGTGATAGAAAACGCCTATACGGCGGTTCGGAATTGCCTTGCAACGGACAATGTCTATGTCACTACAGGCGGAGTCGTGCAAGCTTCATCTTCCACCTTCCGTAACAACCGCCGTGCTGTGGAGTTTAACTCATACGCCTATTCATCAAATCCTGAACTTATACCCAATTACATATCTTCATTCAACCAATGCACCTTCACCGTGAATGACCAAAATCTTTTCGCTGCCAATGATACCGTTTTCACTGAGCATGTGAAGTTGTGGGAGGTCCGGGGAGTACCGTTCAGAGGTTGCGGCTTTTATGATAGTACAAGTACGCCTGTTTCTGGCAGACGGGGCGTTTTTACAGAGGATGCAGGCATAATCCTAGACACATACTGCGATTTTGCGTATTCGGGATGCGAATGTCCTGAAAGCCATTCGACTTACAGCTCTTTCTTTGGTTTCACTACCGGCGTGGAGGTGAACACGACGGGATTCCAATTTCCGGTAACTGTGAATCAGGTGCGGTTCAGCAATAACTGCACAGGAGTGCGAGTCAATGGAAATCTGTTTGCCACGGTGACACGCAATATCTTCAATTTGAACAACTCCCCTCTCACGACAATATATTCTGTAGGGTTGGATTTGAACAATAGTACGGGATATAGTGTTGAGGAAAATACTTTTCATAAAGATTACAACTATTCTACCGCTATTGCGCAGGGAATAAAAGTGCGCAATTCCACGACGGCGAGCAATAAAGTTTATCGCAATTCGTTTCAAGGACTTGATTATGGCATATATGTGTCGGGAACAAACGGCGACTACCTGAAAGGGCTTCAAATTCTCTGCAACAATTTTTCGGGGAACGGTACGGATATTTATATTGCGCCAAGATCTACTGTTTCTCCGAATCAAGGGAATGCCAATAGCAGTGCAGGCAACACTTTTGACAAAAAAGTAGGCATGGATATTGTTAATGACAGAAGTCAGAACATAAACTATTACTACACGGGGAACATATCAGGGGTTTATTATCCTGACCAGTGTTCGGGATTAGTGACAAGGTTGTCTGCATCTTCCGCTAACACATGTGCTTCCTTACTGTGCGAAAATGGTGGAAATGGTAGATCTCTTGCAGGTTTCTTGTCCAATATAGAAGCAGATACCTATTACATCGTCGTCCGCGCCTTGATGTCCGACACTGCTTTGGATCTCAATGAATTGGAGCAATGGCATACCGCCGCCCAGCACATCGCCGACCCATATTCGTTGACGGAAACGCGGTTTATGGAAGGTTATGCGGAACCCTTTGTGGCGTATGCTGAAGATGCGGAAATGACCAATTACGCGGATTTTCATGCGATGAAGTTGGCACTTCGGATTATTGACGGCGTAGAGACGCAAAATTTTGCGTCTCTACAATCCGGCGGGCATGTCAATTGGTACACACTAACACCTGCCCAAATCGCCCAACTTCAAACGATTGCCGAACGCAACGCCGGCCGTGCCTCGGTGATGGCCAAAGGTGTGCTGTGCTTCTTTTTCGATATTTGTTACGATGACGAGGATGTCTCATCCGAGACGGATTCGTCCACAGAAACTCGTGCGAAACATACTGCCACAGGTACTCCCAATGATGCTACATTAACTGTCTATCCTAACCCAACAAATGACCTCCTCTTTGTGGAACTAGCCGGGGCGGAAATTGCGAATATCGTCCTCTATGACCTGCAAGGGCGGGTGGTAGAGACGTTGCGCGCAACGTCTTTACAGGGCGCAACCATAACTATAAACTTGAAATCTGTCCCCGCGGGCGTATATGTGTTGCGCGTGACGGACGAAAATAATCATACGTATCATCAGAGAATAATAAAAGAATAAATTGTATCTTTGCAGGCTTTTTTTAGAAAGAATATTTTCGTTAACCCTTTTTAATCACTTAAATATCAAACTATTATGTCAAGTTTAGCAGTATTGTTGACAACTTTGTTGCAAGCAGCAGGCGCTGGCCTCGGTATCGGTAAGTTAGGTGCTGGTATCGGCGCTGGTCTCGCTGCCATCGGTGCCGGTATCGGCGTGGGTAACATCGGTAAGGACGCCATGTCCGCCATCGCCCGCCAGCCCGAGGTGTCAGGCGACATCCGTACGAACATGATTATCGCAGCCGCTCTCGTCGAGGGTGTTGCGCTGTTCGCCACCGTGGTTTGTCTGCTCATCGCCGTAGCAAAGTAATGAACTGGAAGGTTTCGGCACGGTTGGTGCCAAACCTTCCTTTTTAGTTGTAAATCAAAAAGTTAAACATATATGGAATTAATTAAACCCTCATTCGGACTGATTTTCTGGATGCTCATCGGATTCGGCATCCTCTTCTTCATCCTGGCGAAATTTGCATGGCCGATCATCACCAACGGCATCGCTTCGCGCAACAAGAAAATTGCCGACCAGTTAGAGGAAGCGGCTAAAATCCATGAGGAGATGCAGTCCCTGAACAAGAAACACGAGGAGATGATGGTGCAGGCTAAGGCCGAGCGCGATGCTGTCCTCGCGGAGGCTCGCAAGGTGAGCGCCGAACTTTACGACAAGGCCAAACAGAAGGCCGCCGCCGAAAGCCAGGCTATGATCGAAGATGCCAAGAAGACCATCTACTACGAGAAGATGAAGGCCATCACCGATGCCAAAAATGCTATCGCCAACTTCTCCATCGACATCGCCCAAAAGGTGATTGCCGAAGAACTGAAGGACCGCGACAAACAAGAGGCCCTCGTGGAGAAGTGGATGGAAGACTGCCACTTCAACTAATTTTGTATTTTTGCATTTTAATTTTATCACTTAATTTTTACCATCCAAAATGAAAAAATTATCCTTATTACTGGTAACTGCCGCATTGTTAGCTTGCAATGTCTCTTTCGCCCAGGACAAAGAGAAGACGGAAGAGGAAGGTTACATCTTCAAAGTCACGAAGGAACTGAAAGTCACCCCCGTTAAGGACCAGAACCGTGCCGGTACATGCTGGTGCTATTCCGGTTTGGGCTTCCTCGAATCCGAACTGCTCCGTATGGGCAAGGGCGAGTACGATCTTTCCGAGATGTATATCGTGGCCAAAACCTACAACGACCGCGCCCAGGCTGCCGTCCGTATGCACGGCGATGTCTCCTTCTCCCAAGGCGGTTCGTTCTACGATGTGATTTACGGCATGAAAGCCTTCGGTCTCGTTCCGGAATCCGAAATGCGTCCCGGTGCCGCTTACGGTGACACCCTTTCCGATCACGGTGAGCTTTCCGATGTCACGAATGCTATCGTCGATGCCATCGCTAAGAAAGAGCACAAGAAACTGCAGACCGATGCCAACGGCAATCCTCTTTGGCTGAAATCCATCGAGGCTGTACATGAGGTCTATTTGGGAAAATGCCCGACGGAATTCTCCTACAAGGGCGTGACCTACACCCCGCAATCTTTCTACAACTCGCTGGGTCTCAACCCCGACGACTACATCTCCATCACCTCCTACACGCACCATCCCTTCTATGAGAAGTTCGTGCTGGAAATCCAAGACAACTGGCGTTGGGGTCAGTCCTACAACTTGCCGTTGGATGAGATGATGCAGGTTTTCGACTATGCCATCGACAATGGTTACACCGTTGCTTGGGGTGCTGACGTTTCTGAACCCGGCTTCCGCAGCAACATCAAGAACGGTTTCTGCGTGCTTCCCGACCTCGAAGCCAAGGCTCAGGTTGGCTCTGACATGGCTCACTGGACCGGTCTGACCACCACCGAGCGTAATAAAGAGTCTCAGTCCAAACCCACGCCGCAACGCTGGGTGACCCAGGAAGAGCGCCAGATTGCTTACGACAACTGGGAGACCACCGACGACCACGGTATGCTGATTTACGGCAAGGCTACCGACCAAATTGGCAACGAGTACTACATGGTGAAGAATTCGTGGGGCAAATACGGCAAATACGACGGCATGTTCTATGTCTCCAAAGCTTACGCCCGCTACAAAACGATGAACATCCTCGTTCACAAGGATGGCATCCCGAAAGACATCAAGAAGAAACTGGGCATCAAATAAGGCCTGATTGACTTCTTATAAACAATGTGGGGACGAATGATCATTCGCCCCCACATTGTTTATAAGAGTTTTTGTTAATTGATGCTGTCGCCTCGCAGTGTCCGATACCGGTTTCGCGCTTGCACCACGTAGAGGCTGTCGCTGTGTTCCTTGAGGATTTTTTGGTAGTATTCCATGGCTTGGTTGATGTCTTTCAGGTAATATTCGTACAGTTCCGCGAGCTGGAACAGGGCATCGTCGGCCAAAAGCTGGTCGCCATAGTCCTCCACCACCCGCTTGAGCAGTTTCTCTGCCTCCAAATAGTTCTTCTGCTTGATGAGGATGAGCGCTTTCTGATAGAGCGCGTCATCGACCAGCGTGCCGAAGGGGGAGAGAATCATCACGGAGTCGAGGGCTTTCAGCGCCTCATCGTCCTTGTTCTGGAAAATCAGGAATTCAGCCTTGGCGTACATCTTCAGCGCGAGATTGCCCTCGGAATTGCTGAAAAGCCCCATTGCGGTGGTATCGCTTTCGTCTTCCTCTTCATCCTCCTCCAGATTGTCGGAAATAAGCATGGAGGTGTAAATGGCATCGTTGGCGATGAGCTTGGTGGTGGCAGCCGCGAGCACGTCCAACTGGCTCTTGGCCCAGGCAAACTCGCCGATGTAGAACGACAGTTTGGCATTCTTGAACTTCGCTTCGTTGCCTAACACGTCGTTGGGCATGTCCTTGTCAACCTGCGAATAGTTGAGCGAGGCATCCCAAATTTCGCCCGTATAAAGCTGAACATCAGCCAAATCGATCTTGTACTGGTTCTTCTCCTTGTTGTCGCGGGTGGCGGCCATAGCCTGGTTGAGCACGTCGATGGCCTCCTGCGGTTTGTTGACGTAAAAGGCCAGCAGGTGGGCGTATTTGCGAATCCAGTCCATGGTGCCGGAATGGATGCCGTTCTCCTCCAACGCTTTCTTGAAATCCTGCTCCAGATTCATGGCATCGACCATCTTTACCGGCGAGGTCTCGGTAAGCTGCATGTACTTGACATCCAGGATTTTCATCTTTGCTTGCACGTAATTGTGCGCTTCCTCACCTTTCTTGATGATGTAGTTCAAAGCCTCAATGGCCGTGTTATAGTCGTGATTTTCGGCAGCTACCAAGGCAAGCTCGTACGTGTAGATGCCATCCATCTTCAACCGTTTGTCTAATGCCTTGGCCAAGGTGAATGCCTCCTCAAAGTCCTTATGCAGCTGGCTAATCCAATACAACTCTTTGATACACATGATGTTGTTTGGATTTTTCTGAGAGAATTTCTGCAGGGCCGTGCGGATAGACATGTACTGTTCGTTATCCTCATCATCCAACAGCAGGTCTTGGATGGCCGTCTGCACATCCTTTTCGTACTTTTCGTTGTCGGTTTTCACCAGCCCGATAATCTCATCCACAATTTTGTCGTTATTATGCTGAATTTTGTAGATGGTGATGAGGCTTTTCGACAAATATTGCTCGTTATTGAGCAGTTTCCGGCCTTTCAGGATGGCTTCCGCGGCATAATCGTACTTGCCCCGCGACATGAAAGCGTTGTTCAGCTCACTGATGGCTGTCTCCTTGGCCTGCATGTTTTTAAGGCATTCCTGATACAATTTTTCAGCCTTGGCGTTGTCGCCGGAACGCTCATAGACGTAACCGAGATCGACCTTATAACGCGGCACATTCGGGTAGGCTTTCACCTGCTTTTTGAGCATTTTCTCCGCATCGTCGTAGCGTTCGAGCTCCAAAAGGGCGTGGTAGTAGTAATAGTAGATGTAGGAATCCGGCTTTTTGGCGTGGATTTTCTCGAAAAGCTCCACGGCCTTGTCGTATTCCTTGTCCTTGTAATACTGCATGGCGAGTTGTTCCTCCTGGCTTTGTTGTGCCAGCAGAGGACCGCCGCAAGTGACAAGCAGCAGCAGTATGACGAGCAGTCTTTTCATCGAAGGTTAGTCGATGATGTCGAAACGGGTGTAGGGACGCAGCACTTCGGGAATGACGATGCCCTTTTCGGTCTGGTTGTTCTCCAGCAGGGCGGCGAGCACGCGCGGCAATGCCAATGCGCTGCCGTTGAGCGTGTGAGCCAGTTTCGTCTTGCCGGTAGCATCTTTGTATCTCAGTTTCAGGCGGTTGGCCTGGTAGGATTCGAAGTTGGAGACAGAGCTGACCTCCAGCCACTTCTGCTGGGCCTTGGAATAGACTTCCAGGTCGTAGGTCAGGGCAGAGGTGAAGCTGATGTCGCCGCCACAGAGACGCAGCACGCGGAAGGGCAGACCCAGCTTGGTGAGCAGCATCTTGCCGTGGTTGGTCATTTCCTCCAAAGTCTGGTAGGAACGGTCGGGGTGTTCGATGGTCACAATCTCGATTTTGTCGAACTGGTGCAGACGGTTGAGGCCGCGCACATCCTTGCCGTAGGAGCCTGCCTCGCGACGGAAACAGGCGGAGTAAGCGCAGTTCTTCAACGGGAAGTCGCTCTCTTTGAGGATGATGTCACGGTAAATGTTGGTGACGGGCACCTCAGCGGTGGGGATGAGGTAGAAATTATCGACCTGGCAGTGGTACATTTGTCCCTCTTTGTCAGGCAGTTGGCCGGTGCCGTAGGCGGAATCCTCGTTTACCATGTAGGGCGGCTGGATTTCCACGAAGCCGGCGGCCGTGGCCTCGTCGAGGAAGAAGTCGATGAGGGCGCGCTGCAGGCGGGCGCCTTTGCCTTTATAGACGGGGAAGCCGGCGCCGGTGATCTTGGTGCCGAGCTCGAAGTCGATGATGTCGTATTTCTTCACGAGCTCCCAGTGGGGCAGCGCGCCTTCCGGCAGGTTGGAGTCGTCGCCCTGCTTATAGACAATTTCGTTGTCCTCCGCGCCTTTGCCCGGGGCGACAGCGGCGTTGGGCAGGTTGGGCAGCAGCACCATCTTGCCCTGCAGCAGCTCTTCCTGCTCCTGCAGTTTGGTGCGGTCAGTGCGTTCCCTTTCCTTCAGGGTGGCCATCTCGGCCTTCAGGGTCTCAGCCTCATCGCGCTTGCCCTCCTTGAAGAGCTGTCCGATCTTCTTTGCGCCCTGATTCTGCGCCATCAGGTTGTCGTCGATTTTTTTCTTCAGGTTGCGGTTTTCGCTATCCAGTTCACGAATCTCGGCCACCAGTTCCGTAGCGTCGAAATTCTTGATTTTCAGTCTGTCAATAACCTCTTGGGGATTTTCTCTTAAAAGTTGAATCTGTAACATCGGTTTGAAATTTTAAGGCGGCAAAGATACGATTTTTTAGGCAAAAGACAAAGGGCAATAGGGCTATCCCCGCACATATACCGTCTCCCGCAACATGCGGAAATTCTCCGGTTCCACCTCATCGTGGATGAATTCGCGGGCCATGCTCTGGCGGCCGTCGTCAGCATATTCGTACTCC
>CAJOKR010000081.1 GCA_905235135.1 uncultured Bacteroidales bacterium
TCCAACTCCATACAACACATTGTATATTGATGCGGCCCAATTGGACTTGGGATTCTTGACAGTGGAAAACAGTGGACTTAAAGTTGGTGATGACTATGTTTATGTTAATTTGTATGATTTTGTTAACCGAAAGAGCCCTCGCTCTGTTAACACGACCTATGCACTTGGAAATACGGGAATAAAGCTCTTAGATAACAAAGGAACAATTTCTTTTAGCGGGGATGTCTATGACTGGGACTACCATAAAAAGAGCCCAATGCGTAACTCATTAATTTTCTTAGAACGTTTAAGAACAGGATTAGATGATACTCATGGATTTAAAGTCTGTATTTATGGAACAGCGAAACTTAATCAAAAGTGGCCGTATTAGCCTTGTCACAGCCCTTTTGTTGTCAATGACATCGTGTATTGGAATACGCATGGGTAGTGAAATTGATTTGGGCGGTAATTATTTTTATGGTCAAGATTACCCTCAATGCATCTGCCAATATCCTAGAAGGAACATTGTGCTTCCTGTTGGAGAGCTTGACGAGATAGTCATAAGAGTGCGATACAATGATTCCATAATAGTAGCCACATGCTCTCCCGGTTACCACTCCCGCGACACCACAGTTTATATTATTAATAAACAGACGGGAAATATTCAATTGCAGGAAGAACCCATGTCAGTCACATACAAATATGAAATGATATTAGGAATCGCTATTGGTATAGCAGGCACTAAACGCTTTTAGACAATCGAATATTACGTATTTATTACCTTTTTCCCCACCGCCAATGACCCGCCCCCAACCATATCGCCCGCCGCTCGCGCGGATTCCCACTGACATCATACGTGTAGATACGTGTGATACGAGGAGATCCATGAATCCCCATCCATAAGGCATCCTTTGTTTATATTTTGGTCGAAAACTGCAAAAAGGAAATCAATCCTCCACCGGTTTCTCCGGGAAATCTCTCCACGCCCATTTATCCATCACCACGCCGTTGTGAATCAGCATGATGCCGGGGTTGGAACGCATGGCGTCGCGCACCATGAAGGGTCCCGTGATGGGGTTGATGGGATTGTAGTAGATCGGGAACTCAATGCCGTATTCGTTCACGAACATCGCAATCTCATCCTCCGAAGAGTTGGTGATGCCCACGAAGTCGATGCCGTTGTCCGCACAGGCTTTGGCGAGAGCCAGCGCCTTTTGCATTCCCTTGGCGTTAGCCTCGTTCAGGTCGTGGACGTAGAGAATATAGACATCGCGGTCGCCGTCGGTGGCGAAATATTCAGGGGCGTGGTCGGCACCGTTCTCATCGAGCATGTTGAAACCGTCGATCTTGGCCTTCACCGCCTTCTTGATGATCTTGTCCTCGCGGGAAACATACTCGTATTTCTCGTAAAAGCTGTCCTCCTGCGACATCAGCTCGTCCTGCGTGAGGGTGACCTCCTCGCCGGTAGCGGTGTTGCGGTAAAGGAACACCACATCCTTCTGCGCAGGCTGCGCCACAAACACCGACACATCTTTGCCCTTGTTCCAGTCGCTCTTGCCGATGAACGGCAGATGACGGATGACGTAGAGCTGGAAGATGACGGCGATGAGAGCGAAAACGGCCACGGCAATCCATTGACCGAGCACCGTCAGGCGACAGTCGCTGATCTTCTTGCGGTTAAAGAAAACGATGAGCGTGGGGATGATAAAGACCACATTCTTCAGGAAGGTGGCCTTGTTGGACATCTCAATGACGTCGCCGAAACAACCGCAATCCTTGACCACTCCGAAATAGTGGATGCCGTTCACCTCCATATACTCCGCGATGGCGAGCCACAGCGTGAGGAAGAAGAAGAACGTCATGAAGATAAGATAGCCCCAGGCGGCCAACTGCACGCGGACGCGGAAGAGCATCATGCAGCCCAGCACGAACTCGCAGGTGATGGCCACCACCGCCGCAAAGAGCGCCAACGGGTGCAGGAAGCCCATGTGGAAGGAGACGAAGTAGTCGTTCATCGTCACCCCGAAGCCCACCGGGTCGATGGCCTTCGTGAAACTGGAGAAGAGGAACAGGCACCCTAACAGGATGCGGATGATTTTAAGCCAGAGGGGTTCTTTCTTTGACATTGACTGTTGATTTTGATTGTTATCTTTACTTGTCTTGACACCTTACCTCCCCGCCCTGCGGGTTCCCTATTCCCCTCCTCTGGAGGGGTGGCCGATAGGCCGGGGTGGTAAGGGACTATTTTTCTTTTTCGAGGACGAGACGAATAAGGCAGAACATCGAATAATTGATCATATCGTAGTAATTCGCGTCGAGGCCTTCGGAGACGAGGGTGTTGCCCTGGTGGTCCTCGATGGACTTGGTGCGGAAAATCTTCATGAGGATGATGTCGGCGATGGAACTGATGCGCATCTGCCGCCAGGCTTCGCCGTAGTCGTGGTTCTTGTCCATCATCAGGTCTTTGGCGGCGTGGATGTACTTGTCGTACAGCGCTGTCACCTTTTCGATGTCCATCTCAACTTCCTCTTGGGATTCGGCCACGCCGATTTCGAGCTGGATGAGGGCCATCACGCAGTAGTTGACGATGCCCACGAACTCGGGGATAATGCCCTCAGCCACCTTCGCAACCCCTTTTTCCTGGATACTGCGGATGCGGTTGGCCTTGATGTAGATTTGGTCTGTGAGAGACGGCAGCCGCAACACGCGCCAAGCCGTGCCGTAATCAGTCGCCTTGTCGCGGAAAACCTTCCCGCAATAGGCAATCATTTCCTCATATTGTGCCGAAGTATTCGCCATTACCGCTTGATAATCTTCAGGTTCTGAATCTGTTGGTCGTCGAACGTAAGTTGCAGCAGGTAGAAGCCGGCGGGCACATCGCCCATGAGCATCTCGCAGCGGTTTTCACCGCCCAGAATCTCAGCCTTCACGATGCGGCCATTCAGGTCGAAGAGGACCACCTTCTGCACCGGATTCTCGCTCTCGATAATCACGCGGTCGCTGGTGGGGTTCGGGAAGACGGTAGCGTGTGCCTTTGCATATTCCTCCACGCTGACATGCGAAGTATCGACCACATCCTCAATCACCATGATGCCGACACAGGGAAGCATGATATCGTCAATCGATGCGCAGTCGCTGCCACTCGCCTGGGAATAGTCCTTTTCGTAGGAGAAACAGATGGTATGCGTACCGGCGGGAATATCGGTGACGAACTGGGTCCACGGCACATTACCAGAAGCCACATCTACCTGGTTATCATCAACATAGAGGATAAACTTGTCGTAGTTCGCCTCGGAACTCACTTTCCGATAATAAGACAGCTGGCCATCGGCGTTCGGGCTAATCGTGATGGTCATTTTGGAAGAGGAATTATTGGGCAAGTTCTGGGCCGAGCGAGCGCAATAGCTGCCGGAATGCGGATTCGTAGTCGTCACTATCCAGGGGTAGTTGTTCATGGACCAGTTGTGAGAACTGAGATCGCCACTCTCAAAGTCCTCTGCATCAGCACCAATCATGATTCTCAGCGTATCCACCCGCAACATCCCATCATAATAAGTATGGTAATACAGCGGCACCAACGCCTTGTCGGGGACGGTATCGGCGATCCGCACCGTGAAATCACGCACCGCGATGTCGTTGGGATTCAGACCACTAATTGTGATCATATCCGTGATTACCTGTACGCCGGAGTAGTTGCAGGTCAGATCGACAGTACCATCAACGACGGCCATGTGACCGGAATTCTGGTTCTGGAAAGCGAAAACCACCTCATCGCCGGGAGAATAAATCTGCACCGGGGCCGCATTGACCGTGGTGGTGTATTCCTTGAGTTGCACCTTCGGCAGCAGCACCCGCACATTCACATTGCGCTCAATGATGGTGTCCTGCCAGTGGACACGAAGCGTGAAGGGCAGTTGCACGTAGTCCTCTGCTTCAGGCATCACAAAAGAGAAAGCGTTGGTGCGGCTTTCCGTACCGTTCACGCTGATTCCGCCCACAAAAACGGAATCTTGCAGCATCGTGATGGCGATGTCCGGGGTGAGCGTGGCATAGACCTGGGAGGCGGCAGCTACGCCCACATTGGAAAGCGAGAGGTTCATTTTCACGTGGGAACCCTGCGTATAAGTCGTATTATTAGCCACTTCCACAGAAACCGGAACCACGTAGGGACCGTTAGGCGTGATCACCTGCACTGCCTGGAAATAGGGAATGTAGTTCTGCGCCAAAACCACCAACTCACAAGAGCAAGGATCGAGCGACTGGGGAAGAGCGAGCGTGGCAGCACCATTCTCGTCAGCAAAAGTGGCAGAGATGAGGGTCGTGCCGCAAGTCAGCGCCACGTAAGCATACGGAACCGCGGTCACATCGTAAGTCGTGGTATTGGTGGGGATGACTGGAGAAGCGACGACATCCATTTGGGAAGGAATGCCTAAGAAGACCCGCACCGACGGATCACCGAAGCAGTGATAAATCTCCCAGTAGTAAAGCTTCATACTCGAAGTTGAGGATTCAACGGTCATGTTGCCGCCGGTCAGGATACCACCGATAGTGGAGACCCATACGCTGTGGTCTTCGCCGTAGGCATGGAACACTTTGTCATACATACCCAGTGCACTGGCAACATAGACAGGGTTGGCCGTGATATTGTTGCGGAAACCCACAGCCCAGTAGAAGTCCTCACCCCAATAGCTGTTGTTGGAGGCGCCAATATAGCCCATAGCACCCTTTTTCTCAGCACGAAGCAGGGCTTCGCCGAAACATTCACCGGTCTTGAAGTTGCCCGACTGACAGCAGTTGCCGATCATCAAGCCGTATTTGTCGGTGTTTTGCAGCTGCGCCACGTGTGAGGTGGTGAATGAAGGATCCGCCCAGCTGGTCTCGCTGCCGTGAGCGGTGTAATTGACCCAACCCGCACCAGCGCTCACCTCCGAACGAATCAGAGCAGCCTCGGAAGAGCAATTGTAGAGATGCGCCATCACGTTGGTATAACGGGGATTGCTGGCGTTCATATAGTTGCTGGTGATGTAGTTCACCTGGCCGTTAGCGTGGGTGGGACCGAAATTTGCATCGGTGCCGGCAATCAACACGGCATTGCCGAGATAGGAAGGATCCGGCATGGTATATTGCTCATATTCCAGAATTTTCTCAATCTGGTGCGAAAGTTGGTCGTTATTGGTGGCAGACAAGCGGCCATAGTAGAGGTCGGGGAGGTTGTCGTTGCCAGAAAGGGTGGCGTAGTAAAGATCGGTGATGTGGTCGTTGTCGGTCGTGCCGGTGAAGGCGGGCAGTTGCTCGCGGTCGCCGAGCAGCAGCAGGAAAGTCGGGGCGGGATCGGTTGCCGTGCCGGCATCATAACGACTCTGGATGAAGCTCTGGATAGAAGTAGTGGTGGTACCCACAGCTGCATCGTTCGTAAAAGCCACCTCCACGATATAGCCCAGGCGGCGCTTCCAGTTCACGAAAGCCTCCAGATCCCCGTTATTGGCAAACATCGAGTTTCCGACGATGAGGTATTTGATGGGAAGGGTGGAAAGTTCATCGCGATCTTCTTGCATCTTGTTGACCACCAGACCTTCATCGAGGGAGAACATCGGAGATTCGAATTTCTTCAGAGCATTAGTGCGAGCCATGTCGGCGTTCACGAAAGTAACCTCCACGTCAAGGTGCGTGTAAACTCTTACTTTACCAGTAACGGGATTGTACTGTACCGGAGAAACATAGATGTTAGCGAGGGCCGCACTACGCTTGATACCAGCCTTCTCCACGCGCACGAGCGGCAGAGAGTAGAAGGCGTTGGTGGTATAAACGGTTGAATTATAAGCAAAAGGCGGGACCGTACCGTTCTTGGGTGCGGGGAACTGCGCCGGAATCACGGGGTGCGTGATACCGAGGTCGGCAGCGTCATAGTCCGTGTATTGCGCGCCAGTCACGTGGGCTACCACGGAATCACAAACGGGTACCTGCAGCAATTTGCTCCACACCGGCAGTTGCGGGGCACCGGGATTGTTCGAAGGGAAGCAATCCGACAGCGAAAGCAGCGTGAAGTCGCCCTCAGCCAGGGAAATCACATCCACAGAAATTGAGCCGTTTTCCAACGAAAAAGCCACTTTCTGGTAAGAATTCTGCGAAATTTGAAGATTCTGCGCCCAAATCAACGGGCAGAAGGCCAAAAAAGCCACCCATAACAACAGTTTTTTCATATTAATAATTTCTTTCTATTACTCAAAAAAAACAAGGCGCAAAGATACTTTTTTTTTGGTTTAAGCGGTTTCAAAAAATCGTATCTTCGCGACCGAATAACAAACTCCGATTATTGATTATAAATCGTTAAAATTCAAGAAGATATGTCAAGGAACGTAAAATGTCTCATCATCGGTTCGGGGCCTGCGGGCTACATGGCCGGAGTATATACGGCGCGTGCCGACCTGAAACCCCTCCTCATCGAAGGGATGCAACAGGGCGGTCAGCTGACCATCACCAACGAAGTGGAGAACTTTCCCGGATTCCCGGGCGGCGCCGGCGGTCCGGTCATCATGGACAAACTGCGCGAGCAAGCCTTGAAGTTGGGGGTGGAGATGCAGCCCAAGATGGTGACGAAGGTCGATTTCAGCGCACGTCCGTTCCACTGCCAACTCGATGATGGTGAGGAGATTATCGCCGATACGGTCATCGTGGCCACGGGTGCAAGCGCACGCTGGCTGCATCTGCCCGGAGAGGACGAATTCCGCGGCTTCGGGGTCTCCACCTGCGCCACCTGCGACGGCAACTTCTTCCGCAACAAGACCACTGTGGTCATCGGCGGCGGCGACACCGCGTTGGAGGACGCCCTCTACCTGTCGCAGCTCTGCACGAAAGTCTATATCGTGCACCGCCGCGACCAGTTCCGGGGCACTGTGGCTTTGCAGAAGAGTGTGTTAGCCACCCCGAACATCGAGGTCGTGTGGAGTCACGTACCCGTGGAGATTACCGGCGTGCAGCAGGGATTCATCAAGAAGGTGACGGGCTTGAAGGTAAAGCACGCGCAGACCGGCGAGGAGCGCACCTTAGAGGTCGATGGCGTGTTCGAGGCCATCGGCGTGGTACCGACCACCGAACTCTTTGTGGGACAGTTGGATATGAACGAGCAGGGTTATCTCGTCACGAAACCCGACAGCACGAAGACCAACGTGGAGGGCGTGTTCGCCGCCGGCGACGTGCAGGATCCCGTCTTTCGCCAGGCCGTCATCGCCGCCGGCACCGGCAGCATGGCGGGAATCGAGGCGTCAAGGTTTTTGATGGAACAATAGGTGCCAACTGCGTCCCGCAGTTGGAAAGGCGGAATCACTTCCCACTCTTCCTCCTGTTACATTCTTTGCACAGCATCTGGCAGTTCTCGGCCACGGTGCGCCCGCCTTCATGCCACGGCGTGATATGGTCGGCCTCCATCTGCGAAAGATCGAAATGCTGCCCGCAGTCGGCGCAGATGCCGCCCTGCCGCTCGTAGGCCGCCAACTTCTGCGCCTCGGTGAAGGCCCGGATGGACAGATATTTCTCCTTCCGGGTGAGGATGTAGGGGTAGATGCCCGTCTTCTTGGTCACGTCATCGTCCAGGATGAGCCGCTTCACCTCATTGTCTATCTCACTGAAGTCGAACACCTTGTCTTTGAACTGCTTGTATAGCATTCCCCAATCCACCCCCTTCATGATTTTCTTGCGCTCCTTGGTGGGACGAAACGAGGTATCAATCCAAGTGATGACGGCTTGGAAAAACTGCCACAACGGAGCCGCGCTCGCATCGTGCTGGTGGTTCGACATATACACTTCGATGTTGCCGTCGGAGATCCACGAGATGGCGGTCTCCAAGTAGTCCTGCCGGATGGCGGAGCCGGTGAGGTAGTCGCTCCCGATCTTGGCCGCCGGGGCCCCGTTCTTGCTGAAGTAGCGTTTGGCATCGCTCACCCAAGAGCCCGCATACACGGCGTTGCGCAGCTCCTGGTCGGTGAGTTCCTCGCCCGCGATGTTGATGGTGCGGAACCACTTGACCCAACTTTCACCCCCGCCAAGGCGCACTTCCCCTGTTGGCGGGGGTTGGCGTTTCAGTCGGGAGGCCGCTGTGACCTACAGATTTTCATTTTCTTGA